>JAFIET010000011.1 GCA_020832405.1 Balneolales bacterium
CGATCTCTATACCCTCAAAACTTTAAATCAAGATGTGGTTTGTAGGGGGGTTACCATTAGTAGCAGATATTAGTGAGACTATAGATCATTTCGTATCTATGATATCGGCCGACCTGACCATTGGAGAGAGTTCTGTTGCGAAGTGCGAAAGTTGAGTGTTTAACTATTGTTTAAAATAACAGCTTATGGCAATTACTAAAAATGCAATGATCAGATATCAAACCCTTGATCGTTGTTTTAAAAATAAATTTAAAAAATACACTGTAACTGAACTCCTTCGTGAAGTTAATGATGCTTTATTTGAGTTTAACGGAACTAATAGTTCAATTCAAAAGAGACAACTGTACGATGACATCCGATTTATGGAAAGTGATCAAGGCTGGAGTATACCTTTAGAAAGAATCAGAGAGGGCAGAAATATTTTGATGAGCTACTATGATTCGGATTTTTCTATTCGTAAACAACCCCTAAATGATGACGAAAAAAGTAAGTTACGAACCGCTTTGGAGGTTTTATCGCGTTTTTCGGGAGCTCCACAATTTGAATGGGTGCAAGAAACTCTACCAATATTGCGGGACAAACTACAGCTATCAAGTAAACACAGAGAGTTTATTAAACTTGACTCCAACCCGGATCTTAAGGGCATAACCTATCTTCCTGTTTTATATGAGGCAATAGAAAAACAACAGGTATTGTCTATCGATTACAAACATTTCAAAGCAAGTGATTCCGAAGAAATAACCTTTCATCCGTACTTCCTCAAAGAATATAATAAACGGTGGTTTGTTTTTGGCCGAAATGAAGAAAGCACCCAAAACAACTGGAACTTAGCACTCGACAGAATAAATAAAATAAACTACTCTAATCACTTATACTTTCCGGATGAGACTGATTGGGATGATTATTTTTTTGATATTGTTGGGGTGACAAAACCTTCGAATCGACCTAAAGAGCTAATTGAACTTGATTTAGAAAAAAGCATTGTGCCATACATTTTGACTAAACCGCTCCACCCCTCTCAAAAAGTTCAATTATATGGCAATCAAACTAAAATTACAATTAATGTAATACCAAACTTCGAGCTTACTGCACTCATTCTCTCATATTGCCCATTTGTAACAGTATTGAAACCCGATTATTTAAAAGCAGAAATTACTGAACTCCTCAAAACGTCGTTAAAAAACTATGATAGCCTTCGATGATGATTTGAGTGCTTAACCGTAATCTATAACGAAAAGGCAGAAAACCGTTTTTGGGTTCTCTGCCTTTTATTTGAACATGGCTACTCCATGCCTACGAAGCTTTATTGGAATAACGACCTCCTATCCCCCCCTAAACCTCAATCCCCGCCGCTTCAAGCATTAGCCCGAACCAGTCGGTGTTGCGGGTGATGGGGCCGAGGGTTTGGCTTCCGGGGCCGGCTGCGGCGAGCTCCACATAATCTGCGGTGTGTACGCTGCCGGTAAAGGCTACGCTGGTGTAGTTGCTCATCAGATCGCCGAGTACATTCATCGGGCGGGCTTTCATGGCGTAAGCTGCCTGAAACTCACCGCGCAGGCCCTGCTGAAGCATACGGGCATGATCGCGGGTTAAGTCCAGACTTGTTGCTGTTCCGAAGCGCGCAATGATATCAGCAACAGAGGAGTCTTCATTTAAACCGCGCATCATCCAGTTGTTGGTGTAGGTAAAACTTTGAATGCGGTCAAAAAACGGCTCTGAGTCGTTGTAGCCGCGGCCGGCTGCGTTCAGGGACGGATTGGCGTTGCCGTGATCCGTGGTGATTACGAAAAGGGTTTCATCAGCATGACGCTCATAAAAATCCCAGGCAACCCGGATGGCTTCGTCGAAGGCAATCTGATCGTAAATGAGACCGGCAGCATCCATCGAATGCGCAGCGTGATCAACGCGGGCACCTTCAATCTGAATAATGAATCCGTCGCCACTGGCTTTGAGGGTATCGAGCGCATATTTGGAGAGCTCTGCAAGAGTCGGCACATCGCGCACGAGATCGGGGGTGTTGTCGTGATCGAGCTGATACGGCAGGTGACGCTCCGTAAATACACCGAAGGTGCGCTGAAAACCGTTGGGCTGACCCAGCTCATTTTTTGTGCGGGCAACTTTGTAGCCTTTTTCTGCGAAACCGGCGAACAGGTCGCGGCCGTCTTCGCGAACCCCGGCATCAAAGTGCCGGCTGCCGCCGCCCAGAATAACATCGAACTCACGCTCAAGGTACTGATCGGCAATTTCGTCCTGCATGCCGCGTCGGGCCACATTGGCAGAGAAACCGGCCGGTGTAGCGTGCGTAACTTCGGCGCTTGTTACCAGTGCTGTTTTGCGGCCATTGCGCTTAAAAATCGGAAGGATGGGCTCAAACGCATTCCCGTCGTCGTCCATATTTATGTTGCCGTTTGTAATACGCTGACCGCAGCCCCACGACGAAGCGGCAGCTGCCGAATCGGGCACGCTTGAGTTTCCGGTTGTCATATCCATGAGCCCGCGGGTAACGGCGCGCTGTTCGTACAGCTCAATCCACTTACTTGCCCGGCCATATTGCCTGCGGCTCATTAAGTCAGCCATTTGCAGGGTTCCGTGACTCATGCCATCCGAAACCATAAAAATGATGTATTTGGCTTTCCCCTGAAAGCGGCCGTTAGAAGCGGGCGTTGAGCAGGCGGAGGCAACGCCTGATGCGCCGGCAAAAAGCCCGGTTAGCGCACCCACCTTCAGAAAGTCGCGGCGGTTAAATCCTGATTTTAAATCCTGTGATTTTTTAGAAGACATAATGAATGCATTATTTGAAAGATGGTTAATCCGCACCTGCCGAATATAATGCGAATCATACAACACAGTGTTAAGAGTTCGTAAAATCGGAAGTAAAGGCTTTCCTGCTCAAGCGGGCATAAAAAAAGCTTCCCGGAAATTTCCGGGAAGCTTTTCAGTTTAACAGGGGGATGGTTCCTGAACCGGGTTTATTCGGTGAAACCGCCTGCCGTCATTTTGATCGGGTCGAGGGCTTTATCAAGTTCTTCTTCGCTGAGGTCGGTCATTTCGAGGGCCACATCCTTCAGGGCGCGGTCTTCGGCGAAAGCCCGCTTGGCGATTTTAGCTGCCAGATCGTAGCCGATAATCGGGTTGAGGGCCGTTACCAGAATCGGGTTTTTGGAAACCATCTGCTGAATTACGGCTTCACGCACCACAATTTTGGAGACGGAAAGTTTGGCGAAGTTGGCCGCGCCGTTAGCCAGCAGACGGATGGACTCCAGCAGGTTGTGCGCCACAACCGGCAGCATCACGTTAAGCTCGAAGTTTCCGTTGATGCCGGATATGCTGATGGTTGCATCGTTGCCGATTACCTGCGCGCAGATCATGTTGGTAGATTCCTCAATTACCGGATTCACTTTGCCGGGCATGATGGAAGAACCGGGCTGCAGGGGCGCAAGCTGAATTTCGCCGAGGCCGCTGTTCGGGCCGGAATTCATCCAGCGCAGGTCGTTCGAAATTTTGAGCAGGCTAACGGCTACGGTTTTGAGCTGACCGCTGAAATCGACGGGCGCATCAACCGTGCCCTGTGCTTCGAAATGGTTCTCGGCTTCGCGGAAGCTGAGGCCGGTGTAGGCGCTGATGCGCTCCGCAACGAGGCGGCCAAAGTCGGGATGTGTGTTGATGCCGGTACCGACCGCTGTACCGCCCTGCGGCAGCTCAGAAAGGCGGGGCAGGGCTGTTTTTACGCGCTCGATGCCAAGGGCAAGCTGACGGGCATAGCCGCTGAATTCCTGCTCGATGGTTACCGGCATGGCGTCCATAAGGTGCGTACGGCCGGTTTTTACTACATGCGCGTATTCTTTGCCTTTGGCAAGAAACGCATCGTGCAGCACTTTAAGGCTGGGGATGAGATTATTGTTTGCGGCCATAACGGCAGCAACGCGGATGGCCGTCGGGATGACATCGTTCGAGCTCTGCCCAAAATTGACGTGATCGTTCGGGTGCACTTTTTTGCCGGCAACGCCTTTTTCGGCGAGCAGCTGCGTGGCGCGGGTGGCAATCACCTCATTGGCGTTCATGTTGGTGGAAGTGCCGGAGCCGGTCTGAAAAATATCGAGCGGGAACTGCCCGTCGTGCCTACCGGAAATGACTTCATCGCAGGCAGCTGCAATCACTTCCACAACATCCGCTTCAAGCAGGCCAAGCTCGGCGTTGGCTTCCGCGCAGGCCTTTTTGATGTAGGCTACGGCCTGAATAAACTCGGTGCTGAAAGTTATGCCGCTGATCGGAAAGTTTTCGACCGCACGCTGGGTTTGGGCGGAGTACAGGGCGTTGGCCGGAACCTTGATTTCGCCCATGGAGTCTTTTTCAATTCTGAATTCACTCATCGTAAATAACTATAAATTAAGAGCTCCGGAGGAGCCGATTTGGGTTGATATAGGGAGATTGAATTTCTTTTGGCGGGCATTTTGCTGCACAAGCCTTAACACCACTACCGATATTAAAATATCTCTATAAGATATGAATTTTGGATGAGGGCTGCAAAGGCTGTCCTGAGCCGTTATGTGTTCAGAGATGTTTTAAATGCAGAGAATAGCTAAGTTCTCAAATCCGTAAAATTCATAACCCATTTCATATAAAGGAGCCGAAGTTGCTGAACAGAGATGATGAGTACGACCCGATTTTGCTGAAGCTTGAAGGCCGGATTTTGCACAGCCTCCACAATGCTCATATCCGGTGTGTTGAACAGCTTTTCGGAATTACAGAGGCCCAATTGGTCTCGATTCGGGGTATCGGCGGAAAAGCGCTGAAGCAATTAACAGATCTGCTTCACAACCTGCCCTTCGATTACATGCGTCATGATCTTGCTCCGAACCCTGACCGAAATCCGTATCTCGGCCTTTCAGAAGATGTGCAGACGCTTATGCGAGAGTTCGCGGACTTCTCATATGATAATACCATTTCACGGGGGCTTTCCTATTTTCGCAACGGCAGGGTTCTGAAAATTACCCCTGAAAATGCGGAAGGCAAACAGTTTTCGGCTCATGTTGAAGGCACAGACATTTACAACGTTTTCATTGATCTCGTGCCGCCTGCGCATCAGCATAAAGGAAGAATCAAGCCGGTTAAAACCAGCCGGTGCAGCTGTCCGATCAATGCATCCTGGAAGGGTTCGTTCTTCAAATGTAAACATATCGTTGCGGCATTTCTTGAAATTGCCATGATGCAACGGCTGGACCGTTTTGAAAGGGACGGTGAGCAGACCGTTAGCCTGAGGCGCTTAAACCAGCTCTTCAAAGAGCCCCCCCTGCAAAAGGCTGCTCCCGATTTTACCGCAAGGGTCCCATTGCGCTACTGCCTGTTCTACAACAGTCAGGTTTGGAATTTGCTGCCTGAAACCGTGTATACTGCTATTCAAAAAATATTCGTACAAACTCAAAATAACAGATACGTTAACTTTTATAAGTGGAACCCCTGGGAGAGTGCCCGGCCGCAAAACTCACGCGATCAGATTGTGCTGAATTTCCTGAAGGCCATTTACCACATCGAAGCCAATCCCTATTCCGGAAACGGGGTTTTAATCAGCCGAAGCGACGAATTCACCGATATTTTGTCGCTGCTCGAGAGAGACGAAATCACGGTTCATCACCCGCTGACCGACGGACAGAAGGCCTTTGTTTCGGGTGAAAAAGGTCAGCTTCTCGGTCGGTTCAGCCGAACGCGGCACCAAAACAACGAAGTGCAGCCCGACAGTCTGGATCTGGTTTTCAGTATCCTTCACGCCCAAACAGAAATCCCCGTTTCTGAATGCCTGCTGATTAGCCGGAAACCCTGCTGGGTGTATCACGACCGAAAGATCCTGGAGGTGAACGCCAACGAGCAAACCGCAATGCTCATCAGCGACAACACGGCTGCGGAGGTTACCTTAGGAGCGGATGAACTTGCAGGTTTCTTCGGAGATTTATTCCCCAGGATGCAGTTGCATCAGGTTGAGTTTGAGTTTGAGGATGGGCTTTGTGCCCATAAAGAAGTTGCCCCCGTACCGCGGCTTTACCTTAGTGAGATGGCGCAGGCCCTGCATATCACCCTCCGATTTGCTTATGAAAATACCGAGACGAACGGCAGCTCCGGCAGTGAAATGGTCTTTTCCGGCCTGATTCCGCAAGATGGAGACAATCCTTCCATTCAGATCAGCAGCATCAGCCGGGATATGCTTTCGGAAAGCCAGTGGATTAATCTGCTTGAGTCGGGCGGTATAGAAACCGGAAACGATCCGCAGGAATACGTTGTGAAAAAGAAGCCCCTTGAGTGGGTTGCCCGGAAACTGCCTGCGCTGGTTAAGGCCGGTTTTGAGGTTTACGGGGAAGAGGCCCTCAAAAAGTACGCCCGCCCCAAAAAGATGACCTCCAAGAAATTTCAGATTTCCAGCGGGATGGACTGGTTCGAACTCAGCGGCACGCTTAATTTTGAAGGTCAGGAGCTGAGCATGAGCGATATCGAGCAGGTACTCGTTCCCGGCACGACCTACGTGAAGCTGGCTGACGGCGGCACGGGCGAGCTGCCGAAGTCATGGCTTGAGCGCATCCGGAAACTGCTGCACCTTACCGAGGCCGGAAAGGACAAAGCCCGTGTCCCCAAAATTATGGCCGCTCAGCTGGATGAGCTGCTTGGGGAAGCCGATGAGGTCGAAAAAGACGCTGCGTTCGAAAGCTACGCGGAGCGGCTGCGCTCGTTCGACCGCATCGGGGAGGTACCGGCGCCGAAGGGGTTTCAGGGAAGTCTGCGGCCGTATCAGCTTGCAGGCCTGTCGTGGCTGTCGTTTTTGGGGCGTTACGAATTTGGGGGCATTCTGGCCGATGATATGGGTCTGGGCAAAACGGTTCAGGTGCTGGCCTGGCTGCAGCACTGTGCGGAGCAATCCGGCAAGCCTCCCCGCTGCCTGATTGTGGCCCCGCGCTCGGTCATCCAAAACTGGCAGGCTGAAGCCGCGGTCTTTGTGCCCGATCTCGGCGTGTACCTGCATCACGGTCCGGAGCGAAGTCAGAACCCGGCCGACTGGCCCGAAGCCGCCCTCATCGTAACGACCTACAGCACCCTGCGCATAGATATCGAAACCTTCAAAGAAATTGGATTTGACGTGGCCGTTCTCGATGAATCGCACAGCATGCGCAACCCCGCGAGTCAGACCTTCAAAGCCGTGCGGCTCATCAACGCCCGACAGCGGATCTGCCTCACAGGTACTCCCGTACAGAACACCGTGATGGATTTATGGACGCAGTTCCACTTCCTGAACCCCGGTCTCATCGGGAATCAGGCCCATTTCCTCAATAAATGGGTGAAGCCAATTGAGAAATTTGAAAACAAGGAAGCAGGCGGGATGCTCCAAAAAATTACGGCTCCCTTTATCCTGAGGCGCACAAAAAAGAAGGTAGCCAAAGATCTGCCTTCGCTTACCTCAAGCATCGTGCACTGCCCGATGGAACCCAAACAGCGCAAATACTACGACAAGCACCGGCAGGTGTACTACGAAATCATCAACAAAACGCTGGATGAAAAAGGGGTGCGGGAGTCACGCTTTGCCGTGCTTGAGGGCCTCACCAAACTGCGGCAAATTTGCTGCTCCCCCCTGCTCACCAAATCAAGCATCCGGGATGCCGCCAAAATTAACCGGTTTCTGGAGCTGGCCGAAGAGCTGATCAGCGAGGGGCACCGCGCGCTGGTGTTTTCGCAGTTCGTGAAATTTTTGCGGTTAATTGAAACGGAGGTCAAAAAACGAAAATGGGACTACGAGTACTTAGACGGCGGCACAAGGGACCGACAGGAGCGGGTGGACCGCTTTCAGCAGGATGACAGCAAGAAGCTGTTTTTAATAAGCCTGAAGGCCGGTGGCGAGGGGCTCAACCTCACTGCGGCGGACTACGTGTTCATCATGGACCCCTGGTGGAACCCGGCGGCTGAGCGGCAGGCCATGGACCGCACCCACCGCATCGGCCAAACCGAAAATGTTTTCGTGTACCGCCTCGTGTGTCCCGATACCGTGGAGGAAAAAATCCTGAAGCTGCAGGAGCGCAAGCAAAAGCTTTCGGATCAGCTCATTACCGCCGAAGCCGGCATCTTCAAGGAGCTTGACCGCAAAGAGCTGTTAGACCTGTTTGCGTAATTTTTTTAGGATGATGGCTTTCCGGGCAGCATCCGGCTTCCGGGTGGATTTCAGGGGAGGGATATTTTTCCGAGTCGGACACCTTTGCCGGGCTCAAACAGCTCCGGGCCTTCTGTAAAAAGCGTGAGGTAGCCGAGCAGGGCGAAGAGCTGAAGCTCTTTGAAGTCGGCAGAGGCGCCGGTTTCGTCAAGGCTGCGGACCGTGATGCCGGTCTGAGACTGAATCTGCCGGAGCAGATGCAGATTACGCGCTCCGCCGCCGCTTACCAGGATTTCGGCGGAAGCTTTTTCGGCGGGCTTCACAAAACGGAGGATGCCCTCGCTAACACTTCGGGCGGTAAGGGCGCTGAGGGTTGCCATAAAGTCGGTGAAAGCCGGAAGCGGGAGTCCGGCGGCGGCAATGCGCTCAAGCGTATCGGGCAGGTTGAAGGCTTCGGGGCCGGTGGATTTAGGGAAGGGCTGTGCGAAGTAAGGGTGCTGCAACAGCAGCGCGAGAACGGCCTCATCAACCGTGCCGGAGGCGGCGATTTCTCCGCCGGCATCCCAGGGGCCGCGGCCGTGCTGCTGCATGAGCTGATCCATGAGCTTGTTGGCGGGGCCGGTATCGCCCTGTGCGGTTTGTGCAAGGGCCTCACCGGGGCGCAGCACGGTAATGTTGGCGATGCCCCCGAGGTTGAGCATAATGCGCAGCCGCTCGGGGCTCCGGTAGCAGTAGTGATCGAGGATGGGGGCAAGCGGGGCACCCTCACCGCCCGCAGCGATATGCCCGCTGCGGAAATCGCTTACAACCGGGCAGCCAAACTGCTGCGCGAGATAATCCGCCCCGGCAAGCTGCAGGCTTACAGCTTTAAAGCTGCCCCCGGACATGCGTTCGTGATAAAGGGTTTGGCCGTGCGTGGCAATAAAGCTGAGATCAGTGCTGTCGAGCCGGGCTGCCTGTGCGGCTTGCTTTAAAGCATCAGCGCAGAAAAGGGTGAACTGCTGTTCAAGCAGCAGCAGCTCCCTTACCGGAGCATCGGCACGAAAGCTGAGTTGGCGCAGCTGCGCGGTGAGCGCATCGGGGAAGTCCGCTGTGTGGGCAGCAATAAGCTCCATGCGGGGCTGCATGGGCTGCGCGGCGTTTGAGGTGATGCGGTAAATGCCGGTGTCGAGCCCGTCCTGCGAGGTGCCGGAGAGCATCGAAGCGGCGTTTAAGGCCTGGGGCGGCTTCCAAAAAGCTGGGGACATGCCGTAGGTTTATGAGTTCAGAAATGTTTAATTTGACGTGATGCGCACGGGCTTACCCCAAAAATAAACCATGCAGCTTGTGCGCGGTAATTTATTTTCAACCCATTTTTTTTGTTATGGAAGAACAGGGAATCACGATTGAAGAGCTTGCGCGGGCGGTCGCCGAACAGTTTGGTGCCGAACGCTTTGCCGTTACGGAAGATAGTTTTCGGGAAATTTTGTTTATCCGGATTGAAGGATTAAGCAAATTCAGTGAGGAAGAAGTGGAAAAACGTGCCGCTCCTTTACTTGATGAAATAGAATCGGACTATGAAGAGATCATATTAGTTGATCTTTAAAATCGGTGAATCCATTTCATTAAACAGTGTTAAGCAGGTGTAATTCACAAGAAATTCATTTTTTAAGAACCTTATCTTCGTATATTAAGCAAGTGATTAATAAAGGAGTTCTAAACTTAATATTAATACCTTTTGGGGCCCTGCAATTAATCGCGTTTTAAAATAGCATTTAAACTGAAACGTTCTTATATTTAATGAATTCGGAGGTGTACAATGAACACCAACGTAACGATGAAGCAAAACAGGCTTCACAATTTCGACAGATATCACAGTAATTTTAAAGCAAGAATTTTTGATGCGTTCCGGTCATTTATCGATATGATCATCCGCATCGGCAGATAGTTTTCGCAAAGTATTCATAGTAGTTAGTTTGATTAGATTGATTCATAAGATTAGTTGTTAGTTATGTTTGGGAGACCCGGTCATGGAATACTGGCCGGGTTTTTTTTTGCCTTTTTTTCGGGTTTTGACGCTGTTTTTTGAAATGCACCTCAGGCTTAAGCGGTTAGTTCTGTATATTATAATTTCAAACCGGTCTTTTTAATCGGGCCGGGTTTTAAGCATCGCTTCACGTTTTTTCATGAAAGCTTTTAAGACGCTACTTATTTTTTTCGTTGTTACGGCCGGCATTTTCGGAATGGTGGTCGGGCTGAACTGGACAGCTTTTAAGGTCGTTTTTTCTGATCCGGAAACGTTTTCGGAAGGCTCAGAGTGGATTGAGAAAACCCATTCGCTGGCCGGGCTCGTTGAGTTTCTGGAAGCCGCCCCGCAGCATGTTTCGCTGGTTTCGCTGAACCTGACCGACCCGGATGATTCTATTTTATATAATGCGCATGAGCCGCGGGTGATGGGCGCGGTTTCGAACTTGTTTTTGCTGATGGAGTTTGAGCGGCAGTACCGTGCGGGTGAGCTTGACCCCGATGCCCGCATTTATACTGAGGAGCTCGATGCTTTTGTGGTACCAACCTGGTACGAAAGCGGGCACCGGAATGCGATGCGCAGTATCCCTTCAGAAGGCGGCACAATCGCCCTGAGGGATGTAAGGTATCTGGTTTCTCGCAGTTACAGTCAGGCGGCTTCTGACTGGCTTTTTTATTTTCTGGGCGCTGATTCGGTAAATGCCCTGGTTGATTCGCTGGGCGGGGGCCGTATTGAGCCCTGGATACCAGGCTCAGGTTTGCAGCTCGCCGTGCTAATGCGTGACGACCACCGGAGTGTGAAACAGGAAGCAGCACGGCTTCGTGCTTTGGATGCTTCTGAACGGCTTGCCCTGAGTATGGCCCTCTCCAGGCGCTATATTCATGATTCTGATTTTGCTGCTGAAGTTCGTTCCCGCTCCGGCCATATCCGCAACCGGCTGCTGGCTGATGAGCGCGCAGTACACGGGCTTTGGAGCCGTGCCGAGCCGCTTGCTCTCACGCAGGTGCTTGCCGATGTGATGGAAGGCCGCTTTATAGATGCGGAGTCAGGTTCGCGTATTCTGGAACCTTTCGGCTGGGCTTTTAACGACCCCGTTGTGCAGCAGCATGCTTCTGAATATGGCGCGCTGTTTGGCAGCAGGCTGAGCTATCAGGCGGGTATGGATTTCGGTACTTCGGTTTACACTGGTGACCGCTTTGCACAGGTGATGCTGTTCGATGATCTGCCCGTAGCGTTTTTCCTGCATATGAGCAGCAACCACATGAACCAGGATTTGCAACGCCGCCTGATTTATGACCCGGAGCTGCGCCGGCTTACACGCCTTGCTTCGGAGCAGCAGCTTACTGTAAACCGCGAACCGTGAACCGTGAACCCTTATTTTTTTAAGCCCCCCCCCTTCGGGATATATCGTGATCTAACATTTTTAAAAACATAATTTTCAGGAGCTTATTATGATTTCAAAACTGACGCCCAAGACCCAAAAAAGTATTGCAGAATATGTGCAGGAACTCAAGGAAACAAACCGGATCCGCAGCAGCAGTGCGCTGGACCATCCGTTTCCGACCATTACCATTTCGCGTGAATTTGGCTGCGCCGGTTTTCCGCTGGGTCAGGTACTGGTAAAACGGCTCAGCAAAAAGGAACAGCCCTGGGAGCTTTACTCGCGCGAGCTCATTACAACTATTTCGAATGAGACCGATCTCGGCAGCGAGCTGTTTACTGATACCTACAAATCAGGCGGTGCCAAGCTCATGCAGGACCTTCAGGAACTGCTGGGTGTTGCTCCATCAGATTTTACACGCTACAAGATGCTCGCCCAGAATGTGCGCATTATCGGCGATCAGGGCAACGCAGTTATTGTGGGGGCCGGAGCGTCCATTCTGGCACAAAAAGAGACGCACTTCTTTAACGTGCGCATCACCGGTAGTTTTAATTTTCGGGTAAACCGCGTAGCCCGCGAACTCGGCCTGAGCCGCTATGAGGCAGAGAAGCTGGTCTCGGAAAAATCGAAAGAACGTCTGGAGTTTATTCAGAGTTTTTCGAAGCACGATATTGCCGATCCCGGCCTGTACCACATGATCCTTCGCAACGATTTCTTCGAGGTCGATCACATGGCCGATCTGATTCTGGAAGGCATGAAGAAAATTAATTTGATCTGAACCAATTTTTTTACCGGAAAGGGTGAAGTATCTTCATCCTTTCTTTTTTTGGATTTAATACCGCTGATGAAACCCTATCATTTATCTCACTTGGCCTGGCTCATACCGCTGGCGTTAGCAGGCCTGCTTATTCAGCAGGTTTCTGTTTTTTATGGTATCACGAATACCATGGAACAGGGCGAACTGCTGGAAGCAAACATCACGGATTTCCGGATTAAGCAGATTGCCGCGCAAACCAACGGCTATGTGGACCTTCAGTTTCTGGACAGTACCGGGGCTGAACGTAAAGAGCGGCTGAGCCTGCACGCGCAGCATGCTTCGCGGCTTATTGGCGCCAATACCGTTGAAATCCGCTACCTGGCCGGCACTGCCTACGATATCGTAATCGTGAAAACCTTCGAGTACCATCGGAGCACAGTTTTGGTAAATTTGGGCGTAATTTTGCTTTCCCTGCTGGTTATGATACCCGTCAGCATCTGGGCGAGCCGCTATGCACGGCGCCGTGCCGCTGAAACTGAAGCACCCGGCGGGGGTGAGCTTCGGCTTGAATTTGAGAATCAGCCGGCGGGTAAAGCATGATGGAAACTGCCGCCATAAAGTCAGGTTTCGGCCGGCTGTACCTCATCCCGACCCCGCTCAGCAAAACAGGCGGCAATACCTCCCTGCCGGAAGCAACCCTCGAAATTACCCGCAGCATCCGGCACTTCGCGGTCGAGAACATTCGTCAGGCCGCGTCATTTTTGCAATGGATTCAGCACCCCGTGCCAGAATTTGAGGTTCAGTTTTTTCCGCTCTCCAAACGCACGAGCGAACTGCAGCTTCAGGAGTACGTAACCCTGCTGCTCAACGGCACCGATCTGGGCGTGCTTACCGATGCCGGCTGCCCCGGCGTTGCCGATCCCGGCGCCGACCTCGTGAAACAGGCGCACCGCTTCGGCATTACCGTAGTGCCGCTCACGGGGCCTGCCTCCCCCATCCTCGCGCTCATGGGCCTGGGGCTTGGCGGTCAGAAGTTCGCCTTCGAAGGCTACCTGCCGGCAAAAGCCGAAGCCCGTGCCACCGTGCTCCGTGCCCTCGAAACCCGCTCTGCCCAAACCGGCAGCACCGAGCTTTTCATGGAAACCCCCTTCCGAAACCTGGAAACCCTCAAAGCCGCCGCCGGCCTGCTGCGCATGGATACCTCTCTCGGCGTAGCCGCCAACCTCACAAGCCCCGACGAACTCATCGTGATGTGCGAAGTGAGCGAGTGGCAGCGCCGCAAAATGCCCGACATCCACAAAATTCCCTCCATTTTCGGCCTCAAAGCCGCACAGGATGCCGGCCTCGAAAACCGCCTCAAACGCAAGGCCGTCAAGAAAAAATTCTCCGGCTAAAAACCCGCCGCTGAGCCGGGACTTCAAAGCATCGTTTTGGCAAAACCCGCAGGAACCCCTGAATCCGGCTACCCGGCCATTTCCGGCTTATGTTTTTTTTTGGGGGGGAACTCCGTGAGCATCACTGTCTTTCGTGCCAAAGGAACGCCCCCAAATCAACGGATAATCCCGTGCTTTGGGGTTTCGGTTTCTGCGCTATGTTCAAAGCGGGGACTTAAAGCACGCAGGCTCACTATCTGCCTTTGAAGCGTCCGCAGCTATGTTACCACTATTAGGTTTGGTTTTGAAATCAGGATCAAAAGAAACCCAGCACCCATATAAAAAGCATCACGGCTAACAACGATACAAGATTTCCGATGAGGAAATAATCATCGGAAACCTTACCCTTTTCACTGTTTCTGAACCGGGTTCCGATTTTGAGCGCACCAAACGCAATAATAACCTGCGGGTAACCGAGCAAAATACCGGTTATCAAAAACAAACGTTCGAGTACACCCTTAAAGATAGAGATACCGCGCTTCTCTCCCGGGTTCATGTTCTTACTGATCAGGAAATGATACATAAGGTTGATGATCAGCTCCATGACCAACCATATCAGAAAACCGTAAACCCAGATCATAGCGCCGCCTCCATAAACTCAAGCCCGGCGAAAACGGCTTGCTTCAGCAGATTGTACTCGTTAATCATCAGCGTCTTGCGGCGGCGGTAAATTTGGGTGCGGTCTTTCCCATGCAGCTTCCCGACTTCCGCATCGCTCTCATTTTGAATCATATCAAAGATGAGTTCATAATCGTCAGGGTTCCAGCGTGAAATGATGCCGTCAAGTACAGCAAAATTCCTGTTCAGCTGTGCCGCGTGAGGGGCAGCTTCAGTTGGCAGGCTGATGGTGTACCGGCGGCGGTTCCGGCCTTTATCCGTAAGCAGCTCCCGCGCTCTGGTGAGCCCTTCCCCCATCATCCCCCAGGCTTTGTCCGGGTTAATGGCCGTCTCGATAAATCCCTGATGCAGCACATAATGAAGCCGAAACGGCACCGGCAGCAGCAGCCGGTTTTCTTCCATGTATAAAATTGTCCGTATCCCGGAATGCAGCGATTGTGTAACGCCCTGAAATTCATCTCCAAGGGTGATGGTGTAGGGCGATGGGGTCTCCGGTTTAAACTGCTCGTTGGTTTTTTCAACCAGTTCCCGCAATGCTGTCTGAAGCTTTGCCGCATTAAGCTCCCGGCTCGCGGACACATCACCCATCAAAATAAAGGCTGTTTCTTTTTTTGAAGTCATAGTGGATAATACAACTGTTGCAAAAAAACTGCAAATAATTTATTGTTGCATAAAAAATGCAACAATAGAATATTTGCAGTTATTTTGTAACACCAATGGCCAGCATTCGGCTGTTCTTGAATATCTGTGTTGAAAACAGAGCTGAAGCTGCACTTAACCGTTATTTTCAAGCTTGACTTAATCGTTATTTCGTAAAAATATAGCTTGACAAATACTCACAATATGTCATACTATACCTTGACAATCTGAGTCAAAAAGTCAAATTATCAGTTTACCAAAATGGACAAGCAACAGCTCATTATAAGTCAGCTCGAAAAGCGTGTCTCTGCTTTTTCGGAGGCAGTGGCAATTCCCCACCCCCCTTCAGGATGGGTAAAAGCGGTACGTAATGCACTCGGTATGACCCTCGAGCAGCTGGGAAAAAAACTCTCGGTTTCTAAACAGGCAGCACTTGAAATCGAAAAAAGGGAAAAGGAAGGAAGAATTACAATCAACAGCCTCAGAGAAACAGCTCATGCCATGGATATGAAGCTGGTTTATGGTTTCGTACCAAAAGACGGCTCTTTTGAGAAGCTAATTGATAAAAAAGCAACTGCACTTGCCAAGGAAATTGTTCTCAGAACTTCACAATCAATGAAGCTGGAAGATCAGGAAAACAGCGATGAACGAATTGCAAAAGCCATTGAAGAAAAAACCTTAAAGCTTAAGCAGCAACTGCCTAAGGCGCTATGGGATTAGATTTCGGATATATTTCGGGTCAAACGCCAATTGACGAAGAGGAACAGCTTGATCTGCTGATCCCGGGAATTTCAATGCGCTCGGAACTTGATGAGTTTGAACAGCAAAATATTGAGGAAGCCTTACTGTGGGTCATAGGCCGCAAACTGACAGCTGAAAAGATATTAAGCGAGAGTTTCATACGTCAGCTCCATAAACGCATGCTGGGAGAAGTTTGGAAATGGGCAGGAACATACCGGAAAAGCAATAAAAATATTGGTGTCGATAAATGGCAAATACCGGTTGCCTTAAAGCAACTATGCGATGATGCACTGTTTTGGCATAAATCAGGCACTTTTGAGCCTGATGAAATGGCCATCCGTTTTAAACATCGCCTTGTTAGTATTCACTGCTTTCCGAACGGAAACGGCCGCCATTCCCGCCTGATGGCAGATATTATTGCAGATAAACTCTATAATCTCCGTCCGTTTACATGGGGTAGTCAAAATCTCATTCATCTTTCCGAAGTGAGATCCGAGTACCTGAAGGCTCTGCGCCAGGCTGATGCCGGTGAGCTCACCCCATTGATTCGGTTTGCACGCTCCTGACGCTGCTGCGCTACTCCCCCGCCATTAGCACCGCGCCTGATTTGGGCAGGATGAGCAGCTGCAGGCGGTTGTCGCTGCGGATGTTCCAGGAAATTGCGTTGGTGCCGAGGGCGTCAATCAGGCCGCGGGCCGCAATTGCTGAGGGGAGCATCAGTTCGATATCGGCCGGCTGACTGCTGTTGTTAAGGATCACAAGAGCGTAATCGTCGCCGAGGGTGCGGGTGTAGGCGAGTACGTTTCGGTGATCGTCAGCCACTACGTAATCGAGCTCGCCGAGCGCGAACACGCGGTTATCCCGGCGCAGGTGAATGAGCTGCCGGTACCAGGCATGCAGCTCCATATCGGCCTGCACACGGTCGCGCGGTTTTTCGAGGCCGAAGGGATGGGCAACTTCATCATCAAATTCGAGGTCGGGCCAGATCAGCGGCTTGCGGTTGTCGGGGTCGTCGGCGCCCCACATGCCCAGCTCATCCCCCATCCAGATGTGCGGCGCGCCCAGCCAGGTAAACTGATGGATGAGCATCAGGCGCACATCGCGCCAGGTGCGCTCATCCGGCCGGTGAAGCATGTAGCCGGCATCTTCCCGAGGGTTGACCCGATACTTGTTCAGGTTCGCCTGATTAAAAATGGACGTGCTGAAGCGCGGCGTATCGTGGCTCGCAGTAAGGTTCATCTGCGCCCGCAGCACTTCGGGGCGAAGGCCGGCCGAGACCGAATCGAGATGATGCACAAATTCCGAGGGAGTTTGCAGCGGCGGTGCGCCTCCGCCCAGCCACTGCCGGGCCGGACGGTACCAGCGGTAGTTCATCGCCGCATCAAAGATATCGCCTTGCAGCCATTCGGTGGGGTCCATGAGTTTTTCAGGCCACTCCGCCCACCACAGCTCGCCAACGAGGTAAGCTTCGGGATTGATGCCACGCACGAACTGACGGTATTCCCGCCAGAAGTCAACGGGGATGAGCTCGGCCACATCGAGACGGAAACCATCAACGCCCCGGCTCACATCGCCGTCGGGAGCCAGCCAGCGCTCGGTTACGGCATAGATGTGCTTCACCAGCTCCGGATGGAAATTACCGGGGATGAGGTCACCGTGCGCGAATTCCTCCACCGAATCGTAGCGCCGGAACTGCGGCAGCTCGGGCACGCCGGCCCAGCCCGGAAAACTGAAGGAGGTTGAATCGCTTTCGAAACTGTCGATTTGGTACCAGTCAGCAAAGGGCGACGCCTCCTGATGCTCAAGGATGTGCTGCCATGCCCAGAACGTGATGCCGGTATGGTTCCAGGAATAATCCATAATTACGCGAATGCCACGTTTTTTGGCTTCTTCCACCACCTGAAGAAAGAGACGGTCGGCGGAAGTCCACACCCAGGTTGACGGATCGGCCGGATCTTCGGCCGCCATCAGCGCCATATCGCCCTCGGGGTCAGGTCCAAAATTGACGTCGATGTGGTGATAGCTGCGCGCGTCGTACTTGTGCAGCGATGGCGAATCGTTGAGCGGATTGAAATAGATGGCGGTAATGCCCAGATCGTGCAGGTAGTCGAGCTTATCGAGCACGCCCTGAAGGTCGCCTCCGTAGCGCCGCATCTGAACGGTGCGGTAAAAATCTTTGCCGCTTTCGAGGGCCCAGTCCTCCATTTCGTACCAGTCCTGCGTCCATCGTGTGGGCTGCCAGCTGTCGGGCTTGTTGTGCGGCCAGGAGCCTTCCACGGTTTGCAGCGTCGGGTTATTCGAGGCATCGCCGTCGCGGAAACGCTCCACGAAAATCTGATACCAGATGGCTTCCTGCGCCCACTCAGGCACCGAATCCGGCGGAGGCGTTTGCTCCTGCCCGGAAGCGCATCCCCCGATAAAAAACAAAAACAGGATGGCAAAAATGGTAAGCAGACGGAATGCAGGGAAAGAAGTCATCACAAATAAAAAATACGTGGACGTTTAGCGGTTACTTTGCATAAGCACTTTTTGACCTTTAAAAATAGGAAAATTGCGGCTAACGGGCGGGCACAAATACACGACCGGAAGCTCACCAGTCCGATTTTTCCAGCTCGAAAAGCGCGTGAACCTCCATCTCAAAAACCGCTGCAATTTTGAGCGCCAGCACAACGGAGGGCAGGTATTTGTTGGTTTCGATGGCGTAGATGGTTTGGCGGCTGACGCTGATTTTTTCGGCCAGCTCAGTTTGCGTTATGTTGCGGGCGGTACGCTCCTGCTTCACGCGGTTATTCATGGCTGCCCTCCCGGCTCAGGCGGAACATCACCCACTCGAAGCGCATGATAAAAATGAGGAGCACGGTGAACATGTTGATAATCATTACCGTGAAGAACGGACTGCTGAACACAAACCAGATTGCGAAGAGCAGCACGATGTAGTTTGCGTAAACCGCCCAAACCAGGCTCTCAAGCCGGATCCGGGTGATGTACTCATCTTCTGTCTCCCTGCGGGAAAACGCCAGCATGAGTCCGCCAATGATAATGCCCGTTGCGGTAAGTTCCGTTGCAATATTGGTTTGGGTGAAGGTGAACCAGAGATCAGGGCCGAGAAGCTCAGAAGTAGCTACGGCAAATAAGGTCACATCCAGCCATTCGGGCTCAATCTGAAAAAACAGCAGGATGATGCCGAGAATGGAAAAGTTGGAAAACAAAACCCAGCCGGGTTTTCTGAAAGATGCAGGCAGGAGCGCGTTCATAGGATTACAGATGTGAAATGAAGGTTGGATTGGAATGACAAGCAAACTTGTCGTTCGTAAAGTATTCTTTACCTTCGTGAATGTCAAGTAAACTTTGCATTACGAGACTCAATTCAGGTTTACTTAGGTAGCCATACCTTCTTCTCTGCCCCCATAAAAAGCAATATGGCGAAAGACTATGCGGAGGGCGAAATATCACCCTTTCGGGCGATTGAAGCATAGAGAGCCACAGGGTAGTTTAATTTAAGCAATTGGTAAACCAAATTTACCAGTTCTAAAATCCACCTATTACCAAATTACACTACCTTTAAAAATTTAATCATCTTACTTCAGGCCTTATTAATGGCCTTCATGCTCCTGAGTCCGGCGGCAGTATCCGCGCAGGACGACACCCTCCTTTATGAGTGGGAACCACAAACACTGATGGTCAAAATCAGCGAACAGGCGTTTTCGGAATTCAGCCCGATGCGCACCGGCGACACTTTTCTCACCGGTATTGAAGCCATCGACAACAGCCTTTCGGAATTCCGGCCTGTATCCGCAGAGCAGGTTTTCCGCACCGACCCCCGCTTTGCAGAACGGCACGCCGCCTTCGGCCTCAACCGCTGGTATTTCATCCGCTTCGATCAGTCGATGGATGAAAAAGCCCTGGCGCAAGAGCTGGGCATGTTAGCTGAAGTTGAATCAGCGGAACTGAATAAATTCATAAGAGAGCACCCTATGCTTCAGGCTCAGGCCTCAGGTACTGCTGATGCCCGGCGCACACACCCGTTGGGCAGCAACGACCCCTTGCTTGAACAGCAGTGGTACCTCAACAATACCGGGCAAACAGGCGGCACACCAGGTGCAGACATCAACGTTTTCCCAGCCTGGGAAATGACAAGCGGCAGCCCGGAAGTTATTGTGCTTGTTATTGAATCCGGTATCGATGTATCTCATCCTGATTTAGAAAACCGCCTCTGGATAAACCCGACGCCAGGGCCGGAAAACGGATATGAGGACGACTTCCATGGATGGAATTTCCCTGATATGAACAATGATATTCAGGACACCTTCGGTACTGGTACATACAGTTCAGGGATTACAGTCGCACAAACCAACAATGATCTCTTTATGGCAGGTGTTGCCGGTGGTTACGATGATAGTGATGGTGCCAGAATTATGACGGTTAGAATGACAAATAAAGATGGCTTCTTTTTTATTGCAGCCATTGCACAGGGATTTGTTTACGGGGCAGATAACGGAGCAGTAATTTCAGCAAACAACTGGGGACCTTTTTTTGGTCAGGCTGAAATCGAAGCCATTAGCTACTTTCAGCAAAACGCAGGTTTGGATCCGGCCGGACGGTCCATGGGCCCGGTTACGGGTGGAGTAGTTATGTTTGAAGCTGATAGCATGGGAAATATTCCATCCTGGTCTTCAGGGCTGACAAATCCGTTTTTCGTTACTGCAACCGATCATAACGATGAAATTAGTACTTTTTTTGCAGGTTACGGAGAGTGGGTCAGCCTTTCTGTCCCCGGTGATGATGTCATTAGCATATGGCTTGACGGGGAAACAATGATAGGATTCGGAACCTATCCCTCTGTGCATATTGCCACCGGAGCAGCGGCATTACTCGCATCGCATGTGCCTGGTTTGACGGCAGATGGGGTTTATGCGCTGCTGCGTGCCGGCTCTGATAACATTGATGATTTAAACCCAGGCTATGAAGGCTTACTCGGCGGACGACTCAACATTTACCGTACTCTGAATTTTGGAACAAATGAAGCCCCACCCTCAGTAATAAGCGATCTTACACACTTAGGGCAGCCGACTGAAAATTCAGCAATGATAAGCTGGACAGCCCCGTTCGGATTTAACAATGAAGGTCAGGCCGAAAACTACCTGATCCGCGTTTCCACAAGCCCCATCAACGAGTTAAATTTTGATGATCCGGAAAACATGCAGTTTGTGAAATCAGCCAGATTTCCCGAATCGATTGAAGAATTCCGCCTTACTGGTTTATCCCCTCAAACCGGATATTATGCAGCCATTAAATCCCGAAACGCATTAGGAACTATCAGTGAAATTTCGAATGTCATCGTTTTTATAACAGATGGTTCGCCGGCCATCAACATTACAACTTCAGATGACCTGAACATAACACTGCGGGCAGGCGAAACGGCAACCAGAACCATCACCTTAAATAACCCCGGAGAAGGCGTCCTGCACTACTCTTTTCCGGCGCATATTGCTGATGGTTCAAAAAGCCCAGAAGAAAGAACAGCTTTGTTTAACAGAGTGAATAATGAGCTAAGCCCCGGAGTCATTTCCCAAATGCAGGCAGGCCGATTCTCTGGTCTGGCAGGCAATAAAATTTCCGGTCAAAACCATTTAAACTGGTCTGAAGTAGTAACACCATTTGTAGAGTATGCTTTTACCGATTTAACACTGGATCCCTTCGAATTTTTTGCTTTAGACAAGAATCTCTACAACGGTGACCTCACTGCCGTTGGCGCAAATATTACCTTAACTGAAAACCAAAGCAATGGCTGGACCGAAGCTGTAGATTTTACCGTTCTTTTTTGGGACGGGGAACGCTACCCTCTTTTAGTAGGCGGTCCGTATGGCATACAGGCATTGGAGAATTATTTCTGGACAACCGGCTACGACCCTGAGCCAGGAACTGTTATCGCTGAAACGGTATCCTTTAACAATCCTGTGCCCATAGATGATTTAGAAATCAGGCTTAAAAATAACTACTCTTTCGCCGAAGGTTCGGCGACATGGAGTGGCAGTCTGTTTTTCTATGGTATTTATGAAAAGCCCCAATACATTACCGTAATCACCCCAGCAGCCGGCAGCCTGCTACCCGGAGAATCGGTGGAAGTTACTCTCACCTACACCACACCCCAAACCGGGTACTTCGAAACAGAGCTGATTGTTCGCAGCAACGATTTGAGCGCACCAATAAGCCTGCTGAGCACTTCTCTGCTTGTTACGGAAAACCTGGACTACGCCGGCCTGATCACGCCGGCCACCCACACCATGGAGCGCGGCAGCGTGGTTGAGATCACCGGAGCAGCAGCCCTTGAAGAGGTAACCGGCAGCGGTACCGCCCCTGACGGGCTGAGCTTTGAAGTTGGGTTCTCCAGGGAAAACACGCATCCCCGCACCTGGCCAGAAAGCGCCTGGGTAAGCGGCGCATTTGTAGGAAGCATAAACAGTACTGATGTTTTCAGCGCATCCACAGGCGACATGCTTGATGAGGGCACCTGGTATTCTGCCACCCGCTTCACCTACGAAGGCTTCCATGCTTACGGCGGCTACAGCGAATCCGGGGGCGGGTTTTGGGATGGGGAAACACATGTTTCCCGTGAGCTTAAAATCAAAGTACTGGTAAGTACCGAGCCGGTCGCTGATCTCCCTGCACAGTTCAGCCTCAGGCAGAATTATCCGAACCCGTTCAACCCGGCAACGGTCATCAGCTGGGAGCTGCCTGCCGCTTCTGAAGTACTGCTGGAAGTGTACAACATCTCCGGTCAGCATGTGGCAACGCTGGTAAACGGCACCCAAAATGCCGGCGCGCATCAGGTGCGTTTCGACGGCAGCGGGCTGTCATCCGGGATTTATCTGTACCGTCTGCAGGCCTCTGCAACCGGAAGCGGCTCAAATACCGTACTCGTTCGCAAAATGAGCCTTGTAAAATAGGAGAAACAAAAAGCTGTTGACGCCACAATAACTAAAGCAAAAGAAAAGCCGGTTTTACATTTGTTAATTCCGGCTTTTCTTTTATTATTACCCATGCCTATTTAAACCAACCACCTAAGTGAAAACCCTTAAAAGTGAAGTTATAGTAAGAGTCTGTATTGTTGAAGATGACGACCATATTCGTGAACTCTATATCGGTTTACTCGAGAAATCAGCAGGGTTCCGGTGTGTGGGCGGCTATTCCAATGCGGAAGATGCGCTCTCCGATATTCCGCTCAAAAAACCGGATTTGGTTCTGATGGATATCAATCTGCCGGGTGCCTCGGGTATCAGCTGCACACAAAAGCTGAAAGCTCAAAATGAAGCCCTGCTGATAGTAATGCTCACCGTTTATGAAGACACCGCACATATTTTCGATTCTCTTGCAGCTGGTGCTGTCGGCTATCTGCTGAAATCCGCAAAACAAGAAGAAGTTCTCGAAGCGCTGCATCTCGCCTTAAACGGCGGGGCACCTATGTCGGCTCAGATAGCGCGGAAAGTAGTTCAGTCATTTAGAAAGAGCAAAACGTTAAATGAATTAGAAGAACTCACGAGCCGTGAGCACGAAGTACTCACCTCACTGGCCTCAGGCCTTCAGAACAAAGAAATAGCGCAGCAGATGTTTGTTAGCATAGATACCATCAAAACCCACATCCGCAACATTTACAGAAAGCTGGAAGTGCGTACCCGTACCGAAGCCGTCGTAAAATTCATAGACAACAGCTGAACGCTGTTTTTGTAAGTACCAATCAGTACCAATATTTATCACCCCTTTATGCATCGCTCTGTACTCAAAGCCGCTGCTTTGATTTTGTTTCCTGCTCTCGTATTTCTTTCACCGAGGGGTGTTTTTGCACAAGAAGTGCAGGGCACGGGAAGCCCCTATATCGTCAATCAGATGCCCTCCGCGGCAATGAGTTTCAGCTTATACTCTTTTTACAGTACGCAGCAGGAGCAGGCATACCTGAAATTCGAGTATTTCGTACTTCAGCAACATACACAGCTTACGGAGCTGGTTTTTTGGGGAGCCGCGGGTTATAACATCCCCCTTACTGAACTATCCGATAACTTCTACTTTATTATTTACCCCGAAAAGGACGGTAAACCTTCCGGCCATCCGGCGCAGCAGGAAGACAATGCTCTTTTCAGTGTTCAGATCCCAACCGCATCTGATCGATTCAATAATTCTACAAACCCTGAATCAAGATTCAACCGGATTATCATTGACTTAAAGGAATATGACATCGTGCTGCCTTCCGGGGTTTACTGGTTCACTCTTTATTTCGATAACCGTTTTTTCGATTACGGTTTTAACTGGCAGCTTAGCGACAAACGGAACAGGCCGGCATGGCACTTCAATCTCACAAATGATTTTTTCAACGCCACCGGAGTTAGGCCTGGCGAATTTTATGATATTCTGCAAAGCAATTACGCCTTTGTGTTAAGAGGAGATACCCTTGATTAACCTTCTCCTGCTCCGCCTGCTTTTATCAGCCCTGCTGCTGCCTCAATTTATGCCCCCTGCAGCTCAGGATGTAACCATCCACATTGATGCGCCGGCCGGTGTTGTGGAAGTGATCACGACAGACGGCGATCTTACGAATGACAATATAAAATCTATTCAGCAGGATGAAAACGGATTCCTTTGGCTGGCCACGGATAACGGAATTAACCGATATGACGGCTACACCTATAAACCATATGTGCTCGACTCAGGCAGCAACCGTGTGTTCAGCGAACCTGCCAAAGTCCTGTTTAAAGACAGTGCAAACATCATCTGGAGCACTACCGAAAGCGGCAACCTGTACTTTTATGATGAATGGGAAGATCGTTTTGTTTTTACAGACCTTGGGCCTGAAATCCGGCTGCGATTTGAAAAAGCACCTTTACTCGCTATCATCGGCAATCAGGCAAACGGTTGGGTTTTGGGGAATTCTGACGGCTTGCTGCGGCTGAGTCCGGATTATGAACTCACGGAAATTGCCGTTTCAGGCACCGGTCACATCACCTCAATCCATAGCGACCATGCGAACCAAAGACTTTACCTGAGCGGTTTTCGCAGCGGCATCTTCCGTTATGAGATTGAAAGCGGGGAGCTGAGTGCGATGCCGGAATTGAATGAAGCACTGAATCTGTATGCCACAAATTTTATCGGCAAAACCCATGACGGGCAGTTTTATGTAATTGAGCATCATATTATCTATCATTTTTCTGATGAAGGACTTTTGCTTCAAGAGTACGAAACCTATCCTTTTCAGATTTATCGCGCCCAGGTGGATCCCAACGGCGACCTGTGGTTCATGCAGGGGTTTGATATTCAGAAATATGATCGTAGTACTCAAATTGCAACAAATCTCTTCCGCGTACGCGGCGCCATTTCACTTTTCACCGATCAGAAGAACACCCTCTGGATAGGAACAAGTACAGGCATGATCACGGGTAAAGGCTTAATGAAGTACCGCTTCATTTCCGGGAAAATGGGATTCAAAAAGGAACCCTTCCTCGAAACAGCAATGCCGGGTTTCAGGGGAAAAGTAATGGAAGACTACCCTGTATTTCTCACCGGGGCTCATCACACAACAACTGTTTTAGTTGACCCTGATGATGATGAACTTTTTTGGATACTCACCAGCGAACTTGGGTTGTTCACCTACCATATTACCACTCTTGAACTAACCCGGTTTCCGGTCGAATATCCGCCGGTGAGTGCCGATACGAAATCGATTAACCATGCTTTCTACCGCGATGAAAGCGGCACGTTTTATATCATCACCAATAACGGACTTGTAATTTTCAGAGAAACGGAAGGCATCCTTCAGCTGATACCGAGGGAAGAAATTTTCGGTATGCAGCAGGGCGTCCATGTAAATATGATTTTGAAAGCAGGTGATACAATATGGCTTGCGAGCGCAGAAACAGCAGTAGTTTCCTACAATCTTGTTACCGGCCAAAGCAAAACGTATTTGTTTGATACCGTCGGCCGGTTCAGTTTTGAACTCAACCACGCGGTTGCGCTCACCTGCATGGACGCAAATCCCTGTCTTGAAATTTGGGCCATTTCCTCCCGCTCCGGTCTCTATAAAATTGATACGCTTAGCGAAACAATTGAATTTGTTTCAAACCCAACTATAAATCAGTCAGCTATGTTTGGAGGTCTTTCTTCAGATGCAGATCAAAACCTCTGGATTGGCACGAATCTCGGCATCATCAGATACCACCCTCAAACCGATTCAGCTGTCCGCTACACGGAAAGAGATGGCATACCCGGCCAAAACTTCTTTCGGAATGACGTGCTCAGATACCCGGATGGCACCCTGCTTTTTTGCGGAAACGTAGGCTGTAATAAATTTCATCCTGAAATTCTCCAGCCAGCTGAAGCTTCCATCCCCGTAGCTTTTACAGACGTAATTATCAAAGATCAGTCCGTTATGCCCTACAGCTCCGGCTGGTTTGTGAAAGACGGGGAAAACCGGCCCGGGCTTCAGGTTCACTGGCGGGATCAGGTGCTTCGCTTCAAATTCGCTGCACTGCATTTCAGCGAATCCAGTCAAAACCGATACAAATACCGGCTCACGCCCTACATCAATGAGTGGATCGAAATCGGAAATTCAACCGAACTTACTTTCACGAATCTTAATCCCGGCCGCTACCTGCTCGAAGTGAAAGGCGGCGACCGCTACGGCAACTGGAGCACGGAAGCAGCAAGCATGCCGCTCAGTATCATCCCGCCCTTTTGGATGAGGACCTCCTTCCGCATTTCAATAGGCCTGTTTTTCACCATCTTTGTAATCGGCATCAGCTGGAATGCGGCGCACCGCCGCTATAAGAATCAGCTGCAGCAGCTGGAATACAAACTGGCCGTTGACCGGGAGCGGCTGCGCATCTCCAGGGATATGCATGATAACATCGGCTCGCGGCTTACGCAGGTTAAGATGATGAGCGAGCATCTTGCCACCGAATCAGAAACCGAAACCGGTAAAGAGATCCGGTTGCAGGAGCTCTCCGATGAGACCGCCGAAATTATGCTAACCATGAGTGAAATCGTTTGGTCGCTGAATCCCAAAAATGATTTCCTTGAAAACCTCGCAGGGTTTATTGTTAACTATGCAGATTCCTTCTGCCGAAAATGCGGTATCAGCTGCCGCATACAGGTTCCGCCTGAGCTCCCTGATCTTATGGTGCCCTCTGCTACCCGGCATCATCTGCTGAATGTACTCAAAGAAGCCCTCAATAATGCCATCCGTCACTCCGGCTGCACGCAGATTTCGCTAAGCCTCTCCTACACTCCCCCTTCGGTTCTGGAAGTCCTGGTTCGGGATAACGGCAGCGGTTTTTGCCCGGACAGCACGCCCAACAAGTTCGGAAACGGGCTAACAAGCATGCGCGAGCGCATGAAGGAGTGCGGCGGCAGACTTGAGCTTGAGTCTGCTGAAGGAACCGGAACAGAAATCCGGCTCAAATGCCCGATAAATGCATAATTTATGGTTCTGAAACCGGCCCGGCAGCTTCCTTTGCGCGCTTCTTCTCCCGCCACGAAAGCCAAAGGTAAATTCCCAGATTGGTGCCTTTCTTGAGGGCACTGTACACCAGCAGCATGCCAGCCATTGAGGCTGTTGCCACTTCAAAGGTTTTGGAGAGCTCGATGCCAACCATCAGAAACACGAGGTCACGGCTGGGAAGCAGGGGGATGCGGTTGAGCACGATCATCACCGTTACAAAAAGCAGCCAGGTCTGAAACGCAACTTCCGGGATCACCACGGCCCAGAGCATTATCATCATGCCGTTATGCAGAATGAAACGGCTGAAATAAATGGAGAAAACCTTCGCGGCTTTTTTTGCCGGCAGCGCGAACAGATAGCGCCGGAAGCTGAAAAACAAACCCGTGAGCAGCACTGCTGCGAGACCGCCGGCCACCCACTGCCACAGGGAAACCTCCCCGAAATAGCTGCTCAGGTCCACAATCCCAAAAACGCTGATGCCCCCCAGCAGCAGCAGGGCCGCTGAATTGTTGCTGAGGGCGGAAAGAATATTATTATCCCGCACATTTTTGATGGCCTCCCTATGGCCGATGCCGAGGTAGTTTTTGGCCCATAAACTCAGAAAAACTTCCCCGCTGTAGCCGGCAACTTCGTCATTAAAAACTTTTTTCTTGAGCAGCCGGCCAAAAAGGTGACGCCGCGGCACATCCCACACCTGCCGGTAAATGAAAACCTCCGCAAGCGGCAGGCTAAAAAAAGTGAGCACAAAAAGGATGTAGAACAGCGGGTGCACCGGCAGGTTATTCAGTATCTCAGTGATACCAATCGAATACAGCTGCCAGCCAACAAGTCCGAAAATCAGGAAGAGTACCAGCCGGCTAAAAACCGGTTTTGCCCGGTTCAGCGCCGGATTTTCGGCAATCTGCCGAAAAAAAGCTCCTGCCTTTGCAAGAGCCCCCGATGCCCGCTTTTCAAACGACATCATGCGCTCTTAATATGTACGACTGCTGTGCGGATGCACCCGTGAGCTGATTCAGCACAATTTCGAGCTCGGCACGGTTTGCCGGGCTCAGCTTTTCCATGGCCTGAATGCAGGCAAAACGGACTTCACCCTGAACAATCCGGCTGAGTTTTTTGGTGAAGGTAAGCGAGATATCCGTTTCACCGTTAATCATCAGGTGATCGTCTTCATCCGCAAAGCGGACGTTACCCGCTGAAATTTCGAGATGATTGGCAAGAAATATGGCCGAAAACTGCTTCATATTTCTGAATCGCCACGAAATATTGCGCTCCAGCTCCTCCGGGTAAGCTTCGAACCAGCTTGCAAGTGTTTGCCGGTTGACCGGGTGCGGCACGTGCGGTGCGCGGTAATACTGCTTAAGGAATGCAGCCTTCCGTGCAGACTTAATCTGAAGCAGCAAATGCATCGACCGGGTGATGCCAAACAGTTTACGCGCAGCTTTACTTACAAAATTGTTGAACTTAATCCGCAAGCGGCTGTAACGCACTTGCTTTTCCCAGCTCCCCCTTAAAACTACTGCTGAATCCACAAAAAAATCCTGCGGTTTTACAGCCCTCACGATCAGAAAATCATCATTAAAATAAACAAACTGCGGTGCCAGCCCCGGTATTCGCCAAAGCATGCTTTCGATGGTTCGGGTATTGAAGGTTGGCAGATACTGTTCAAATCCGACAAAAATATCTTTATGATCAACCAGCTGCACCCCATGTAGCTGAAGCCATTCATCAGTTGCGAAAGCAGGCCGCTGATTATCTGTAACCAAAAAGATGGTACGCATCCAGGGGGCAAATTTGCGGATTGATTTAATGCAGTAAAACAGTTCTCCGTTTTCTACAAAGCGCGTTTTATCCCCTCCGGTCAGTAATCGGTTGGGGGCGTGTATTTCTGATTGCGCATAGCTGTTGCGCTTTTCAAGGTGCGCCGGGTCGTTTCCGTCAACCCACATTATCACCGCATCAATACTCTCAGGGTCTTCAGCTTCCGGGTTCAGGGTTTCGGGCTTTGTTTCAATCTCAGACTGCTGCATTCAGCAATATCCTCAAATTACGCTTCTGTTTTCAGATTTTGTGATGTACCTGCTTCAGCGGGCATATAAATTGCTGCTTCAAAATAACCCCTGCATCTCACATTTTCACTTTAAATTTGGGATGCATTACCAACCATGAGTACAAAAGATCCGATACTGAAGGGGCTGAAATTGTTGAATTTAAACCAGCCTTCGTTCAATTTTTGCATGAATGCCGCACAGAATTTCATAAGGGATGGTACCGGTCATAGCGGCCCATTCATCGGCCTGCATTGCGCCATCGCCCATTATGGTAACTTCCGTACCTGTTTCGATGTAATCCCGACAAAAGAGCATGGTGTAATCCATGGTGATGTTACCTGTTTGCGGGAGGGTTTTGTTACCGGCCCGCATCACAATACGATTACTGAGTGCACGGGGAAGCCCGTCGGCATACCCGACCGGCAAAACGATAAGCCAGCCGTCTTCAGGGGCTGCCCAGCTTGCTTCATAACTCACCGTACCCCCGGTATGTATGGCTTTTGTTGCACAGACACGGGTTTTCCACTGCATAACCGGCTTCAGCCCCGGCAGGGCATATGTTTCGGAGGGTGAAAACCCGTACATGCTGATGCCAAAACGGACCATATTATAACGCGCCTGCTTGTAGAACAGTAATCCGCCTGAATTCGACGCATGAATAAGCTTACCGCGTGCATGTTCATCCATATTTCGGATCAGTTCGTTCAAATCATCTATCTGCTGCAGCGTTTTAGCATGGCTTGGTGAATCTGCACAGGCAAAGTGCGTCATAATACCCGAGGGATTCAGCTGCCTGCTCTCAACCTCCTGCCTTATTTCGGGCCAGTCTTCCGGGTAAAAACCAAGCCGGCCCATACCGGTATCAAATTCCAGATGAAATGACATGGAAGGACTGATCATTCGTAATTCTTCAAAGGAACCAACCGTTGCTACCAGGTTAAACGAGCGGTAATCAGCAAGGGTATCGCGGCGAACCGGCGCAAAAACGAGAATGGGCGTAATAATGCCGTCTTTACGGAGGTTTACGGCTTCTTCAACTGTTGCTACACCGAGGGCAGTTATTTTCCCCGCCAGTGCTCTCGCTACGCCTGAGGCCCCATGGCCGTAGGCATTGGCTTTTACAACTGCCATCGTTTTGATTCCCTGCCCTGCCATTTCGGAAAGCAGCCGGACGTTATCCCGGAGAACAGATCCATTTACCTCCAGATAGGAAGTTGCTGCGTCTTTCGCGGTTATCTGCCTGGTTGAGTTAAGCATGTTTTCGGTAGATTTCTCTGAATAAGGGGCTGCCGTTGCAGCTTGTTAATACCATTTTTAGGCAACTATTTTAACTTCAACATCTGATTCAGGTGGAGCACACCTTTTGTGCCGGCAATGCATTTACCTTCACAAAATCCAAAATAGCTTATTTTGAGCTTTGGCAGATATAAAAAAATCTAAATCTTAAAAAGACGACTTTCTTTTTCGGGAATCCAAAGATGTATTGCACCTTCGTTTTGCTGCATCCAGAACCTGAGTTCTTTGGCATCGCACATGCCGATAAACCTGCCGGCTTTATATACCGGTACCCATTCAGCATTGAAACTCACCGTTGCTGCCCAGCTTTCCGGCTCATCAAGGGCAATGTAGTCACCGGTTTGAGCAGGCCTTATATTTTGGGGACCAACGGTAAAATCTGTGCTGCGCAGTAGCTCACCTTCCACCACTTGTCGCCCGCTCTCTACGTCCATGACGGGAAAGATACAGCGGCTAAGCAGCGTTTTTTGTGATGGGATCATTTGCTTAACCAGCTCTTCGGTTGTACACGTACCTGCAACAGGAATATGCTGAATGAGATCCCGCGCTGCCGGCATATAATTGAGTTCGTAGCGGCCGCTGTTCCAGGTGTACATCATGTAAAGAGCCAGAATCCCGCTAAAAATTACGTAATCTGATTTGAGCCAGGTGTAATCTATGAGTGCCATGAGCAAAAGAATGCCGGTAATCACACTGCCTGAGCGTTTGGTAAGCCATGAGGCACGAAGATAGTTGCCCGTAACTCCCCACAGAAAAGACCTCAGCAGGCGGCCGCCATCAAGCGGGAAAATCGGAAGCAGGTTAAACAACGCTATGAGCAGGTTTATTAAAGCCAAAAACCTGAAAAAGTACCAGGCCATGTAGGTCGGGTCGAGCACAACAGCATACATCACCCATGAAATAACGGCAAGCGCAAGAGACGCCAGCGGGCCGGCTAAGGCAATCCAGAACTCCTGCCGTGCAGCATGAGGCCGGTGCTGAAGCTCGGCCATGCCCCCGAACAGATAAAGATGAATCCGCTCGATGGGGATGTTCAGCCAGCGCGCTACCGTACTGTGCCCGAGCTCATGTATCAAAATTGAAATAGTGATGAACACCGCGGTAAGCCCGCCAAGTACCCAGTACTGAAGAGCTCCGGGCAGATACAACATTTCCGGGTAATATCGCGTGCTCAGCCCCCAAGCCAGCACAATGAGTACCAGCGGCAGCAACGGATCAACACTGAGCCGCCACCGGTTGATGATCACATGCCGGTATTTGAAACCGGAAAGAATGGGGGTTATTTTCATTTTTTGACGTTAGCTTGCCTCGGGCCTAAAACCACTTTTTCTTTTTAAGTGCCTTAAGCACAACGTGCGCGGCATTGTGCCCGGCGGCAGCAAAAACGCCGCCGCCCGGATGGCAGGAAGCGCTCGAAAGGTACAGGTTCTGAACGGGCGTTTCGTACCGGCTGAGCTCCGGGGTAGGGCGAAACATGAACATTTGGTCGAAGGTCATTTCCACATGCATCACGTTACCTTTCAGCAGGCCGTGCTTGCGCTCAATATCGAGCGGGGTTTGGATGTACCAATCGATGAGCTTGCCCTTCATGTTGGGGGCGTAATCGACCACGACATCATAAATTTTCTGCGCTTCTTCAACCCTGATGCGATCCCACTCCAGGTCGTTTTGCAGCTCGTAGGGGTGCCACTGCGCCCACAGGAAAAGCGTGTGCGCGCCTTCCGGCGCCAGGGTGTTGTCGATGTTAGAAAAGGTCATGGCAACCACGGCCGGTTTTTCGGGGGGCAGACCTTTGTAATAGTTGCCGATGGCGCGTTTCATGTAGGCCATGTCCGGGCAGAGCATCTGCAGCCCGTTATGGATGTAAGGATCGTCGGGGCAGCTTGTGTACTTCGGCAGCTCTTTAACCGCACAGCGGATGACCATCCCGAAGCCGTTGCCCACGTTGATGTTTTCCACATTCCGGATGGTATCCGGGGGCAGATGCTCCGGGCCCACCATTTTGAGCATGGTGGTCTGCACATGGGCATTGGAAATCACTACGCGGCTTTGAAATTCCTCGCCTCCCCTAATGCGGACCCCGTGTGCCCGCTTGCCTGAAATCAGGATTTTCTCGACAGGTGAATCAGAGCGGATTTCGCCCCCGTGTGCTTTCAGCATCTGCGCCATGGCCTGTGTGAGCATACCGCTGCCGCCGCGCGGCCGCTTCCCGCCGCTTTCGTGCAGCATCGCCTGCCAGCCCACAAACGGGCCCGTGGCACTTTGATCCGGCGGCGGACCCGATTGGGCGGCCATCCAGATGAGGGCGGTTTTTACGCTTTCATTCTCGAAATAGCGGTTTACGACCTGCTCGTAGCTGGCAAAAATCTGCTGAAGGCCGGTTACCTGCTCACCCTTGGCAAACATGCTGCCATCGCGGATTTGCCCGCGGGCCATCTCGCTGAAAATATTTTTGGTGGTGGGCGGCACCAGAAAGGTTTTGAGTACGCCCCGGTTGATACGCTTCCAGAAATCAATAAACTCACGGTAAGCGGCGGCGTCTTTCTCAGATACCTGCGCGATGGATGCCATCGTCTTTTCCACGCTGCGGTGGAAGTGAATCACCTTCTGCTCGCCGGGTACCGGAAACGACATGAAAGGATCCATCTCAATGTATTCAAGACCGTACTTTTCCAGCTCGAGATCCTGAATTACGGGCGTCTGATGGATCATAAAATGCGCTGACGAACCCACATCCATCCGAAACCCTTCCGGGTAGGTCTCGCTTTTAAACATGGTTTCCGTGCAAACGGCCCCGCCAATGGTATCGCGCCGTTCAAGCACGAGAACCGAAAAACCGGCTTTCGCCAGATAACACGCAGTAGTTAAACCGTTGTGGCCGGAGCCGATAACAATTGCATCGTAGGTCTTGCTCATAAAAAAAATACGGGATGTGCTGAAATGTGAGTGTAATCAGAATGCTGTGCCGGAGCAGATTTGTTGGGCAAAATAAGCCTGAGCCTTTACTTCCGGTGCTGATGAAAGCAGCTGAACCATCCGGCAAAAGTGAATGAACAGCCTGAAGAAGGGCTTCATTCATACAGCCCGGAAAGATAACAAACCTGCTCCCCAATAAAGCATCTTTTCTGAAAGCGTCGGCTGCCGGGGCGAATTAAGGCAGGCTATCTTTGTGATGCTTCTGCGCAACAAAGCAGGCTTATCACGTATGACAGTTTGGCGATTTTATCCCTAAATTGTCAGCAAATTTTATCCTTTCATTTTAACGCATCCCTCCAACCTATGATTGATTTTATAAAACAGGTATTTGCATCGGCCATTGGCTTCATAATGGTATTTGTACTGTTTTTCTTTTTCCTGTTTATCCTGTTTGTCGCAACCTCCAGCGACCCGGAACCGAAGGTAAGCCCGAACACCGTTTTGTTCATGAAAGCTTCCGGTGCCATCCCTGAGCGTATGAGCAGCGACCCCTTTGAGCAGCTTTTTTCCGGCGGTTCTCCGGGAGACTTCTCCGTTCGCAGTTTTGAGCAAAACCTGCGCAAAGCAGCCGCCGATGATAACATTAAAGGAATTCTGCTCGAAGTTGATTTTGTAACCGCCTCATGGCCAACCCTTCAGCAGCTGCGGCGCGCAATGCTGAACTTCCGCGAAGATTCCGGCAAGTTCATCTACGCCACAACCAACGATCTCGGCCTGAACGAACAGGGTTTTTACCTTGCAAGCGCTGCCGATTCCATCTTCGCCCCGCCCATGAGCATCATGCAGTTCGACGGCTTCGTGCTGGAAGGCATGTTCCTCAAATCCATGCTCGATGAAATCGGCGTAAAGGCTGAAGTGATTCATCAGGGCGCGTATAAATCAGCCGGCGATATGTTTCAGCGTACCAATTTTTCGGCAGCTGACCGCGAGCAGCTCACCGCAATTTTCAGCCACATCACCGATGAGCTGGAACAGGCCGTTGCAGAACGCACCGGCATGAGCCGTGCAGAAGTGACCGCGATGATGAATCAGCCGCCCCGCCTCGATGTGGAGTACTACGCTGAGGGCGGCCTCATCGACGCCATCGTGTTCCCCTCCGAACTCGAAAACCGGATCAAAGCCCGCCTGGGCCTCGGCGAAAACGATGACCTGAACCGTATTGCCAGCCGCCGGTACGACCGCGTGAGCGACCGCAGCGCCGGCCTTGATCGTGCCCCCCGCGAAGCTGTTGCCGTTATCTATGCCAACGGCGCCATCATGCCCGGCACCGACGATCCCTTCCCCTTTGGCGGTGAGCAGGGCATTAACGTAGATAACTTCAAACGCTCGCTCGACCGCGCCCTCAGCGACAACAATGTGAAAGCCATCGTTGTGCGCATCAACAGCCCGGGCGGTTCTGCGGCTACCTCCGATGCCATCTGGCAGCTCATTCAGGAAGCCCGCGAGCAAAAGCCCGTCGTAGCCTCCATGGGCGCCGTTGCAGCATCCGGCGGGTACTACATCGCAATGGCCGCCGAAACCATCGTAGCCGACCGCACCACTATCACAGGCTCAATTGGCGTAATCGGCATACGTTTCGATGCCAGCCGCCTGCTCGAAGACCGCATCAAACTCGACTTCGACGAACTCCGCTTCCACGAAAACGCAAACTGGTTCAGCCCTACGCGTCCGCTCACCGGTGCACAGCGCGATGCCTTCAGCTTCTTCATCGACGATGCCTACGACAAATTCCTCGCCCGCGTATCCGAAAGCCGCGGCATGAGCGTCGAAGAAATCCACGAAGTGGCACAGGGCCGCGTTTGGAGCGGCGAAGACGCCCGCAACATCGGCCTGATTGATGCCGTTGGCGGCCTTGACCTCGCCGTACAGTTCGCAGCCGACAAAGCCGGCCTCGAAGCCTGGAGCATCCGCGAGTTCCCGCGCGAGCAAAGCTTCATCGAAACACTCGCTTCCCGCGCAGAAGTGAGCGTGCGCAGCGTGTTCAGCCGCAACATCCCGATGTACGAAGAAATGAGCTTCATCCGCCACATGGCAGAAACCTCCGCGCGCCCGCACGCCTGGGCCATCCTTCCCTGGCAGCTCGAAGTGAAATAAGGCCTCAGCGCACATCAGCCTAAAAAAACAAAAACGCCCGTCCGGAACTCCTCTCCCGGACGGGCGTTTTTTTTACCCGTTACACCAACCACAGCTCACAAATAATAAGCCGGACTCCGGCTGCACGGGTCATTCCGGCCTTTATTTTTTTGGGGAAACAACTTGCACATCACTGGCTGTCGTGCTGCTCCTGATATCCCAAGCCTGCGGCTAATCCCGTGCTTTTTTGTTGAGGCGCTCCCCGTTACAGCGCACCTCCAACCCAAAAACACAATCCGGAATCCGGAAACCGGCCGCAGGCAGGATATAGCCCCGCCTACTGATTCATCGAAATCAGAAACTCCTGATTGTTCCGGGTGCCGCGGATTTTATCCATCATAAACTCCACCGCTTCAAGAGGCGACATGTTCGACAGGAAGCGGCGCAGCAGCACTACTTTCTGGCGCTCATCATCCCGAACGAAAAGTTCCTCCTTTCGGGTGCCGCTCTTGAACACATCAATAGCCGGGAAAACCCGCTGTTCGGCAATCCGGCGGTCGAGCACCATTTCCATATTACCGGTACCTTTGAATTCCTCGAAAATAACATCATCCATGCGGGAGCCGGTGTTCACCAGGGCCGTTGCCAGAATGGTGAGGCTGCCGCCGTTTTCGATGTTACGGGCAAGGCTGAAGAGTTTCCGGGGCTTTTTCAGTGCTTCGGAATCGACGCCGCCGCTCATCGTACGGCCCGAATTGGTCGCAATATTATAGGCACGGGCAAGGCGCGTAAGCGAATCCATCAGAATTACCACATCATTGCCGCTTTCGACAAGGCGCTTCGCTTTTTCGAACACAAGCTCGGCCAGCGCAATGTGGTTCTCGGGCTTCATATCAAAGGTTGAAGCCACTACCTCGGCATCGGCTACGTTGCGGTCCATCTCGGTAACTTCCTCAGGCCGCTCATCAATCAGCAGAATGATGATTTTTGCTTCCGGGTTGTTTTGTGAAATCGCGTTGGCAGCCATTCTCAGAATGGATGTCTTTCCGGTTTTCGGCTGCGCCACGATCAGGCCGCGCTGACCTTTGCCCAGCGGACAAAACAAGTCCATCATCCGGGTTGTGTACTGAAACGGTGAGGTCTCGAGCTTCAGCCGCTTGCTCGGGTACACCGGGAGCAGATCTTCAAAATCGGGCCTATCATCCATATTCCGGGGTATTTTCCCGTTGATGCCGTCCACACGAAGCAACGCAAAGTAACGCTCTCCAACCTTGGGCGGGCGGATGATGCCAACAACCGTGTCACCCTGTCGCAAGGCAAAACGTTTGATCTGTGAGGGCGAAACATAAATATCGTCGGGGCTTGCAAGGTAGTTGTAGTTCGGCGAACGCAGGAAACCATAGCCCTCGCCGAGAATTTCGAGCGTACCTTCATTTATGATGAAACCGCCCAGCTTAGGTGTAATAATCTCGAGGTGTTCAGCAAGCTGATCGGCATCGGATTCCGGAAGGTCGGTATATTCTTCGTCGGTAGTGCGCTGCCTCTCTTTGTCGGCAGCACCTCCACCGGTCTTCTGCTTGTGCTGTTTCGGCTTTTCACTGCCCGACTGTGCCTGCTGCCCCTTCACCTGCGATGCCGCTTGAGCCTGGTTTTTGGGGCTTTCACCGCCTCCGGCCTGTTTGGGTGCACCATCCTGCTTATCAGCAACGGGTTGATTTACCGTTTCGCTGCTGTCATAAGCTGTGTTTTGCCTGCTCTGTTTCCGCCTTGTGTTGCGGTCTGAGCGGCCATCGGCTGCCGCAGCATCCTGCTGCCGGGTTGCCTGCTGGTTTTGACGGCCCTTAGCCTCAGGCTTGTTAATTTCTCTATCAGACTGCTGCGCGTTGCCCTGTTTTTTTTGTTTAGAGGGAGCGTTCGGCTTCTGACGATCATTCGGTTGCTTGCGCTCACGGGTGCGCTGAATTTCGAGCTCAAGCTTTCGCTCTTCTTCTTCGCTAATGGTTCGCAGCTGTTTAGGCAGATTATCAGTACCCGCGGGTTCTGATGCCGGAGGTTCAGTCTTTTTCTTCTCTCCTTCCGCAGCCAAAGGTTTGCGTTTGGGCAGCAGCCTGCTCTCAGAAATGGAATCTTCATCAGCCCGCATTTTGCGCTGCAGAAAATCACCGCTGAGGCGGCTCGTACGTACGAGCGCATCGGCTGGTTTAGCGTCCTGCCCGGTACCGCTGTCCTTTACTGCTGTATTTTCCGGAACAGCCTGCTCACCCCCTGAATCAGCGAATAAGTCGGCAGGGGCTGAGGTTTTCTTCTTTTTGCGTTTGGTTTCGCCGGGAGGTTTGGGTGCATCTCTGAAAACATCGCGTGCGGTGAGCCAGTATTTTCCCGGCCCCGGCCCGGGCGCCTCTTCCCCGGTCTGCTGCTCCTCAATATTCTTCAATATTTTGGTGATAAGCCTTTGTTTCGTAATACCGGTTACAGACTTAATACCCATGGACTTCGCAAGATCCTGAAGTTCCTTAACCGTAAGTTTTTTGAGTTTATCCTGATTTATATCTTGAATATCAACCATATGGTTGTTTTTTCGGTAAGTTATTTATTGGTGATTTACAGCAAATAGCGCCGTAAGGATTGGTGGCACTTCACCATATCCGAAGCTGCCGGAACACGGCAGCCCCCCTTTGATAGTTGGTTGTTATACCCGTTCTGTTAACCCGGCAATGATATATCACTGCATTGTTTGAGAGTTAACGGGCATGAAGCTGCAGTAAGAATCGGTATCACAAAAAGCGGTTCACTTGCACTGTTTAATGTAAAAGATCTTTCACACACCCAAAGCTGCGGATACCAGCACAGCACTGAGCTAAAGCGAAAACAGCAGCGCTCTTATCCTATATAATTACACTGCTCAAAAGAGAAAAAGAACCTATCAGCAAGGGTTATGATGATCTGTTGTGTATTACGCTGTGCCGGCAAACAGTTCTGCATCGGTATTAGCACCTGAGAACAGGGATTTCGCAAAGCGATAAAAATAGAGGGAACCCGAAAACAGCAGAATGGCATCAGGTTTTAAAACTGCTTTTTTCAGATCGGGCCAGTTAGCAGCATTAAACGGCTGAACTTTCGGAAGTTGCTGATGGATCTCGGTGAATGTAGCCGCTCTTTCTAAGTTAGCTTCAAAATAGAACAATTCATCGAATTCTGAAATAAGGCGGCACATTTCCGGTGTTAATTTATCGCGCATAAGCGTAAACACCAAAATCATTTTGCGTCCGGCAGCTGTTTTTCGGGCCAGGGCAAGGGTTTCGGAAAAAGCTTCCGGGTTGTGAGCGCCGTCGTAATAGATATCTGAGCCCGAAACGAACTGCTCGAACCGCCCTGCGAATGCCCCCAAAGCTGAAACTTCCTGCAGCGCACCGGCCTGATCGGCTTCGCTCACTGGCAGCAAAGGCTGCAACAGAGCCGTTACTTGTGCAGCCATAGCAACATTGAACCGTTGCACCGGCTGCCTGAATCCGGTCAGCAGCTGTTTAGCTTGGCTGTGTTGCATAAGGGTGATGCGGCCCTCGTCCCAAACCGGCTCAGGGGTAGCGGCATCAAACAGCGAAGCAGAGCACAGCTTCGCATGCTGCCTGATCACATGTGCGGCTTCATCGGGCAAGCGCCCCGTAACTACAGGCACCCCATGCTTGATGATACCCGCTTTTTCGGCTGCTATTTCAGCAAGTGAGCTACCCAGCACATCCATATGGTCGTAGCCGATACTGGTGATCACAGAAACGAGGGGCGTAACAACATTGGTGGCATCAAGCCGGCCGCCAAGTCCCGTTTCGATAACAGCAAGCTCTGTTTGCTGCTGCCGGAAATGCCAGAAAGCGATGGCTGTTGTGAGTTCAAAAAAAGTGGGCTGCAACTGCTGAACAGCTGAGCCGTGTTCCCGGAAAAAACGAAGCAGCGAGGCATCGGGCATCTCCTCACCGTTCACTACAAAACGCTGCGTTACCCGCTCGAGATGCGGCGAAGTGTAAAGACCGGTACGGTAACCTGCCTTCGAATAAATGGCGTGCAGCAGCTGACAGACCGAACCCTTGCCATTGGTTCCGGCAACGTGAATGCAGCGCAGCCCCTGCTGCGGGTTTCCTATTGCATCACATAATGCCAGGATGCCATCAAGGCCGAAGCGCGCGGCAACGGCTCCGCTCACTGCAAACATCGGCATTTTTTCGAGATAAACCTTAACCTCTTCGATGGTTTGAAAGCTCATACCTGCTTTTGGCTGAAAGTTAATATGGTCATGGCTGCCATAAGGCGTATTTTACGGTTTCAGTTTTATTGGTGATAACAGCCTTCCTGATTGTTCAACAATTTTGCCTTATAATATGATTTATCCTGCTTTGGTGCGCCCGCTGCTTTTCCGGATGGATGCTGAAAATGCGCATGAATTTGTTTTTAACCGCCTTAAGAAGTGGCAGCACTCTGAAGCATTCCTCGAATTTATTCGCTCACAGCTATGCGTGAAAAACGACCGCTTGCGCGTGCAAACTTCTGGCCTCACTTTCCCGAACCCGGTCGGGCTTGCTGCCGGATTCGACAAGAATGGTGAGCTTATTCCGGCACTTACCGCTTGTGGATTCGGGTTTCTCGAAATTGGCAGCGTTACGGCAGAGCCAAGTGTAGGAAACCGGCGCCCGCGTATGTTCAGGCTTCCTGACGACCGCGCACTTATCAACCGTATGGGCCTTAACAACAAGGGCGCTGCCGCCGTTGCAGCAGGCCTGCCAGTAAAGGGAAGCCGGGCTGTGCCGCTTGGTATCAACATTGCTAAAACGCCAAACCTGCACACTACAACGGAAGGCGGTATTTTTGATTATGTGCGCTCCTACCAGGCACTCGCACCTTTAGCTGACTATACAACCATCAACATTTCCTGCCCGAACACGGGAGACGGCAAATCGTTTGAATCGCCGGAATTGTTTCTGAGGCTGCTACAGGCCATTGAGGAAGTACGCCTGCCCGGCACGCCGCTCTTCGTAAAGTTTTCCGCCGATACACCCGACAAAGACCTGAGCAAGCTGCTTGTTATTGCCGAGGAAGCCGGCGTTGAGGGTTACGTGGCAGTGAATACTTCCGTTAAACGAACCGGGCTGAACACCTGTGCTGAACAAATTAACAGAATCGGAGCAGGCGGGCTCAGCGGCAGGCCGCTTTCGGAAACGGCCCTAAACCGGATCGCATTTATCAGAGGCCGCACAGCTTCGGGGAAAACGCTCATAAGTGTGGGCGGTATTGATAGCGCGGAAGAAGCGCATCAGCGACTTCGCGCCGGCGCTGATCTTGTACAAATCTACACCGGGCTCGTATATGAGGGGCCTCAGCTGCCCGGAAAAATCTGCGGCGGCCTGCCCGGTACTGATTAAAAGGGCACAGGGCGCATCACCCGGAAAAAACGCGCCTCAATCATCGCTTTCCGCAGCTGTGAGCGGAATTTCGATGATGTAGATTACCGGTACCCGCTCTCCGTTTACAACAGCCGGTTCAGCCGCAAGCACTTCAAGCATCTGATTCTGAAGCATTTGCGAAAAACCAAACTCATCATCTCCATCAAGAGGTGTTACGCGTTCCGTGTAACCCTCAGCGGTGATGTGCACCCGAAAGCTGAAGCTTGCCTCCACAATATTCATAGAACCCATCATGTGCCGCACACCTGACTGTTCGATGGCGTGTTCGAGCGTGATACCAAAATCGGCTGTGATACCAAGGTCTGCGGCCTCGTACACGGTTGTGCTGTTTACCGGCATTTCGTCTGGCCTGAGCGGTTCAGATTCCGGAGAAGATTCAGACCGCTGCGGACGGTCCGGACGGATGTTAGGATTGAACATACCGGATGTCATGCCCGGAATGGCAAGATCCGGAACGCTTTCTCCCTCTTCATCCGGCGTGCCGGTGCCATCCGCAGGTTCAGCAGCAGGCTCTTCTTCATCGGGTTCAGGGTCAGGTTCGGGTTCTGCCGGAAGCCGGATTGCATCCTGCAGGCTTCGTACACGGTTAATCAGCCGAAAACCCGTATGTTTTTCGGTAATCAGGTTCAGGGAAGCCCGCGCATCATCCCAAACATCGCCCCTATAGGGAAAGAGGGCGTAGTAATCAGGCTCGGCGAGGGTTGAGTCGGCAATGCTTTGCCAGAAATCGCGCAGGCTTTCTTCCTCAAAAATATGGGTGGTGTCGCTGAGCATCACCCGGGCGGAATCCTGCAATACGCTTAATTCATCCTGTTTAAGATCAAAATCACGACGGGTTTGCTCGAAAGTCCGCCGCCGCTCTGCAAATTCATCGTTGTTGTTTTCATGCTCAGCGAAAAGACGTACCGCATTAAACAGGGCTTCAGCAGCGTAAGAGGAAAGGGTATCGGCCTTACCAAAAGCCATCAGGGCTAGTCCGGCCTCGAGAGGGGGGAGTTCGGCAACCTCCCGTAAGAGCTCGTGATATTCGAGCTGAATACGCTCATTTTCAGAAACGGGCACGGGAACAAGGCTCAGCGGCAGCTCGAAGCGGTTGGCAAGGCGGCGGGCATAGGGGGTATCAGGATGGTTATCAGCAATTTTTACAGCCCACTCCACCGCTTCATCCTCATTGCCGCTTCTGTACAGGATTTCAGAAATCGAAAACATGGCCTGAGGAACAATTTCAGCAGACGGAAAATCACTCACAATACGGCTGAAATAAGAACGGGCGCTATCGGGCTGGTTGAACGAAAAGAAATAGAGGTTACCGATTTCATACTTGGTTTGGGCAAGTTTGCGGCGCATATCGTCGCGGGCAGCCCTGGTTCGGGGAATTTCGGTAAGATCGAGTTCGTATTCGTCGAAAGTCATTTCCTCCACAAATATGATTTCTTCGGCCAGTTCTTCGTCTTCTTCGGCGGCAACGATGGTACGCCTTACCACATCCATACGGCGCCAGTTATCCACGAGCGGGCGGCCATCCCAGAGAGCCTGGAACTGCATGCTTGCCTGACTCATCAGCTGCCTGTTGAGGTGGAACAGAAATCCGTTATCACCGGATTCAGCCGCTCCCTGCAGATCTGCCGGGTTAACGTTCACAATCCTGCCGGATTCGCGGCGGCGCTCACGCTCAGCTGCCCGCATCTGCCGGCGATAATCTTCCTGAATAACCGTGATAACGGAATCGAAGCGGGCCGGCGGCAGGTTGCCCAGCCAAAGGAGGCTGTCCATTTTTGCCTTTTCGATATTAAGCCGGGCAAAATTGCTGAAATCGCGCGATACGCTTCGTGCATCGAAGCCACGGGGGAGCATTTCAAGATCGGAGGTGTTCCTGGCGGCGGTATCATAATGTGCCGCTGCCAGCTGGTAGTTGCGAAAATCGAAACGGTAAAGGTCGGCAAGCCCGTAGTGCGTTTGTGCCAGAACTTCACGTGCCGGAGTGCGAAAGCTGAAATAGAGCACTTCCCGATACATCTCCCTTGCCTCGTTGGGGCGGCCCATAGCATGAAGGGTGCGGGCCTGCTGAAAATTGATTTCAGCGAGAAATTCAAAATTATTGTTATCCCGCGCCATAGATGCAAAATGACGGCGGGATTCATCGTAGCGCCCCATTTTTCGGAGCATCACCCCTTTCTTAAGCTCTGAAAAGTAAATCATCTGATAGTACGGGTTTGAGCGCCTCACCCGATCGAAAGCATCATAAGCGGCCTGATATTCTTCCAAAAACTCAAGAATCTGCCCGTTCAGGAAAAACCCCCGGGCCCGGAGTTCGTTATCGCGAACATGCGGCAGGGCCTCAAATAAAAGCCGGCCTGCTTCCTCCCACTGATTGGTTTTTACCAAAAACTGCGCCATCAGAAGTTCAGCTTCGGCCCGACTCCTGCGGTCCCATTCTATTTCCGGGCTGTCGAACATGGCGATCAGATAGTTGATGCCGTCGTTATGCCGTTCCATTTCGAGCATGGCTCTTGCCCGCCAGATAACGGCCTGCTGCTGCAGCTGTGAGGAGCCCGTAACTGAGTAAAGTTCTATGAATTTCTGCTCTGCATTGAAATAGTTCTGAAGGAAAAAGAAAGATTTTCCAATCAAAAAAACGGTGTCATCCACATAGCGCGAGCCCGGGAAGCGCAGCAGAAGATCTGAGCCGCGTTGTATGGTGTCTTCAAATTCAGCAACACCTGAGCGCATCGGTGAGCGGTGTATCCGTATCGGACGCTCGGGATTGATGCGGTCAACCTGATTTTCAAACTGCCGGTAGCCGCGGTCGAAGCTCTGCTTGGTATTATAAAAGGTGTTGAAATAAGAATTGAAATTGGTCCATGCGCTGCCGAGTGAGCCGGAACAACCCGCCATACTCAGCGCAAAAACCGACACGAGGCCAATCAGGATAAGAGATTTTTTATTTGGCATTGTTTCTGTGTGTTGCGAAAATCAAAAGGTCTGAAACAGCGGAAGGCTTTTCAGAGAAACCCTTAACGAAGCGGGCCTGCTGCTGTTGTACAGCAGCCCGATACGCTTTGTTCCTTCCGAAAAGCCTTCCGTAAGTAATCAAAACTGCGGATGAAATCAAAATCAGAGGGTTCCGACTTTCACCATGTTCGTCCGTACGCGGTCAGCCAGCGGCATACCGGTTGCAATGATCACACGGTCGCCCTTGCTGAAGAGGTTTGTACCGCGCAGATATTCTTCCATCTGCTGCACGCTTTCATCCGTGTTGGAAATTTTTTTCATCTTGATGCTGTGCACGCCCCATACAAGGTTCAGCTGCCGGCGCACAAGCTGACTGTCAGTAAACGCAAAAACCGGAACTTCCGGCCGGTACTTGGCGATACGCCTTGCCGTTGAGCCGGAGTGCGTAATTACGGCAATGGCTTTCGCATTTACGAATTTGGCCAGCTGTGTAGCCGTGTACGCAATAGACTCCACAACCTGTTTTTGTTTCCATTCGGGCCGCGTAAAAGGTAATGTGTAATACAACTCGTCAGATTCTGTTTCAACACTGCGGCAGATTTTATCCATCACCCGAACTGCCTCAAATGGAAATTTACCGGCAGCAGTTTCGCCGGAGAGCATAATAGCATCGGTACCGTCGAGAATGGCGTTAGCCACATCTGAGCTTTCCGCACGGGTTGGCCGCGGGTTTACGATCATCGAATCCAGCATCTGTGTTGCTGTAATTACAGGCTTACCTGCACGGCGGCAGCTGTCAATAATTTTCTTCTGCACCATCGGCACTTTTTCACTCGGGATTTCAATACCGAGGTCGCCGCGGGCCACCATGATGCCATCCACCTCTTCAATAATTTCATCGATAACTTCGAGGGCTTCGGGCTTCTCAATTTTGGCAATAACGCCTGCATTGGAGCCGCTTGAGCGAATTTTTGAAACAAGCTCCTGAACATCTTCCGCCTTCCTCACAAAAGAAAGGGCCACGAGATCGACTCCTGCCTTAATTCCGAATTCAAGATCAGCATAATCTTTTTCGGTAATGGATGAAATCGTGAGCTTGAGCCCGGGCAGGTTCACACCCTTGCGGGATTTGAGCATCCCGCCGTTAATTACCCTCGCAGTGATGTTGCCATCGGCCGTTTTCACAATTTTAAACTCAAACAGGCCGTCATCGAGCAAGATGGTATCGCCTTCACGGGCATCCTGTGCGAGGTACGGATAATCGATTGGGATGTGCGATGAAGTGCCTTCGGTTACGCCATCGTCGGGTGTGAGCGTCACGTAACTGCCCGTTTCCACATGCTGAGCACCATCTTTCATTTTACCAACCCTGATTTTAGGACCCTGAAGGTCCATCAAAATCGGTACGCTGTACTGGAATTTGCGGGCTGCAGAACGAATCATATCAATCACACGCTGATGATCTTCATGGCTGCCGTGCGAAAAATTAAGCCGGGCCACATTCATCCCGCTTTTTATCAGTCCTTCTATCCCTTCCTGGGTATTGGTGCTTGGGCCAATCGTACAAACGATTTTGGTTCTGCGATTAGAATTTCTCATAGACTAATTAATAGGTTCAAAAATTTGCATGTACCGGCTGTGCGGCTATCAATGAATGTTACCATTGGCAGGCCGGCAGAAAAGCAAGGTGAAGAATACTGATAAGCTGTTTTGAAATTATTGGGCACTCAAAACGTTGTCTTCACACAAGCACGCAATATACAAAAAGTTAAGGGCCATTATTGATGCCAAAAAATACAGCCTGTAACCCACACGACCGTTTTAATGCGGGAATTTTTAACTGTGGCATTTGTTATCTTCGATTTGGCAGGTATTAATTTGATCCCTAAATCAGGCTTTTATCGCTTTGCAAAACCATTTTGACGGAAAGTCTCCTGCGCTTAAACCACAACAGGCCTACCCTTTTTTTCTTTTTCAGCTGTGAATCAACTACAATTTATGTCCCGTTTATCCGCTCTTATTGTTCCGCCTCTGGTTTTGTTGCTGCTTTCGGCCTGTGGCGCGGGCAATGAAACCGTGAGAGACAGGGGGACATCACACGTCTATCAGACCGGGCACCCGGAGGTTTTGGCGCGGGTTACGAGCTTTTTTGACCTTGAGCAAAATCCGGTTGCGGTTCTGAATCTTGAATTACCGCACAACAATCTTGTTTTCCGAACCATCGACGGGAAACGGCATGCATCGGTCGAGCTTTCCGTGCAGTACCGGCGCCTCGGCAGCAGCACCGAAGGCGAAGTTACCGGCACCCTGCGCGAAACCATCGATATTGTGCCGGGTGACGGGCCGGAGCGCTTCCGAACTGTTATCGAGCGCAGCAGGCCTGTGCAACCGGGTTCGTATCAGGTTGAAATCCGGGTGCGTGACCGCTCGAGCAACAAATCCAGCGATGTTGTGCTTCAGGTGGAGGTACCTAACCCCGACTGCCCCGAACCTTCGCTATCAGACATACGGGTTGCGCTTTTGGGGGATGGGGAAGTCCGAAACATCACTTCTTACCTCATTCCGGCCAGCCACGACAGCCTGCGGTTTGAGCTTTATGTAGCCCGATCTGACGACAGCCTGCCCGTTGAGCTGCGCATGCGCCTTGTGGAGTTCCGCTCCGATACTGATCCGGCCCGCGCTATGGGGCACCTGCCCGTGAGTTCCGGCAGCATCGCCTTTCGCGGTATCGACTTCAGCGATCAGACTGTGCTGCAAACCCAAAGCCGCACGCTTGACTCCGAAACCGGGCCCATCCTCATCGAATACAGCTTCGCCCGCCCCGATGCCGGCAACTATCGCTTCGAAATTACCCTGCGTACCACCGCAGCTGACGGCAGCACCAAAGAGACCGTGCGCTTTCGCGATTTCGGCATTGTGAGCCCCGGTTTTCCGGATGTGCGCACCGTCCGGGAAATGGCCGAACCGCTTGTGTACCTGATGCGCGAGCGCGATTTCCGGAACATGATGCGCCTCACCGATCCGGATTCCATCCGCCGGGAGATCGACCGGTTCTGGCTGCGCGACATGAATCCGCGGCAGGCGCGGGAACAGATTGAGCGGTTCTACACCCGTGTTGAGGAAGCCAACCGGCTGTTTTCCGGCTTCAAAGAAGGCTGGAAAACCGATATGGGCATGGTGTACATCCTGCTGGGTCCGCCGCTGTATGTGGAAAGCAACATCGACGCCATGATCTGGCACTACAGCTACAATCGCATGGATCCGCGGACAGTCATCATTTTTGAGCGGGCACGCGTTACCAGCAATTCGTGGCCGTTCCGGCACTACATCCTGGCCCGAAACCGGTTCTACCAAAGCATCGAACTGGAAGCCATCGGCAACTGGACCAGCGGCAGGATGCCGATGATGAACTGATAACCCGACAGATGATTTTTAAGAATTGACTTTGTAGCACAATTGCGCTACATTTTAATAAAAAAGGATAGAAATGTCAGTAAAGTCAACAACAGTTCGAGCAAGAATTAGACCTGATTTAAAAGAAGAAGCAGAAGCTATTTTAGAAAGTATTGGTCTGAGCACTACAGATGCTATTCGCTTACTCTTCACTCAAATAACGTTGCAGAGAGGAATGCCATTTGAGCTAAAACTGCCAAATGATGAAACTAAGGCTGCCATTGATGATGCACTCCAAAGACAGAACTTAGTATCCGCAGACTCTGCTACCGAACTTTTTGATGATTTGGAAATCTGATGAAACGCATTAACAAGAACTACCCGCTTTTCTTAGGATGTGAAAAGGATGAAAAAGCGGGGCAAGTCTTTCATCAATTTCAAAATTATTATAGAAAAACTTGCACGTAATGAGTTATTGGAACCAAAATACAGAGATCACAAATTGACCGGAAATTATTCCGGAACGCGTGAATGTCATGTTGAGCCTGATTGGCTGCTGATTTACATTGATGAACCTGACGAGCTTTTATTAATCCGAACGGGCACACATTCAGATTTATTCAACTGATGTTTTCCCGCAGTTTCAGAACCGTTTTTTCAACTCCTCTGCTGTGCTTCGCAACGGTTTTGACTGAATGTTTCGCCCCGCCCCTCTGGTTTCGAAACCATCCCTCCTATTTCTGAAACCGGATTTTATTGTGGTTAAGCCTCCTCCGCCCTTCCTGAAATCTCTGCAAACACGGCCCTCGTGGCCTGTGGTTGCGCGCTATTTTGAGCAGCGCGGCTGGGCGCCCTTTCCGTTTCAGCTGGAGCTTTGGTCGCACTGGCTCAGCGGGCGCTCGGGTATGCTTAACGCCCCGACCGGCAGCGGGAAAACCTACGCCGTGTGGGTGCCCGTACTCATGAACTGGCTCGACACGCAGCTAAGGCCCGGAAACGCATCACTCGAAAAAAAACCAAACAAACGCGGCAGCAATACTGTGATGGGCCTGCGCGTGCTTTGGATTACGCCGCTGCGGGCGCTCGCCAAAGACACCGAAAAAGCACTGACGGCCATATGTCAGGAAATGGAAATCCCCTGGGAAGTTGCCCGCCGCACCGGCGACACAAGCAGCTCCGTGAAGCAGCGCATCGACCGGAGGCCGCCGCAATGCCTGATTACCACACCCGAAAGCCTGCACATCCTCATTGCCAAAAAGAATTTCGCGGAGCTGTTCAGCAGCCTCGATGCCGTAATCGTGGATGAGTGGCACGAGCTGCTGGCAAGCAAGCGCGGGGTGATGACCGAACTCGGGCTGGCCGTTCTGCGCGATTTGCGCCCCGAGCTGCGGGTTTGGGGCATTTCGGCGACCATCGGAAACATGGCGCAGGCGCTGGATGTGCTGTGCGGCAGCCCCGAAAAAACGCGGGAAGCGGTCATCATCAAAGCAGACCTGGCGAAAAAGCTGGAGGTCCGCACCCTGCTTCCCGACCGGGCAGAAGCCTTCAGCTGGGCGGGGCATATCGGTGCGCGGCTCATCCCAAAACTGCTGCCCATCCTGCAGGAAAGCCGCTCGACCCTGCTGTTCACCAACACCCGGGCGCAGGCCGAAATCTGGTATCAGCAGCTGCTGGATGCCGATCCCATGCTGGCCGGGCAGATGGCGCTGCATCACGGCTCGCTCGATCCCGACATCAGGCAGTGGGTGGAAGATGCCCTGCACGAGGGCCGCCTGAAGCTGGTTGTTTCGACCTCAAGCCTTGATTTGGGGGTTGATTTTAGCCCGGTCGAGACCGTGGTGCAGGTGGGCAGCCCCAAAGGTGTGGCCCGCTTTCTGCAGCGCGCGGGGCGCAGCGGACATCAGCCGGGGGCTACAAGCCGCATCTGGTTTGTGCCCACGCACGCGATGGAAATCATCGAATCGGCCGCCCTGCAGACCGCCATTGCGCAGGGCTACATCGAGGAGCGGCCGCCCTACGAAAATCCGCTCGACCTGCTGGTACAGTTTCTGGCAACACTCGCCGTTGGAGACGGCTTCCTGCCCGAACCGACACTCCGGGTGGTCCGCAGTACCTACGCCTACCGCGGCCTCACCGACGAAGAATGGGAGTGGGCGCTCGGCTTCCTCACCACCGGAGGCAACGCGCTGAAGCGTTACGATGAGTACAACCGGGTGACGATTGACGAAGACGGCCGCTACGAAATGACCGACAAGCGCAAGGCGAGGCGGCACCGGATTTCGATAGGCACTATTTTGGCCGATCAGTCGCTGAAGGTGAAATTCGTGAGCGGCGGATACATCGGCACGGTGGAAGAATCCTTCATCTCCCGCCTCAAGCCCGGCGACACCTTCCTGTTTGCGGGCCGCTATTTAGAATTTGTTCGGCTGAAAGACCTCACAGTGCAGGTGCGGAAATCGGCCGCAAAGAAGGGCGCGGTCAGCCGCTGGATGGGCGGCCGCATGCAGCTGAGCACGCAGCTCTCCGAAATGATCCGCCTCAAAATTGAGGAGGCCAATGCCGGAAAGCTGACCTCCGAAGAAATGCAGGCCGTAAAACCGCTGCTTGACATACAGCAGCAGCGCTCGGCCCTGCCGCGGCACGATCAGCTGCTGATCGAACAGCTGAAATCGCGCGAAGGCTGGCACCTTTTTTTCTACCCGATTGAAGGCCGCATGGTGCACGAAGGGCTTGCCGCCCTGCTGGCCTGGCGCATTTCCCAAATCAAACCCATCTCCTTTTCGATAGCGATGAACGACTACGGCTTCGAGCTGCTGAGTCCGTCGGAGCCGCCCATAGATCAGGCGCTGCGTGAAGGCCTGCTCAGCCCGGCGGGCCTCGATGACGACATCCCCAAAAGCATCAACGCCTCGGAAATGGCGCGGCGGCATTTCCGGGAAATCGCCCGGATTTCGGGCCTCATATTTCAGGGATTCCCGGGACAGCACGTAGGCTCCAAACACCTGCAGGCCAACTCATCGCTGCTGTTCGATGTATTCAGCGAGCACGACCCGGGCAATTTTCTGGTGAAGCAGAGCTACGATGAAATCATGACCTATCAGCTCGAAACACAGCGCCTCGCGCGGGTACTTGAGCGGATTTCAGCCCGGGAAGTGATCCTCACCCGGCCCGAACGCGCAACGCCCTTCGCCTTCCCCATCATGGTTGACCGCCTCCGCGCCAAGCTCACCTCCGAAAAACTACAGGACCGCATTCAGCGCATGAAGCTGCAGCTGGAGAAGTGAGTGGGGGTTGAAGGGGCGGATGGATGGGGATTTAGCCGCTCTTTTTCGATTGCAAGGTATTTATCGAAATGCGTCAAGATAGGGTTCAAAAACAAAAATGCGGTTGCGGCTTTGGCCGGTCACTTCTGCGAGGTATCCTTTTTGAAGCAGCATCGCGATAAGGTCGTTTGCTGACTTATAGCTAAGTGAACAGGTTTTTGCTGCCTTTTCAGTGGTAGTGTACGGGTCTTCAAAAAGCGACTGCATCAGCTGAAATGCTGTATGTGCACGCCGGCCAAAATTTTGCTGAATGTCGGACTCCATCTTTAGTTTAAGATCAAGAACTGAAGTAAGTGTTCTGATTGCGTTCGCCGAGGTTTGTTCAATACCAACCAAAAAGTACCTGATCCACTGCAGCATATCATGTTTAGTTCTCACATTATTCAGGTTATCGTAATAAAGCGTTCTGTTTTGCTCAAAAAAAACAGACAGATACAGAAGCGGTTTTTCCAAAAGTCCCTCACTTACCAGATAAAGCGGAATCAGCAAACGTCCTATTCGTCCGTTCCCGTCGAGAAAAGGATGAATAGTTTCGAACTGATAATGGGCAATACCAATCCGGATAAGCTCCGGAACATCAATTGAATCGTTGTGCAGAAAGTTCTCAAGATCACCCATTAACTCATGAACATATTTGTGATGGGGCGGGATAAATATCGCGTCGTCAATGGAAACGCCACCAATCCAGTTCTGACTGCTTCTGAACTCCCCGGGCATTTTGTGCTCCCCTCTTGCATTAGCAAGCAGAAGCTTGTGTGCCTTGCATAACAAACGGGATGAAATCGGAAGACTGTTCAAATCAGCAAGCGCCTGATTCATGGCATTTGTGTAGTTTCTTACTTCATGCCAGTCATTTCTTTTTTCAGGGTTGATTTCCTCTTCGGGCAGGAGCGCTTCATCCATATTCGTTTGCGTGCCCTCAATCCGGCTCGAAATAACAGCTTCTTTAGTAACATGAAGCTGAATGAACAAATTGATATTCGGCACAAATCGTGCAAAAGCCTTCAGCTCCCCAAGCCGCACAGCTGCTCGCTCCAGCAATTTATTAACTGAGGGATCCCGCCATTGCCACTGCCGGTTTATTTTCTGCGGAACAAAGTACTTATATCCGGCTCCCGGCTCTGTGTGGCCGGAACGGAATTGCTCCATCAAAAGTGGTTGATTGATACTCATTGGGAATCTGATTGAAGAAAAGGAGAGCTTAGTACGCCCGGGCAATCCGGCTAAACTAAAATAACAGAATTCTTATTTTAGTTTAACCCCCCAAAACTAAAATAACAGGATTCTTATTTTAGTTTCGACCCCACAAAGTAAAATAACGGGATTCTTATTTTAGTTTGAGAGCATAAAGTTGCACCATACCTCTCCTTCCTCTGAAAACTACCCGTAGAGTTCTGCTGCAATTTCGAACATCTGTGCGTGGGCGATGGCGGTATCGCGGGGCGTTGGGGCGTAGCCGCCGGCAAGCAGCAGTACGAGCGGGATGTTCTTGCGCTTCACGTAATCAATCACGGCATGCTCACGGCGGCGGAGGCCATCCATCGTGAGGGCGAGGCGGCCGAAGTGATCCTGTTCCAGCGGATCGATACCGCCGTGGTAAAACACCAGATCCGGCTGAAAGCGGCTGAAAATATCATCGAGGGCATCGCCCAGTGTTTTGAGGTAGGGCGCATCGGTAGTGCCGTCGGGCAGACCGATATCGAGGGAGGAAGGCGGTTTCCGGAAGGGGTAGTTTTTCTCCCCGTGCATGGAAAAGGTGAACACATCGGGCTCATTCGCAAAAATGGCGGCATTGCCGTTGCCCTGATGCACATCCAGATCAATAATAAGCGCCCGCCTGATCCACATGCCGCGCCGGAGCGTGTTGATGGCGACCGCCACATCATTAAACACACAAAAACCCTCCCCGTGGTCGGGCATGGCATGGTGCGTGCCGCCCGCGAGGTTACCCGCAATGCCGTCCTGAAGGGCCATCATCGAGGCGTTGATGGTGCCCTGAACGGCCAGACAGGAGCGGGTTGCCAGCCCCGGCGACCACGGCAGGCCGAGCCTGCGCTCTTCTTTCCGGGTCAGGTTTCCGTTCAGGATGCCGTCCAGATAGCGGGGCGTGTGCACCATGCTGAGGTCGGCATAATCTACGAGCCGGGGCGTGATGACATCCACATCGCGTACTACTTCGCGGTCGAGCAGGTAGCGGTGCAGGATCTCAAACTTGCTCATCGGGAAAATGTGTCCGGCTGTGATGGGCGCCACGTAGCCGGGTGCGTAGCTCACCCTCATTCGGCTGCGAGATGAATGAGGCCCATCATGCGACCGCTTTGGCGGCCTTCGCGGCGGTAGGAGTAAAAGTGCTGTCCGTCGGTCATGGTGCAGCCGGGTTCGATACGAATCGCATCCCCCTTCAGTCCGGCATCTTCAAGCTGCTGCTTCACAAATCCTTTCAGGTCCGCATGCGGCCGCACCCGGCTGCGATCAATGAAGGCTTCCGGAAACTGAGCCGCTACCTCCTCCCCGACTTCAAAACGCGCCTGTGAAATGCAGGGGCTCACAAATGCCTGTATGTTTTCAGGTGCTGCGCCAACTGAGTGCATCACCCGGATCGTTTCCGGTACGATACCGGCGACCGCGCCTTTCCAGCCGGCATGTGCGGTTGCGATCACGCCCGCTACGGGGTCGGCGAGCAGCACGGCCGCGCAGTCTGCCACAAAAACGCCCAGCGCAAACCCGGGCACGTTGGTGACCAGCGCATCGGTGTCGGGGTAAACGCCGGGCTCCGTCACCAGCTGCACCCGTGCCCCGTGCACCTGTATGCCCCAGGAGGTCAGCTTTGGCGCAGCGCCCGTCTCCCTGATAAACAGCTCCCGGTTGCGGCTTGTAAGTGCGTCCGGTTCCGGCGTGTTGTACCCCACATTCAGCCCGGGAATTCCGCTATCCGGGTTGAAATCCGGATTTTTCAGACTGAATGCCGCCCTGATGCGCGGACCGGGCTGCCAGTTTATGGATTGGAAAGTTGTTGGGGATTCGGGAGAAGTCTTCATAGCAAAATTGCGGTATCGGCAGAATTTGGTTTCAGGTGCAGAACGCCATCGGTCCTGAAAAACATTCAGCGGGGATGCGCCGCTGTGCCTGTGTTTTTCGGGTGATGGCTTCACGAGCCTCATCCGGGCGCTTGGGCAGAGAGCGATTTCCGGATGGCTTCGGCGGCTTCCTGCTTCGGAAACCCGCGGCCGGTCCAGATCCTGAATGCGGCGGCCGCCTGCTCCACAAACATGGTGAGGCCGCCGAGCACCGCATGGGCACCGGCATTTCGGGCCTGCTTCATAAAATGCGTTTCGAGCGGATTGTAAATGGCATCCATGCAAACCCTGCCTTTCAGCTCATCAGCGAGATTAAAGGGCACCGGCGACCTGCCCGGATTTGGGAACATGCCCAGCGGCGTTGTGTTGATCACCGCTGAGGCCTCACGGAGAGCCGCCCCAAGCTGCTCATAGCCGATCAGGCACACTTCCACGCCATTGAGCCGCGACGGCCATGCGGCACTGATCTCCCGCGGTTTTCTTGACACCACAAAAGCCTGCGGAACCTTCAGCTCCAGCAGGGAGGCAACTGCGGCACGGGCCGCTCCGCCGCTACCAAGAACAACGGCCGGGCTGCCCGTGAGCCAGAGCGCGTGCGGGCGCAGGGTTTCTACGAACCCCGCGACATCCGTATTATAGCCGGCAAGGCCGTTCCTTGCGGGGTGTACTGTATTTACAGCCCCGACCTCAAGCGCAAGCGTATCAACCACATCGAGCGCCTCCATAATCCTGCTTTTGTGCGGAATTGTGACATTCAGCCCGCGAAAGGTTTTCAGGCTGAGCAGTTTGCCTACAAAAGCATAGGTACTGCCGGGTGTATCAAGCGCCACATAGCTGCCGCGCATAGCGTGGTGTTTTAAAGCGAGGTTGTGAATCAGCGGCGACTTGCTCTGTGCCACAGGGTGACCTATCACCCCATAAAACGGTTCTTGCAGCGGCTTCTTCAAAAAATCATGGATTGCAATCATCTGAAACGGAATCAAATCTGGAATGCTGTGGGCTAAATACAGGCGGTTCGCAAAAAGGTTTTCGGACCGTATTTCATTCAGAATAGCAAAGATTGCGAACAAATGCTGTGAACAGCTTTAAAATTACAGTGCATTAAAAAAAGCTTTGCCGCCTTCCGACGACAAAGCTTTAGGGTAAGCCCAAATGCCGGTGTTAGGGTACCGGCAACTTGGGTTTGCAAGCCTCCTGATAAAAGTTCACTAACTCACTTAGTTAACTGTCATCTATGGATTTTTCTCTCTGATGGGGTTTTTTACCGTCTGTGATAAGTTCTGTCAGGCGGAAAGCGACTGTGTTGCGAGGGTCGGGTTTTCGACCGCTTTGTCGCTTTCGAGCAGGCCGTCGCGCAGGCGAACAATCCGCCGGGCATGGGCCGCAATTTCTTCTTCGTGTGTTACTACAATAATGGTGTTGCCTGAAAGGTAGAGCTTCTCAAAGAGCTTCATAATTTCAACACCGGTCTTGCTGTCGAGGTTACCGGTTGGCTCATCCGCGAGAATAATGGAAGGATTATTGATAAGGGCGCGTGCTACAGCAACCCGTTGCCGCTGCCCCCCGGAAAGTTCGTTGGGCTTATGATAAATCCGATCACCCAGGTTCACGCTTTCCAGCATTTCGATGGCCCGTTTTCGGCGCTCGTCTGCGGGCATTCCGGCATAAATGAGCGGAAGTTCGACATTGGAAAGGCAGGTTGAGCGGGGCAGCAAATTGAAGGTCTGAAACACAAAGCCGATTTCTTTATTCCGTACACCGGCCAGCTCGTCATCGCTCAGTTCGCTAACATCATTGCCATTAAGATGATAACTGCCGGTAGTAGGAGTATCCAGGCAGCCGATCATGTTCATGAGGGTTGATTTCCCTGAGCCGGATGGCCCCATAATGGCAACATACTCATTCTTATTTATAGAAAGAGAAACGCCGCGGAGGGCATCAACCCGCTGCTGACCCATTATGTAGGTCTTGGTCATTTCCTGAATATCAATCAGAGCGTTGTTCATATGAGTACATTCATAAAGTTGTTATACAAAAAAGCCCCGACAGGGCTATGATGTGTTTCATAAAGGGCTGTTACGCCACTTTTAAATGCTTGTTTCAGTAAATTCTTAAGTTTTTTTAATTCTCACAGCCTAAGCCCATACATCCCCAATAAATTCAACAATTTATAATTGTTATTTTTTGGGATTTATTTTTCCGGGCATAAAAAAAGCCCTCAGCTTTATCAGCTGAGAGCTTTAAGCCGGTTTTCCCGGCGACTAAAGAAACATTTTTTTGGAACCTAAACGGCTTAAAATGCAACATCTTCGTTTATACGACCCAGGAAGTAGTCCAGCAGTTTTTCCTGAAACACAAACTGATAAATGGTCTGCACCCTGCGGGAAGAAGCCTGGAAAAAAGCGTTGTTAGCCTGAGTAAGCTCAATCAATGTTGTGGAGCCAACATTGTAACGCTCCTGCTGGGTTTCAAACGCTTTTTCAGCAGCGCGTAAAGCGACTTCGGTTGTTACGAGCTCCTGTGCAAGAGATCGGTAATCTTCATAAGCCTGGCGAACTTCCTGAAAAACAAGAGACTGCCTGTCGATCAAAGCAAGCCGGCTGTTTTTAAGGTCAATCTGCCGGTTTACTACATTGGTACGGGTCTGGAAGCGGTCAAAGATCGGAATGCTCAGGTTGAAGCCAAGCCCGCGGTTAATGCGCTGATCAAAAAACTGATCGCCGAAGCCAACGGTTTCTGAAACAATATTTCCGGATCCATCCACACTGCGCAAACGGTACTGATCGCCGTATGAGGAGGAAATACTCGCACTAAAGCTGAGTGTGGGCATATAGCCGCTTCTTGCACCGCGCAAGGCGAACTCTGCTGACTCAATCTGCAGTTGTGCCGCGCGCAGATCTTTTCGGTTACTAAGAGCGGCTTCAATAAGTTCTGAAAGCTGAAATTCCTGAGGAATGATACCTTCCATATTTATTTGTGGCACCACAAATTCGTAATCCTGCAGGGCGTCGAGCTGAAGCAGCCTTATCAGCTGAACTTTGGAGGTGTTAACCTGACTCTGCCGCTGAATGACGATGAGTTCATTATTGGCAACTTCTGCCTCCTGATTAAACTGATCTACTATAGGGCGCATCCCAACTTCGACCTGTGCCTGAACCTGCTTAAGCTGCTTTCGTGCGGTTTCGAGGTTATCTTTGGCAATATCAAGCAGTTCAATGTTGAGGATTACCTGCAGGAAATTGGAAGCTGTGCTGAAAATCACGTCTTCACGCTGCCGCTCAAAAGTTGTAAGAGCAGCTTCCCTGTCTGTTCGTGCCTGTCTGAGATTGCTGATGTTTTGCCAGCCTGTAAACAGGGGTACACTTGTACCGAGATTACCGCTAATTGAATTCTGTGTAAACTCATCGAACGAGATCGTTGCCTGATTAAACTGCCGGCCTGTTGTGCGGTTGGCGCCCATAGTTGCATTCAGATTTGGCAAAAACTGACCGTAAGCGCCCTGTACGGCTGCGTCGCTGCGCTCCAGGTTATTTGTTGCCTGCTGCATTTCAATACTCTGCTCGAGAGCTATCCCGACCGCTTCATTGAGGGTAATTTGCCTTACCTGAGCTTCAAGACGTTCCGCGCTGCAGGTAATCAGCATCAGCACGACTGCTGCTGAGAAAATGGTACGAAAATTCCGGTATGAAAATGCCATTCAATCAATTATTTAGGTTAAGATTCCACAAAAAAGCCGGCGTGAACCGGCATTGCAAGTCATGTTAGACGAATCAGGTCGGGCTAAGTTTCGGATTCAGGCGCAAAATGCAACTGATGATTTTACGACTCAGCATCTGCTCCGGTACACCCTCACAAGCATAAAGTAAGGCATTTAATTTCAGCTGTACCCTTTCGGTAACTATTTTTTACGTGTTAGAAGAAGAAACACGATTACCGGTTCACCCGTCCTTTTTTTAACAAGCTGCCACAGCTAAACAATGGGATGCAATTTCTTAGAACGAGGCTGCCGTCAGGGTTCCCGCTTTTTCTTAGGGGCGAAATTCCGGTCGATAGTTTCTTCAATTTTATCTACGAGGAAGTTGGTCGCCTTTCGCATCAGCAAACGCTTGATTTCACCGGTAATCAGATCAGCTGTTCCGGGTGCATGCATCACGGTTTGTGTTCTTTCCGGGGAAGCCTCCTTATTGTAACGGCGGGCAGTTCGCTGCCGTCGGGGAGCAATCAAAAAGCCGGCAACAACTGCGGCGGCCAATACATATCCGGGATACCTGCGCACCCACCAGGCCGGCGAAACCGAATTGCGCGTACGTTCCACCTGCCCTTCCACATCATCCTTAACCCGGGAGAAAGCTGTACCAAGGCGTTCTTCAAGGGCCTTCAGCTCGGCCTCAAGCTCTTTTTTTTTATCCTGTGTTGCCTTTGCGTTTTTTTCTGCCATGATGATTGGTTCAGGAAAGAGGCTTCCCGTATTATAGTTGAGGTTTTTGTTCGTGCTGTCGGCTGCTGCTTTCTGACCGCTCTTGCTGCCCTGCTTCCTGTTTATCCACAGGCATTTCTGAGGTCGCTCCGGCGAGTGCATCATCCAAAAAGCTGCTGATCTGCCGCTCAAGCTTCTTCTTTAATGCATTTCGCTTTGTTGCATAAATATAACTGCCAACAATAATCAGCAATAGCGATAGCATAAGAAAACCAAGCGTAGTGCTTCCAAAAAGTTCACCCAAACCAAGGCCGGCCGTAACAAGCAGGAAGAACAAACCCACAACTAATAATATGATTCCCAAAAGGTTGCTGATTGCCGCAGCTGCAACAACAGCACCCTTTTCCTGAAATTCAAGTGATTTTAGCTCAATTTTTTTTTCAATATAAGCTTGCAGGTCTGCAACAATAAGCCGAAGCTGCTCTTTTGATGTATTGAGCATGCCGCTCACCTTATTTTTTTAGTAACAGGCCAAGCAATAAGCCGGCGCCAAAAGCTATACCGAGCGCTGCAAGGGGTTTTTGATGAACGGTTTCATTTACCGCCTGCTTTGCAGCTTCTGCCTGCCTGGAAAATTCACCCTCAGGAACGATGTGATGAACCAGATTCTTAAGCTCTTCTAATCCGCTTATATTAGGACTGTCTTTCGATTGTGTCATAGCTTGTCATATTTTAATAGTGATATTTGTTTTCATCATTATACAAAAAAACGGGCTCAGCCGAAAGTGTGCAAGCTTTGCCCTGCCTATGATTCTCTGCCGAATTCGTTCGTCTTCAACCAAATTTTCAATAAATGAAACTCGATGTACTCGCCATTGCGGCCCACCCCGATGATGTTGAACTCTGTTGCGCCGGCACCCTTGCTGCCCTGGTGAAGCAGGGCCTGAAATGCGGCATTCTGGATCTTACCCAGGGTGAGATGGGCACACGGGGTACGCCGCAGCAGCGGCTTGCCGAAGCACAGGATGCCGCCCGGATCATGGGGCTGAGCACGAGGCAAAACCTGGGCCTGCCCGATAACGGGCTGTTCAACACCCGCGCCAATCAGGATGCCATCATTTCGGCTGTGAGGGCTTTACAGCCGGAGATCTGCTTCATCAATTCGGAAACCGACCGGCACCCCGATCACGGGCATGCGCACAAGCTCACCAGCGATGCGCTGTTTTACGGCGGCCTGCAGAAACGGGAAACGCAGGATGCTGACGGCAACCCGCAATCCCCCTGGCGGCCGAAGCACGTTTTTATGTTCATGCAGGATACGCCCTTTGTGCCCGATCTCGTTTTCGACATCAGTCACACGCAGGCAGTTAAGGAAGCCGCCATCCTCGCGTTCAAAACGCAGTTTAATGTTCCCGAAACCGACGAAGGGCCGCAGACCTATATTTCAGGCGAGGGCTTTTTTGAGATGATCCGGAGCCGGGCCCGCATTTTCGGGCATCAGATCGGCGTTGAGTACGGCGAGCCGTTTAAATACCTGGGCGGACCCATGCCTTTCGGCAATTTCGACTACCTGCTTTCCCAAAAAAGAATCCGCTGACCGGCTTAAAGCTGTGCCCGGCGCTTTTCTTCGGGGATGTACTCCCGGATGCGCTCCAGCAGATAGGCTGAAACCGGGCTGTTTCCGCAGATGATGCGCTTGCCGAACAGCCAGCCCTCACCGCCGTCCCAGTCGCAGACGGTGCCGCCGGCTTCCTGAATGAGCAGCACGCCGGCGGCCACATCCCAGGGAGAAAGCGCGTATTCGTAGAAGCCGTCGAGGCGGCCGGCCGCCACACAGGCCAGGTCGTAGGCCGCGCTGCCGGGCCGGCGGATGCCGTGCGTTTCCTCCATGAAGCACTTCATCAGGCGCAGATAATCGTCAATCAGGCCGAGGTCGCGATAGGGGAAGCCCGTACCGAGCAGGGCATCACCTGCACGGCTGATTTCCGAAACCCGAATCGGTTTGCCGTTCAGAAAGGCCCCGCCACCGGCTTCGGCTGTGAACATTTCACCCGAGTTCACTTCATAAATTACCGCAGCTTTGGGCTGCCGGTTTTCCCAAAGCGCAACCGACACGCAGAATACCGGAAAGGCGTGCGCAAAGTTGGTTGTGCCGTCGATGGGGTCAATAATCCAGGTTCGGGCATCGGTGAGGCGGGCATCAGCCGATGACTCTTCCGCAAGAAAGGCGTCGTTAGGGCAGTACTCGCGTATGGTTTCGATAATGCGCTGCTCGGTCTGCACATCGGCCTGCGTTACGAGGTCGTGCCGCCCCTTGTGGTCGATGGTGAGCGTATGGCGGTTTTCGGCAAAATGGCGGATTATCTGCGCGCCTTTCAGAGCGGCTTCGTGAGCGACCTGCAAGTCGCTGTAGGTTTTCGGCATGGCTTTTCTCCCTTGGGTTGGGTTTGTTACAGGGTTGGTTAAGCTGTATCTTTGGCACCTAAAATAAGCGGTTAAACACAGCATTCAGTTTAGTTTTACAACTCTTTGTCATCTGATTTTTCATGGACATAATTAAAGATACGGTCAGGGAAGTGGTGCTGGCCGTTTTCCCGATTGCCGCTGTTATTTTGGTGCTTCAGTTCACCCTCATCCACCTGCCGACCGAAACCTTCCTGCTGTTTCTTGCGGGCCTTGGCATGGTAACCTTCGGTCTCATACTCTTTCTGCTTGGCGTGCACAGCGGGCTTTTGCCGGTTGGTGAAATGATCGGCTCATCCCTGCCAAAAACGGGAAAAGTGTGGATTGTGCTGCTCTTCAGCTTCATTTTGGGGTTCGCCATCACCGTAGCCGAGCCGGATGTATGGGTACTTGCCGGCTATGTGGATACGGCCTCGGGGGGCATCATACCGCGGGCAAGCCTCATTTTAACGGTCGCCCTGGGTCTTGCGATTTTTGTGACCCTTTCGATGGTGCGGATCCTCACCGGCTGGTCGATCAACTACTTTCTGATTGCGGGCTACACCCTCATCTTCGCCATCATCTTTCACCCCGCTTCTGACAGTTATTTCGTACCCATTTCGTTTGATGCCGGCGGGGTTACAACCGGCCCTATGGCAGTGCCCTTTATCATTGCTTTCGGGGTGGGTATTGCCTCGGTACTTAAGAGCAAAACAAGCTCTCAGGATGGTTTCGGACTTGTTGCACTGGCTTCTATCGGGCCTGTTCTTGCCGTACTCATTTTAGGGATTATCTATGAAATTCCATCCGATACCGTGCTTGAAAAAAGCGAGGGTGGCTACACCTTTCTCGGCACGCTTGGTGAAGTAGCTTTGGCCCTTACCCCGCTTATTCTGTTTTTCGTTTTCTTCCAGTTCTACATGCTCAAGCTTGAGCCCCGCAAGCTGCTTTCCCTTTTCTTCGGTATCCTGCTCACCTGGCTGGGCATGACCTTTTTCCTGCACGGAGTACACGTCGGGTTTCAGCCGGCAGGCACTGCAATGGGCAACATCCTTGGCGGACTCCCTAACAAGTGGATCGTGATCCCCATCGGAATTTTGCTCGGGTTCGTTGCCACTTTTGCGGAGCCCGCCGTGCGCGTACTCATTCAGGAAGTTGAAAAAGTTTCGAGCGGTTCTATCCCTCAAAAGGTGATGCTCCTCACCATTTCAATTGGCGTGGCCCTTTCTATCGGGGTGGCCATGGCGCGCATCATTTACGGCATTGAGCTGCTGTACCTGGTGCTTCCGGGCTACATCATCGCCCTCATTCTGATCTTTTTCACAAGCCGCGAGTTTACCTCTATTGCCTTCGATGCCGGCGGAGTAGCGACCGGCCCCATGACCGTTACCTTCGTGGTGGCCATTGCGCTCGGCTTTTCAGATACGCTGGAAGGCAGCAATCCGCTTATCGAAGGCTTCGGTATGATTTCCCTCGTAGCCCTTACCCCTATCCTTTCTGTGTTAATTCTTGGAATCCTTTACGGTGCTAAAGATGACTGATTTTCTCATCCCCAATCAAAAATTGCTGATCACAATCGTGGATAAAGGCCTCGGTTCGCTGGTTGTCGAAAAATCAAAGGAAGCCGGCTGTAAGGGCGGCACCATACTGCCCGGCACCGGCACCCGAAAAGAAGCCGGCGGATTTTCTTTGTTCGGGATGGCTGCCGAGCCCGAAAAAGACGTCATCTTCAGCGTAATTGATGCAGATATCTCTGAAGCCGTTCTTCAAAGCATAACGGAAGGCACAAAAATCGATAAACCGGGCAGAGGCATCGCCTTTATCCTGAATATCGAGAACATCGCCGGACTGTCTCATGTACTTTCACAGATACCCAAAAATCCTGCTGATCCGCATCAGGATATTCTTGACGGCAACGCCTCAGAATCTGTAACCATCAAAAAAGCTCAACCTTCCCCGAAAAAATCATCTGATATGAAAGCATCTGAAAATTTCCAGCTTATTGTTTCTATTGTGGATAAAGGAAGCTGCGACAAAGTTGTTGAAGCCTCCCGAAAAGCAGGGGCCGAAGGGGGAACCATCATTTATGGCCGCGGTACCGGCATCCGTGAAAAAACCAAGCTGTTTTCCATGCTTATCGAGCCGGAAAAAGAAGTGATTCTCACCCTCATCCCAAAAGAAAAAACCAAGCAGGTACTGCATGAAATTGTGGAGGCAACCGAGCTCAATCAGCCGGGGAAAGGGATCGCCTTTGTGCTCGATGTGGAGTCAACGGCGGGCATCTGTCATCAGATCAGCTGAGTATTCCGAAATTTGCAGAAAAGTAACGAGGGTTCAGGGTGATGCGTCCTGAGCCCTCACTCCGTTTTGGGAGCAGGCTAAAAATACATGCGGTAGAGCAGGCTAATGTTCCGCCCCGGCTCAGGGAAGATTTCCTTCACAACGGAGGTGTGATTGAAGAATTCCTGATTTAGCAGGTTTTGGCCGTTCAACGAAAAAGAATGAAGGTTTTCACCAAACTGACGCATCCAGCTCAGGTTTATATCGAAGGCATACCAGCCATCTGTTTTAGTTTCAAACGGACCCGGCCTGTTTTGCGAGGCCGCAAAACGCAACTGCGGCCTCACGCTAAAACTCCCGCTCCGTAGTTCTGTGAACACGCTGCCACTCAATGGGGGGATCAGCGGCAGGTTGCGGGTTTGCTGATCTTCATGGTCGGGGCCAAGGCGTTCGGCAATCGTATAACTCAGATTCCCGCCCACGCCCAGCAGCCTGCTAATACGCAGGTTCAGGCTGGCTTCGAAGCCGTAAAAAAGAGCTTCGGTCTGCTCAAATCGCCAGTCGAACAAATCCGGAAAGCGGATATTTTCCCGGCCGGTATTTTGAGGATAAATATAGCTCCAAAAATAATTGCGATAGGCAGCCAGTTCAAGATCTAAACTGCGGCCGCGGTTTCTGAGAAAAATTTCCGAGGAAAAACCACGCTCCGTATCCAGGTCTGGGTTGCCGATTTCGAAGGTGAAGGCCGCCAGATGCGGGCCTTCGGAGTACAATTCTTCGAGTGAAGGGCTGCGGTAGGAATAAAGCAGGGTGCTGCCCACGTAAAAGTTACCGGCCAGATTATAAACGCCGGTAACCGACGAAGCCAGGCCCGCATGGGTGCGCGGCCGTATATCGCCGATAACCTGCGAAAAACGGCTCTCCTGAGGGAAAGCATGAGAGAACTCAATGCGGTTACCCAACTCGGCATGCCATGGGCCTGCATTAAACTCCTGAATCGCAAATATGGCAGTACCTATGCGGCGGGAATCAGGTGTTCGGGAGCCGGCAACCTGATAGTCCGTAAAATCCGCTGATGCCCCGATAATACCGCTGTCAAAAATCCAGAACCCCCGCTGCCGTGCCCGCGCAAAAACGGAGGCCGTATTTTGGGCAAACTCAGTACCGACAGATCCGTTCGACTCAATTTCGCGGTGAAAATAGGGCGTGAGGGCGAAACCTGTTTCAAGCAGATAAAAATGCGGATGATTAAGGAGGCGCTCGCCCCGGCCTGCAAGCTGGAAACGGATCATCTCAATATCTACGCCGTTCGGGTGCCCGCCCTGCGGATCAGGCGGGATGCCGTAGCCGGAAAGGTAGAGCGAGGCAGAAAGCCCGGCGTACCCCCACGGCCTTACCATGCTGTAGCCCAGGGAATTGCTCGTAGTACGGATGTACGTATTTGTGATGCTGCCCGTGGGCGTTGAAAAATCCTGCCCGACCCGTGCATTCAGATCGAGGGTGAGTACCGAGCTTTCAAAAGGCCGGTGGTACTGAAATGACCCGCCAAGCTGATCATTAACACTTTGTCCGTGCAGGCTTATTGTACCCCCTGAAGAAGTCGGCACCGATGTAAAAATGGTGTTGTTCACCACATTCACGATTCCGCCGACTGCGTTACCTCCGAAAACCAGCGCCGCAGGGCCGCGGGCAATCTGAATTTCCCGGGCCGAAAGGGGCTCGATGGTAACCGCATGATCAACTGCCGTTGTGGAGACATCGCCGGTTGCGATACCATCCTGCATGATAAGAACGCGTTCGCCCCCAAGCCCGCGAATGATCGGCCGCCCCGGCGCGGGTCCCAGACTTCTTTCTGAAAAGCCGGCCATATTTTGAAGGGTTTGGCTGAGGGTCATCCCCATTTCCCTTCTCAGGTCGTTACCCTTAATTTTAACGCTTGCATGCTCAACCAGGCTGCTTCCCAAACCGTTGCTTCCGGAAACGATTACATCCTCGCCGCGCAGCGTTGTGCGCTCAAGCTGCAACAACTGAACGTCACCGGCGGTGCCAGCCCCAACCTGAATCCTCGTGCGGGTCATACGGTAACCGAGGCGATGCAGAAAAAGCGTGTAATTGCCCTCGGGTACATTCTGGAAACGGAACATCCCTTCCCTGTCGGTAGTAGCTGAGCGGTTCAGCTCATCGAGGTGAACATAAACGTAGCTTACCGGCTCACCGGTTTGGACATCCGTTACCTGAGCCCTGAAATCAAAGCCGGATACCGGCGCCGTTACGGAAGCCTCTGCCGGCATTACCGAAGCAGAAACACCAAAAAACAGCACTAAATTTAAAACAAGAGCATGCATTTAGTTAGTTGTGGGCTGAATCAAATAAAAAAGCTCTGCCGGTCACAAAAACCGACAGAGCCATGAATATGTGCCTTAATTTAATCTACTTCTGCTTCCTGAATTACAAACCGAAACGGCCGGGAAGTAAAGTCGGAATGATCTACATGGAAGATCTCAAACTGTATGTTCGTTTCACCGGGCTGGAGCGGATTCAGCTCAACGCCCCAACCGCCCTGTGCTTCTCCCATTACCCCTACAATCTCAGGATTAGCAATGGTCACTTCGAGAAAGTAATCGTCGCCTTCCGGTGTGAACAGCTCGTTGTTATCGTTCAGAAACTGCACCATAATCATGCCTGAGGGCGTACCGCGTTCAAGCTGAATGGCGTTACCTTGTGTGTAGGTCACTACGGTACCGTCCTGACGGGCAATTTCCTCCCCATTGAGGGTTAGAACAACGCCATTGGCGTCAACATGGCTGTGACCGGTTGAACAGGCCATCATATAAACGGAACCTGCAAAAATGAGCAGAATTGTGATGAATTGTTTTGATACCTTCATATGCTTGTGTGTTTTGGGATTTGAATTCATCTAAATATAACAAAGTTGCATTTAGAAAATCTCCCGGATAAAGGCACTGAAGCCCGATTAACCAGCTTTTACAGTTATGTCTCTAAACAATATTCTTAGAAAAATACACCCTGTTCCGCAGGCTTCAAGGGATGCAATCAGCGCAAAAATTTAAAGAACAGCTCAATTCGTTTCGTCAGCACCCGGTTTGGCAGAAGTTACGCCCCTATATGAAGAAGGGGTTCATCGCTGCAGTGGCGCTGCTGATTATCTGGCAGCTTTGGCAGATCGGCTGGGTTGAGGTGCTGAAATCGCTGCCATCACAGCCGCTTTTTTACATTTTGTTTGTGATAATGTACCTCTCTCTGCCTGTAGCGGAGTTGCTGATTTACCGGGGTTTATGGCAGCTTCCTGCAAAATCGCTGCTTAAGGCTTCCATCACAAAACGCGTTTACAATGAAGAGGTAGTGGGGTATTCTGGCGAAGTGTATTTGGGTGTTTGGGCAAAAAAACAAACCGGCAAAACTCAGGCTGAAGTTGCCCGTAATGTGCGCGATTCGAACATTTTGTCGGCTGCGAATTCGTATTTCATGATGCTCATTATGCTCGGGCTGCTGCTCACTTTCAACGTGATCCCCCCGACCCTGCTGCTGCCCGAAACAACCTGGGTGATCTGGTCAGTCATCGGTTTAGTTACCGCTTCGGCGCTTTTTCTGGGCATCCGGTTCAGGCAGTATTATTTCCAGCTGCCGCTTCGGCAGGCGATGCGCATTTTTTCGATTTATGCGGTCCGTTTCGTGGTTCAGCATGCGCTGCTGGTGCTCCAATGGTCGGTTGTAATTCCGGAAACCCCGATCACGGTATGGCTCACCTACCTCGCCCTCATCATCCTTGTTAACCGGCTGCCGTTTGTGCCAAGTAAGGACCTTGTATTTCTTTGGGCAGGCATCGGAATGGCAGCATTCCTCGATGTGCCTGCGGCTGGTATTGCGGCTATATTTCTGGTATCAAGCGCGCTGAACAAGCTGGTGAATTTTTCATTGTATCTGCTTTTTACATCTCAGCAACATCCCAAACAACCCGGAGCTGAAAAGAAGGACAGGCGCTGAAATCCTGTGCTACTTTCCTTCCTTCAGGATTTCATTTTCAAGCAGGCTGATAACCCGCCGGGTCGCATCACCGCTCTGATATTCGAAGTATAGCTGCTTCACCCGATCCCTCTCTGCCTTAAACGCTGATGCACCTTCAAGGGCCTGCCCGAGGGCATCAAGCAGTTCAGCGAAAGAAGCCGGCTTGGGGCCGGGCGTCACCTGGTCGTAAGGCAGCGGCATGCCGCGCTCGTAACTGTCTTGGTCATACGGTATAAAAACCGGCGGAACATCCCGCAGCAGGCCTTCAAGATAGATGCTGCTGTAATCTGTGATGA
>JAFIET010000094.1 GCA_020832405.1 Balneolales bacterium
GTCAGCCAGATGCCGCCGTCCTCAGAAAACTCTTCCGGCAGGATGATACCCTGATCGGGCAGGTCATTGACCGAAAACGGTGGTACGGGCTCACGTTCGTTAGCCGGTACAGCTACCCAGTCCATAATGGTGTTGTACCAGTTCCGGAATGAGGGCGTGTTGAGGCCGATCCACTGCCCCCGGTGTTCGCCCAGTCGCGCGCCAATATAGCGCTCGGTGTACCCGGTACCGGAAAAATCGAGCCGCATCCAGCCCATGGGTGCGCCCATGCGCTGCAGCGCCATCGGGACGCCGTCCGCATTGAAATCGCCCTGAAACCACGCGCCCGAAGCAGCCCCAACTACGATATGCCGAAACGGCAGCGGAACTCCGCCCACGCTCTCCGTCCATCCCTCAAAAACCTGACCGGGTGCATGATTTTCGATCGTGTGCGTGTGTCCCGAAAGCGACAGCGCCTCGCGGCCTTCGAGCAGCGCATAAATCCGGTGCAGCTCATCCGTCTGATGCTGACCGCTTGTTGCGTCCACAAAAGAAACCAGGGGGATGTGCTTGTTGAGCACAATCAGCCGGTCTTCCGGCGTGTGCGCAAGCAGGCCTTCGAGCCAGGTAAACTGCGCTTCGGTCAGGCGGCCGTTATAGCTCGGGCGCTGCCCTGCTTCACAGTGCATGCGTCCGCGGGCAACATCGTCGGGGCCGCAGGGGTAATACACATTATCGAGCACTACAAACAGCACGTCGCCCTGCTCGAAGGCGTAATAGTTCGGCCCGAAAATACGGCGCCAGCTATCAGATTTATCAGCGTTGGTGCGGGCATCGAAATCGATATCGTGATTGCCAATAACGAGCCACTGCTTGAGGCCGGTCATGGCCGAGAGTTCGAGATGGCGTTCGAGCAGGTCGAGGTCATCGCCGACCACATCTCCCATCTGAATCATGCAGTCGCCGGGGGCGAAAGGTGCAGCGATGATGTCAGCAAATACGCCGTCCCTCAGAAAACTGATCTGCTCATTGGAGTACGCCTGCGGATCACCAACAATCGCGCAGCTGAAATCCAAACCCGATGCGCCCTGCCGGTTCAGCGGAAAATTCACCTGCTCCGGGGCCGGGCCGGTATCCGGCAGCCCTCCGTACCGCAGCGGGTAACCCGTGCCTCCCTCCTTGTGGATGTAGAAAAACTGCGGCACCATCCGGTGATCGACCGGCACCCGCCAGCCCGATGGCTGAACCACCGAAAGGTTCATATCGGCATGTACGGGCAACTCGTAATAGCCGGTGCTGTCGGTTTTGGTCCACTCGAAGCCGTTGGTAACGAACACCCCGGGCACGCCGTTTTCACCGGCATCGAAGCGGCTGTTTCCGTTGGCATCCTCAAACACAAAACCAAAAATGAAGTCCTTGCCCGCGCCGGGATTCAGAATTTCGGGCGCGCCCTGCCAGGTTTGGGCTACGAGCGGCCCGCCCGGCAGACCGGCAAACAGCAGCAGCAAAAGTGTGAAGCGAATCAAAGCAGTCATGGATTTATTCTTTTAAATGTCAAATAGCCCAAAATACATCCGCCCGCGCTTTGCAGCATTATGCAGGCGTTAAATCCGCCAAAAAAACTTCACAATCCATCGCCCGGCTGATTCCCCTGATTACACTCAAATTAAATTGTTTGTTTTTAGGGTGATGCGCGCCTTGCCCTCATCCGGTTTCAGCCTAAGACATCCTTCAGTCGGTCCGAATCCGCTTCCCGCCAAGAAATACAAGGTCAGGCCGGGGGAGCTCAGCGAGGTTTTCGAGCGGATTTACGGGAAAAACGATGATGTCGGCCAGCTTGCCGGCTTCCAGGCTGCCGAGATGCCCGGCCACACCGGCGTGCTCCGCAGCTTTGAGCGTCGCGCTTTGTAGCGCCTGCCATGGGCTGAGGCCGCCCTGCGTGAACAGCCGAAGCTCATCGTACAGGCTTGACCCCGCGGGCAGGTTACCCGCATCGGTGCCCATAAGCATGGGGATGCCGGCCTCATGCTGCCGGCGGAACTCCCCGAGTACAGCCTGCCGCTGCGCCTCATTGAGGCTGCGGAACATCACCCCGAGGGTAGGAACAACCGGTGTTTGCAGCGCAGCAAGGCGGTCGAAGGTGCCTGTTGTATCTGAGGAAAGCAGCCAGACCAGATGCTCGAGTCCGTCGGCGCCGGCCTGCAGGGCGCCCTCCACATCATGGCGGGTATCGGTATGGACAACGAGCTGCAGCCCGTGCTGCCGGGCCTGATCCGCAATCGCCTCCAGCACCTTTTGTTCCATGCGGGGCAGCTGATCGCGGTGACCCGCCGTGTAGATGGCTTTAATGAGATCAACGCCGCCTGCCGCAAGTCGGTCCACTTCGGTACGGGCTTCCTCCGGGGTATCAGGTTCGCGGGCGTTGGTTTCGGCCGCCCAGGGGTTGTTGGCAAAAATGGTGCTTACCGGGTGACCGCCGGGCGAGGTAAGCATGGGCCCGGCCGCACGGATGCGGGGGCCTTCGAGTTTACCGGCGGCAACACGGTCGCGCATCTCCAGAATCTGCGGATAGCTGTCGCCGAGGGAAGTAACCGAGGTGACCCCGTGTGCCAGAAACTGACGGCGGGCGTCGGGGTAGCCGCGAAAAAACTGCACCATCATACCGGCAAAGCTGCGACCATCCGCAAACGGCATCCCGCCGAAATGCACGTGCAAATCAAACAGCCCGGGCATGGCATAGCCGCCGTTCAGGTCTATGATGCGGGCGCCATCCGGTACCGCATCACCCGAAACAAAGCCGCGGATGCCGGCATCCTCAATCAGCAGGACCTGATCGCGGATGATTTCCGGTGCATCCCCGGCCATGGTGAGAAAATGGCCGTTTACCAGAGCCGTGATGCCCTTGTGCGGCGGCGCGGCCCGCCAGGTTCCGAATTGCGTAAGGGCGGCCCAAAGCAGCAGCATCACTGCCGCTGCAATGCCGAGAGAAATCAGGATTTTTTTTAGCATCACAAAAAATAAAGTGAGCCGGAGCAGCGCCCGGTGGTAAATTGCAAAAAAACTACGGTATCGGAACGGGTTTCACAAACGGGGCTTGAATATCTTCAGCCACTTTAGGAGCAGTCTGATATTTTTGGTTACGCTGCACCTGATTGATTTTCAGGCACTAATGCGGTGCCGTGCAGGTTATACTACCAGTGAATCCCGTAAACACTTTCTCAAAACCGGCTGTGTAAATGCGCTCAACTTCCGCCTTCATCCTGTTTTCCGTCATTTTTGCGCTCACAGCACTTTTCCCGGAACCGCTGTTCGTGGCGCAGGAACAGCCACAGTCCGGAAACGACATCATTGTAATAAGCCCCTCAGATTTTAATCCGTCCGACGAGGCGGGCTCGCGCTGGGTGCATCAGCCGCTCGGGAACATCCGGCCGACCGAATACCGGCTTGCAGAGCGGGAAAACGGCAGCGTTGTGATTGAAGCGGTGAGTGAGCAGTCGGCCTCCGGGCTGGTGATGCCGCTGCGGTTTGATCCGGCGAAATACCCCGTAATCGAATGGGAGTGGATGATTGATTCCGTGCTGGAAAACGGCGATCTGAACCGTCGCGATGGCGATGATTTCGCCGGAAGGCTGTACCTCACCTTCGATCTGCCCTCCTCGGAGCTTCGGTTCCGCGACCGGATTTTCCTGCTGGCCCTGCGGACCTTCACCTCCTTTGATATCCCCAACCGGGCTTTGTGCTACATTTGGGCCAACCGGGCGCCGGCGGGCACAATTGCACCGAGCCCCTACACCGGGCTGGTGAAGCTGCTCGCCGTGAGAAGCGGAAACGACGAGGCCGGCACCTGGGTGACCGAAAGAAGAAACATCCTGGAAGATTACCGCGAAGCCTTCGGTGCTGAGCCGCCCGCAATCACCGGCATACAAATCATGACCGACTCAGACGACACCGGCGAATCTGCCCGCGCCTGGTACGGGCAAATCCGGCTGATGAGGGAATAAATTAACAGTATGTCAGTAGGTCAGTGTGTCAGTGTGCCGCTTTGGTTTGGGGTTGCGGGACCTTTGACCGCGCTGCGAAACCATTATTTGTGTGCGAAAATCCGTTGTGCCGGAAAACAATTTAGTGACCTAAAGCGAGCGGGGTTTCACGTATTCTTTCTGAGCTTTGGACGTAATCTTCAACTCAGGCGCCATGGGCAACTAAGAAAACCGTTTTACAAAGGATTCCCATGAAACAGCGGTTTTGGAATCTTCCTCTAAAGTATCAAGACGCGACCGAAGCTCTTTTTTGTGCGATTCAGGAATATCAATTACGGAAGGATCTTCAGCGATGGAATCCCACAGGGCTTCTGTAAGAAGTTGTTTTTCCCTTTTAGAAAGTTGACTGATATGCCGGAGAACGGAGTTATCCATAGAAATCGATGAATTATGTGATTGGTTTCAATTTGTTCAGATAAAACTTCGAAGTCAAGAGACAGTTTAAAAGCGCGTTCAATTAAAAAATGAATTTGCAATTGTAGGGAGAGATGTGACAACAGTATGTCAGTATGTCAGTGTGTCAGTGTGTCAGTGTGTCAGTGTGTCGCTTAGTTTATTGATTTTTATAGACTTGCTTTTTCACCTGAACACTTTGTTCATCTCACTGCCTTTGCGCCTTTGTTCCTTTGCGGGAAAAAACCTGCGGATATCCGCGGGCCATCAGCCTCACACCTGATCGGCGATGCGGCGCATGTCGGCGAGTACGCCCTGTGCGGTTACTTCGCTGCCAGCGCCAGGCCCCTGTATCGTAACGGGCGAGCGGCTGTAGTAGCGGCTTTCGATGGAAATCAGGTTGTCAGCGCCGCGCAGGGTTCCGATGGGCGAGTTTGCGGGCACGGCGCGGACCCCGACCTCAATTTTCTTCGGGCTTATTTCACCTATGTAGCGCAGCACCTTGCCTTCGGCCCGGGCTTCTGCGACGCGCTTTTTCCAGATTTCGTCATATTCGGAAAGGCCGGCGAAGAACTCCTCAAGCGGGGCATGGCGCAGGCCTTCGGGGGTCTGATCTTCAGCGGTGAAGGCATCCCGCTCCATCCGGAAACCGGCAGTACGTGCCAGAATGAGGCACTTCCGGGCGACATCTTCCCCGGAGAGGTCATCGCGCGGATCGGGCTCGGTGTAGCCTTCATCATAGGCTTTCCGCACGGCTTCGCTGAAGGGCACGCCTTTTTCGAGCTCGCCGAACAGGTAGGTCATGGTGCCGGAGAGCACCCCTGAGATACGCAGCACGGCATCCCCGTTCTGCACCATGGTGCTGATGGTGTTCACAATCGGCAGACCTGCACCGGCTGCGGCTTCGTAGCGGAAAAGCGCGCCGTTTTCGCGCGGGGCAACGAGCTGATCGAAGAAATGCTGCGGCATGGTGTTCGCAATTTTGCTCGGCGTAACCACATGCACCCCGGCATCGAGCAGGCGCAGGTACAGCAGAGCAACCTCACGGCTGCCGGTTGCATCCACAAAAATGAGTCCCCGGCCGGATTCCTCGTAGTGCCGGATGAGCTGCGCCACAATCGAAGCCCAGCGCGTAGGCGTAACCGGCCGCTGCCCCGAAAGGCGGTTCACAAACGACGCCTGCTGCACGCCTTTTTCATGGATGAGGGCGAGTTTGCTGTTGCAGAAGCCTATCAGGCGGAAATCCTCCGACAGCGGACCGCCCGGCTCCAGCTGACGCAGCAGTTCGCTGCCAACGGTGCCAATGCCCGCCACAAACACATCGAGCAGCGGGTTTTCGGCCGGTTCTGCATCAAAAAAAGAAGAAGTGAGGTGCTCAAGTTTAAAGGCGCCGGCTACTTCGGCAGCCTCATGCGTAAGTTTGAGTGCTTTCATGATATTTATATAGTGAAAAAATCAGGTCGGGTCTTTCGCTGCTCTTCAGGCGGCGTGGTGTTTGAGATGATGGCGAAACTCGATAAGCAGATTGTTGAGCTGACGAAACTCGATCAGGAAGGCGTCGTGACCGTATTCGGAGCGGATTTCTCGGTAGAAACTGTTCGGCAACTTCCCGGCCAGCGAGCGCTGCTCCGCGGTGGGGTACAGCAGGTCGGAATCGATGCCGACTACCAGCACGGGAATCTGAATCGCAGCAAGGGCGGTATCCAGCCCGCCTCTTCCGCGCCCGGCATCGTGCGTATCCATCATCTGCGTGAGGCGCACATAGCTGAGCGGGTCGAAGCGCTGCATGAGCTTTTCACCCTGATAGCGCAGGTAGCTTTCCACCTGAAAGCTGCCTTCATCCCGCTTTTCGCGGCCGAACCGCTGCGAAAACTGCTGCGGCGCCCGGTAGGTGAGCATCGCCATAGCGCGCGCGGCCGCAAGCCCCTGCACCGGTTCTTCGCCGGGAGCGTAGTCACCGCCCTTCCAGCGGCTGTCGGCCGCAATCGCCTGCCGCTGTGCCTCGCTGATGCCGATGGCCCAGGCCTCATGACGCGCCCCGGCAGCGATAATCACCGCCGACTGCACGCGCCGGTCCATCGCGGCAAACTCCAGGGCCTGCATCCCTCCCATCGAGCCGCCAATCACCAGCTGAATCTGCTTCACCCGCATGTGATCGAGCACGAGCTGCTGCGCACGAACCACATCCCGGATCGTGAGCACCGGGAAAGCGGAGCCGTACCGAAGGCCGGTCTCCGGATTCACGGACTGCGGGGAGGTCGAGCCGTAGCAGCTGCCCGGCACGTTCATGCAGATGATGAACTGCTCCTTCGGGTTCAGGATGCCGCTTTCGGCAAACAAACCCGAAAACCACTCCTCCGCATCCGCGTGCCCGGTGAGGGCATGGCAAATCACCACCACATTGTCGCGGGCCTCGTTCAGGCGCCCCCACGACTTCCAGGCGATGTCCAGCTGCGGAAAGCGGAATCCGGATTCGGTCACAAAACCGAGCAGATGCGGGTAGAGGGAGTCAGCGTAGTTCATATCACAAAAAGGTAAAGCAGGTTTAGGGGTGCAGGGTGATGCGGGCTTTGGTTCAGGCCGTAACCGGAACCGCCGCAAAGGCTTCGGCAAAATCGAGCTTGATGTCGTCGATGTGCTCGATACCGACCGAAACACGGATGAGGTCTTCCGTTACGCCACTTGAGCGCTGCTCGGAAGCCGAAAGCTGCTGATGCGTGGTTGATGCCGGGTGAATTACGAGTGTTTTGGCATCGCCCACATTGGCGAGGTGGCTCGCGAGCTTCACATTTTCGATGAAGGCTTTGGCCGCCTCAAAGCCGCCCTTCACGCCGAAGGTGAGCACCGCGCCGAAGCGGTTGGGCTGCAGGTATTTTTGGGCCGCCTCATGGTAGGGGTGGTCTTCCAGACCGGCGTAGCTCACCCAGCTCACGGCCTCCTGCTCACGCAGCCATTGGGCGAGTTTCAGGGCGTTTTCGCAGTGGCGCTCAACCCGAAGCGAGAGCGTTTCCAGCCCCTGAAGCAGCAGGAAGCTGTTGAAGGGCGACTGCGATGCGCCGAAATCGCGCAGGCCTTCCACCCGTGCGCGGATGGCAAAAGCGATGTTGCCGAAGGGACCTTCATCCCCGAAAACTTCCCAGAAATTGAGGCCGTGATAGCCGGGGGATGGCTCCGAAAACAGCGGAAACTTGCCGTTGCCCCAGTTGAAGTTTCCGGCATCGACCAGCACGCCGCCAACCGAAGTGCCGTGTCCGCCGATCCATTTGGTGGCCGACTCCACCACGATGTTGGCTCCGTGATCAATCGGGCGCGCGATGGCACCGCCGGCACCGAAAGTGTTGTCCACAATCAGCGGGATGCCGTTGCGCCGGGCTACCGCAGCAAGGCCTTCGAAATCGGGCACGTTGTTTTTCGGATTGCCGAGCGACTCCACGTAAATGGCCTTGGTGTTTTCGTCAATTGCGGCTTCGAAGGCCTCGGGCGCATCTTCGGTCACGAATTTCACATCAATGCCGAGGCGCGGCAGCGATACCTTGAACTGATTGTAGGTACCGCCGTAGAGGTTGCTTGTTGCCACAATGTTGTCGCCTTTCTGCGCGATGGTCGCGATAGCGAGAAACTGCGCGGCCTGCCCGGAGGAAGTCGCAACAGCCGCAACGCCGCCTTCGAGGGCAGCAATGCGCTTCTCGAAAACATCGGTGGTCGGGTTCATGATGCGGGTGTAGATGTTGCCGAAATCCTTGAGCGCGAACAGCGTAGCGGCATGCTCGGAATCTTTGAACTGATAAGAAGTCGTCTGATAAATCGGAACAGCCCGTGCGCCGGTGGTAGGGTCAGGCTCCTGACCGGCATGGAGCTGAAGGGTTTCGAAGCGGTAGTTGCGGGGTTTGGAAGAAGTACTCATAGTCTTGTTTATGTGTAGTTTAGCGTTAGCAAAAATGGAGTTTTGAAAAAAGGAAGTTTGTTTTTCAGGGTGATGCGCGCCTTGCTCAGACCGTAAGGTCGCGGACCAAAAACTGATGATCGGCTTTGATGCAGCGCTTCTGAATGAGGCGCCGGCCGGCATCGGATACTTTTTCGGAAAGCTCGGGGTGTTCCCCGGTTCCGAGCTGCAGCCAGATCACGCGGGCTTCGGTTTGGAGGGCGGCCTCAACAACGGCGGAGATCAGGGCGGGCTTCATGAACACGTTCACCACATCTACCGGCACGGGCACCGAGGCAAGATCCGGATAACAGGTCTCGCCGAGGATTTCATCAGCCGTAGGGTTTACCGGGATGATGGTGTAGCCGGCCCGCTGCAGGTAGCGGCCCACGAAATGGCTGTCCTTGGTCGGGTTCTTCGAAAGACCGACAATGGCGATGGTGCGTACCTCCGGCAGAAACTGCTGTACCCAGCCGGTCTCGGCCGAAAGGGCCTCCGTTGCGTACATCTTGCGTTCGTACCAGGCCTGAAACGTGCTGTTCATGATGCGTTGAAGTGATGTTGCGGTTTCGGTTGATGTGTTTCGGATGTGTTTGAGACGGAAGAGGCCAAAAAAAAAGCCTCTTCCGGGAAAAATTCGGAAGAGGCTTTAATTGAGGGGGTACCTGATATCAGATACCGGCTAAAGGCCAGTCTTTCTCATCTTTCCCAGGCAAATACAATTTGCCGGGCAGGATTTAGCACCTGACTCCCGGATATACCGGAACGGTTGCTAAGGCGTCACAGGGCCTGTCCCTCAGCCTTTCTTGATAAGATTATGCTTCAAAGAACAATTATCTCACAGCACGGCAGCGACAAACCCGGAGCGCATTCGCATACACATTCGCATGAAGCAACATGCGGAGTGCGGGTTTGTTACGGCTGATGTGTTGTGAGATAATTTCATGGCCTAAAACTATGTGCTAAACGCAACGCAAGTCAAGAAAAATTTATTTTTTCTTTTCAGGGAGATGCCCTGGAGCCCGAAACGACCTCATAAACACATCCGGCGCATAAATTAAGCGGGTTTAGGGGGAAGCTGAAACTCTGCCGTAGTCCCCCTGACTCAAGAGTTTTTCACCGTTTTGAGGCGGATTGATGCCGGTTCGCAAAGCAGCAAGACGGCATGAGGAGCCGGCTAAAAGAAAAGCTGCCTCATCCCCCACGGATTGAAAGACCGGGGCCGAACCCCGCTATTCCATTAAACCCGTCGGGAGCCTGCGAATATTTTCCTCGCATGCTTTCATATCGGGCACAGGCGTCTTATATTTGCAGTCCTGAAAATGCCGGCGTGGCGGAATTGGTAGACGCGCACGACTCAAACTCGTGTTTCGCAAGAAGTATCGGTTCGAGTCCGATCGCCGGTACATGAATCCTTGTAAGTCGCTGACTTGCAGGGATTTTTGTTTTTTGAGGGATAAGCAGCTGGTCAGGATGAGGACCTGACATTACGCTTTTTTTTTAGAATCGCGGCAATCCGTGTTCCAAGCTTTCCCAAACCGCGTGCTGCCTGTTCGCTGCGCATAACTGTTATTCATCAAACTGCTTCCGGCTGACCCCTGATGTCGAAATTACCGCAAGAAGAAAAATTCCTGGACCTGTCCGATTACGGCCGTCCGTTTGCCGCCCTTATTGCATCATCGCTGCAAAACACGCGCTTCACCCCGATTCATGTTACCATCTCGTTCGTCGTATCCGGGCTTATTGCCCTTGTATGCATGGTTAACGGGCATTACTGGGCTGCCGGCTTTTTCCTGGTGCTCAAATCCATCCTTGACGCCGCCGACGGCGAGCTTGCCCGGCTGAAAAACACCCCCTCATACACAGGCCGCTATCTCGACTCGGTTTCCGATATTATTCTGAATCTGATGATTTTCAGTGTGATTGTGCTGATCAGCGACACCAATATTTTCCTGGGAATTACGGCCTTTTTGTGTATGCAGCTACAGGGTACTCTGTACAATTATTACTACGCGATTCTCAAATCACAAAAGCAGGGAGACACCACGAGCCGCATCTTCGAAAACAAGACTCCGAAAGCATACCCCGGTGAGCGGCAGTCGCACGTAAGCTTCATGTACCGGCTCTACACCTTTTTGTACGGCGGCTTCGACAAACTCATTTACAAACTCGATTTATCCGCCCCTACCGGAAAATCCATCCCCAACTGGCTGATGACCTTCCTGTCCGTTTACGGCCTCGGCTTCCAGCTGTTGCTCATCAGCCTGCTGCTGATACTCGGCCTCAAATCTTACGTCGCCCCCGTCATCATTGGCCTTACAGCATTTCTGCCGCTGTTTATTTTTATGCGGAAGGTGAACGGGTAGACCTGAGGAGGTGAATAAACCGGCTTCTCCCGGTTTCGCTCATTAGAATGTCTGTCAAATGCCTGTAAATAAAGAAATATTTGTTATTATTCCCGGGCAGGAATTCTAACAAACATGTAAATTTTAGCGGACCGGCAATGACAGATCCTACCCTATGCCCGCCATTTCCCAAGAAATTATTTTTTTGCCTTCTTGGCCTTATTTTTCTCGTAGTGCCGGAAGCTCACGCCCGGCAGACTGTTATAGAGATTGCGGTTACCAACCCCGTGCAAGACCGCCCGGTTGTCGGGGCGCTGGTGCAGCTGCTGCTGGGTA
>JAFIET010000095.1 GCA_020832405.1 Balneolales bacterium
GCTATGGCGCTGCGCCCCGGCGACGGACATGCCCACTACGCCTTCGCGGTCGCTCTCGGCCGAAGCACCGATCTGATGAGCTCCCGCAACCGCATCGAAACCGCACACGATATAAAAGAGCACGGCTACCTTGCCATGGAAAAACTGCCGGAAAACGCAGGCCCCTTTTTCCTGATGGGCGTATGGCATTCTGAGGTCTCGAACGTGAGCCGGGCAGAGCGCTTCGCGGCCCGCGTTATTTCCCGAGGCCTGCCGCAGGCCGATAACGAAACCGCTGAGACGTACATCGGCCGGGCCATGGAACTCGATCCGGCCAAGGTGCAGTATCACCTTGGCCTTTGCGAGCATTTCATCCGCATGGGCGATAAACCAAAAGCACGCGCATGCCTAAGTGAAGTACTTGAAACGGAGCCCCGCAACCCAATGGAGGCAGAAGAAATCAAAACCGCCCAAAGCCTGCTGCGGGGGCTCTGATTTAATTTTATTTAGGATGAATCCGGCCTTCCAAACGTTGAAAACCGGTGCCGGAAATCATCACTGCATCAGTCATAAGGTCTGCGTATTTTGTGAATCTGCCTGAAAGGCAGTATTCAGAGCATCATTCATCCTGAGATTTCCGTTTTGATAGACACGCACGCGCACATTTACCTGCAGCAGTTCAGCGACGACATTCAGCAGGCGCTCGGCAGGGCCGCTGAGGCAGGACTTACCGACATCCTCATGCCTGCCATCGATTTCGATTCCCTCCCGCAGATGGACCGGCTGCCGCAGGGGCAGATTCGTCTGCATAAAATGATGGGGGTTCATCCCTGCGAAATCAACAACAGCCGCTGCAACCTCGAAGCTTCGCTGCTCGCGGCCTGTGCCGCGAAAGATATCGTCGCGGTGGGCGAAACCGGGCTCGATTATTACTGGAGCACGGAATTTGTGGAGGAGCAGAAAATAAGCCTGCGCCGGCACTGCAAGGTCGCCAAAACCCTCCAAAAGCCGATCGTGCTGCACAACCGCGAGGCAACGGCCGATCTGCTTGATATCGTCGAAGAGCAGCAGGACGGCCGCCTAACCGGGGTTTGGCACTGCTTCACCGGAACCGTTGAGGAAGGCCGCAGGGCGATCGACCTCGGACTTTATCTTGGTATCGGCGGCGTTGCCACCTTCAAAAACGGCGGACTCGACAAAGTGCTGCCGCAACTGCCTCCCGAACGATTCATTCTGGAAACGGATTCTCCCTACCTCGCGCCCGCCCCGCACCGGGGCAAACGCAACGAGCCGGCCTACACCGCACTCGTAGCGGCCCGTCTCGCAGAGCTGCTCGGTTTATCTGTTGATGAAGTTGACCGCATCACCACCGAAAATGCCCGCAAGCTGTTCCCCCTAATTACCCGCTGAGAGACCTCTTTTGTGTAAATTTGTAAGGCAAAGCTTCCTGATGACCTCAATTTTCAATGAAACCCCTTTTCCCGCAGGTTTGCTTTAATGCTGCCAATATAGCTTGTTAGGCGTGGTTTCAAATTGTAAACCACCTGAATAAAAACCCCGGCTATTCCTTATAATAGCACGCCTTAGAAAAATCCATAAATCTATCCGTATGTCATCTGTTTCACTCAAGTACATTACCCCTTCGCTTTTGCTGCTTCTGACAGCTTTTGTTTTTGCAGCCTGCTCTGCAACCAACGCTGCACGCGTTGATGTGAGCGAGGTAAACAACGCCACTTTTGAAAACGACTCTTACGACGTTTTTCAGGCAACGCTGAGTGCACTAAACCAAAACGGTTTTGTAGTGCGCCGCTCAAATTCATCAGATGGCATGATCGAAGCCGATTTCATCAACCCCGGTTCGACCGGTAGTGAGGAACGCTTTTTCGGATACAGTTCAAGCTTGTCGCGCCATGTGCGTGCCGAACTGTCGCTCATCCCGACCCTCGATGGCGGCACCCGTGTGAGCCTCAACCTGTTTGAGGTCTTCCCGCCCGCCCCGGCGCAGTACGGCAGCATCAATACCGCCAACACGCAGCGCCGCATGCGCGATGTTCGTTTTTATGAAGGCCTGCTCCGCCACATCGAAGAGCGGCTTGAAGAGCGAAATACAAGCTCATAAGCGTTTGCGTCCGCCACCCATTTTAAATCAGGCCCTTCGGGGCCTTTTTTGTTGGCGTTTTTTTCGGGTGATGGCACCGTGCCCTGATTAACCATTTAGGCTGATGCCGAAGGCAGTTAACGGGTTAATCCTTATCTTCTTTCACCTCTGGCCGGAGGTACTTAAATGAAATCAACAACCGATAAATGTCAGCGCTGCACTTACTGAAAGACCTTTTTATGCAACTCCCGCGACAGGGCCCGGGTGGTGATGCAGAGACCCGGATTGCGCTTGGTATGTGCAGCTTGGGCACTGATGCCAGGCTGCATGTTGCCGATCTGAGCTGCGGTACCGGAGCTACGGCACTCCTGCTCGCAGAAACGCTCAATGCTGAAATAACGGCGGTTGATTCATTTTCGGAATTTTTGGATGAATTGATGCGCAACGCAAAGTCGAAAAATCTTGCACATAAAATCAGGCCGGTACAGGCACCGCTGGATGCGCTGCCTTTTGAGGAAAACTCCCTTGACCTCATTTGGGCTGAGGACTCCGTGTTTACCATAGGTTTTGAAGCAGGGATAGGCGCATGGAAACCGTTTCTCCGGCCTGGCGGTTATCTCGTGGTGTCGGATATCACCTGGCTTTCCGTGAAGCGGCCTGCTGCTCTTACCGCTTTCTGGAAGGAAGCCTATCCGGAAGCCGGCCTTCCCTCCGCCAAAATGCGGGTGCTTGAAAAGCACGGATTCTGCCCCGTTGGGTATTTCCAGCTGCCTGAGCATTGCTGGACCGATAACTATCACCATCCGTTGCAACAGGCGTTTGAGGCGTTCCTGAACCGAAACGGAAACAGCGGGGCAGCGCAGGCCATTGTCGGAAATGTGCAGGCTGAAATCAGTTTTTACAACCAATACAAAAGCTGGTACAGTTATGGTATGTATGTGGCAAGAAAGCTGGTCTGATGCGCTCGGGCAAGATTTCCAAGCAGAGCTGATGTGCAAGAAAGAACCTATAAAAAAATTAAACTTAAGAAACAGGGCAGGGAGAGTCAGAGCCGTGTCCGTGTTTATTATAACCTATCAAAAACAAAGCTATGAACAGATTCAAAGTTGGCGTGCTGGGAGCTACAGGCGCCGTAGGTCAGAAATTCATCCGCCTGCTTGCGGAGCACCCCTGGTTCGAAATTACGGCGGTTGCGGCTTCCTCCCGCTCGGCGGGCAAACGCTACGACGAAGCCGCCCACTGGATTGAGCCCATCCCCGTGCCCCCGCAGATCGCCGGCATGGTCGTTCGTGAGTGCGATCCCGCGGAGCTGCCTGAAGTCGATTTCGTTTTTTCCGGCATGGACGCCGCCGTAGCTGGCGAAATCGAGCGCAAGTTCGCTGAGGCCGGCATTCCGGTTGTTACCAACGCCCGAAATTACCGCCGCGAAGCACACGTGCCCCTGCTCGTGCCCGAAGTGAACCCCGATCACATCGCGCAGATTCAGCATCAGACTTTCGATCCGAACGGGCGCGGATTTATCGTTACCAACCCGAACTGCGTGTGCGTGCCGCTGGTACTCAGCCTCAAACCGCTGGCTGATGCCTTCGGCATCGATTCAGTCGTGGTTACGAGCATGCAGGCCGTATCAGGTGCAGGCTACCCCGGCGTGCCAAGTCTCGACATTATGGGCAATGTAGTGCCGTATATTGGCGGCGAGGAAGAAAAAATTATGTGGGAGCCGCTCAAGCTTTTGGGCGACTTGCAGGCCGACGGTACCGTGCGTAACAGCAGCATCGGCATACACGCCTCGGCCTATCGCGTGCCCGTTATCGAAGGGCACCTGCTTTCTGTGCTCGTAAAACTGGCCAAAGCCGATGTTACGGAAGCGCAGGCCCGCGAAGTGTACGACAGCTGGGTGAGTCCGCTGGCCGGTCTGCAACTGCCTTCGGCTCCCGTGAAACCGGTTCTGCGCTACGACGAGCCCCGCTACCCGCAGCCGCGCCTGCACGCTCCCAACGAAAACGGCATGCAGGTAACGATGGGCCGCCTCCGCAAAGCCGGACTCTTCGATTTCGCCTACACCGCGCTGGGGCATAACACCATACGCGGGGCAGCAGGGGGCGCAGTACTGAACGCTGAACTGCTGGTCGCAAAAGAAATCATCCGGCCCCGGAACTGACGCGATGCGGGTTCAGGTTGAAGGACACATCACCCTAAATAAAATAAAAACAGAGAGAAAATGACTGTTAACGAACTGGAAGTATTTGTAAAGCAAACAATTGAAGCAGCAAGCCCCACCCCGCCGGAAGGCTTTTTTGAAAAATTCGAAACCTTTTTGCAGGCTTTGGAAAGCGGGGCAATCCGCGCTGCGAGTCCGCAGGCTGACGGCAGCTGGGCCGTGAACGGCTGGGTGAAGCAGGGCATTTTGCTCGGCTTCAAATACGGCAAAGTCGTGCCGATGGGAACCGACTCAAGCTTCAAATTTTTCGATAAGGATACCTATCCCACGCAGTACATGGACGGCACCGCCCGTACCATCCGGATTGTGCCGGGCGGCTCAACGGTGCGTCGGGGCTCATTTATCGGCAATAAAGTGACCATGATGCCGCCAATGTACGTAAACTGCGGTGCGTATGTAGATGAAGGCACCATGATTGACAGCCATGCCCTTGTGGGCAGCTGCGCGCAGATTGGTAAGCGGGTGCACCTGAGTGCGGCCGCACAAATCGGCGGCGTGCTCGAACCCATCGGCGCCGTGCCGGTTATCGTGGAAGACGACTGCATGGTTGGCGGCAATACCGGCATTTATGAAGGCACCATTGTGCGTAAAGGCGCCGTGATCGGGGCCGGCGTTGTGCTCACGCGCTCGACCCCGGTTTACGATCTTGTGCAGCAGCGCATCTTCCGGGCGGAAGCCGGCAAAACCCTCGAAATTCCTGAAAACGCGGTCGTTATTCCGGGCACGCGCGCCATCAGCGGTAACGAGTGGGCGGCTGCCAACGGACTCGCGGTGCAGTGCCCCATCATCATAAAATACCGCGACGACAAAACCGACGCGGCCACAACGCTGGAAAATCTCCTTCGCTGATTTCCCTTATTGCTCGTATGGGTTTTCCGAAAGTCCCCTTACGATGGTTTCTGCAAGGCGCAGCTTCAGGAAGCGGACAAAAGATTCCGCTTCCGGGGCCTGCGCCTTTTTTATGTTCAGGGTGAAGGAGACATCATCCTCGCCGGTGAAAGCAGCGGCAAATTCTCTTTTCAGGGTGTGAATGGTGATTTTCGCCCCAAGTAGCTGTTTTTCAAAGCTGATGTACTTGATCTGAGTAAGCGGAAGATGCAGCGGTTCTTCAGCTGTATCGGTTCTGAAAACAAGATGATCACCCCTGAGTTCAAGCGTGCCGCCCTTTTTGCGCTCAATCAATTTGTTTTTTTCGAAATAAAATGGAATAGTCATTGAAATACGCTCTTAAGTAATTGAAAATAATCAACTGAAAGAAACAAAAAAAAGATGAAAATTACCTGTAAGGTTTCCTCAGTTCAGTACTCTAAAGGGTGTATGTGAAAGTGCTGCTAAAGCAAACCTGCACATACACCTATTCTACAGTCCAAAAAAGCCGGCACCTTGAGTGGGCCGGCTTTTTTTTTGCGCTTTTCAAAGGCGGGTTCAGATTGAGGGTTAACAGGCCGGTTTTCCGAAGCCGGGCCGAAAACGGGTCAGGTTCTGCAAAAAGGTTTTAACTGAAGGGTTTGGCACTGACTTTGCTTAATTGGGAGCATACAAAAATTTTATAGTCCCTTTTAACCAAAGATAAACTGACTCACCATTATGGCAGAACAAACACGTCAGCAGTTTGAATTTAAGGCAGAGATGAAGCAGCTGCTCCATCTCATCATCAACTCCCTCTACACCAATCCTGAAGTTTTCCTGCGCGAGCTGGTGTCGAACTCCTCCGATGCGCTCAACAAAGTGCGCTTCATGCAGCTCACCAACGAAACGGTGCACAGCCCCGAGCTGCCGCTTCAGATCAAAATTGAGCTGAATGAAGAAGAAAAAACCTTTTCGATCGAAGACACCGGCGTAGGCATGACCGAGCAGGAGCTTGTGGACCGCCTCGGAACCATCGCAAGCTCCGGCACCCTGGAATTCATCAAACAGATGCAGGAAAACAAGGGCAAACTCGACGGTAACATGATCGGGCAGTTTGGCGTCGGCTTCTACTCGGCCTTCATGGTAACCGATGAAATCACCGTTGAAACGCGCCATGCCGACCCCGCTCAGCCAGCCATGAAATGGGTATCTGACGGGCAGGGCACCTTCACCATTGAAGAAGGTGAGCGCACCGAACGCGGTACCAAAATTTCCTTCAAATTAAAGGACGACCACAAAGAATTTGCCGAAAAGTTTCGGGTAAAGAGCATCATCAAAAAATACTCCAACTTTGTGGACTACCCGATTGTGGTAGATGAGGAAGAAGTCAACAAAAAAGGCGCACTCTGGCACAAGAGCAAAAACGACATCACCGACGAAGAGCTCAAAGAGTTTTACAAATTCGTTTCCAACGATTTTGATGAGCCGCTCGATCACCTGCACCTCGCAATGGAAGGCCGCATGAACTTCAAGGCGCTGCTTTTTGTACCCAAAAAGCGCAAGCCGAACTTCTTCCAAAACGAAGAGCTCAAATCCATTCAGCTGTACTCTAACCGCGTTTTCGTGCAGGACGACTGCGAGCCCCTGCTGCCCGAGTACCTCCGCTTTACCGAGGGCCTGGTGGACAGCGAAGACCTGCCGCTGAACGTGAGCCGCGAGGTTACACAGTACTCGCCCATCATGAGTAAAATCAAGGACGTACTCGTCGGAAAAATCCTTGGCATGATCGAATACTGGGCTGAAAGTGAAACCGATAAGTTTAAGACGTTCCTCAAAGAATTTGGTCCGCTGTTCAAGAGCGGGATCAACAGCGACTTCGCCAACCGCGAGCGCCTGATCAACCTGCTGCGGTTTCAGACCACAACGTCCGGCGACGACGAACTCGTCTCGCTCAAGCAGTACGTGGAGCGCATGCCCGATTTCCAGAAGCAGATTTACTACCTCAGCGGTCAGAGCCTGAAAGAGCTGCGCAACGATCCGCGCCTCGAGTACTTCAAAAAGAAAGAGGTGGAAGTGCTGCTGCTGCACGACCCGGCCGACAGCTTCGTAGTGCCCGGCCTCATGACCTACATGGAGAAGGAATTTGCCAGTATTGAAAAATCAGATATCGACCTCGGCAAAGATGATGAAACCGCCGAAGATGCCCTCAGCGGCGAGCCGCTGAACAAGCTGCTCGGCGTAATCCGCGAGGCCATCGGCGAAAAAGTGGAGGATGTGGTTGCCTCAAAGCGGCTCGTTGACTCCGCCGCAACCCTCACGGTAGGCAAGGAAGGCATGGATACGCAGATGGAATTCATGATGAAGATGATGAATCAGGAGATGCCGGCTTCCAAACGGCTGTTTGAAATAAACCCGAGCCATCAGCTCATCAAAAATATGGCCGCCCTCACCGAAGCCGGTGAAACCGAGCGCGTCAAGCTCTTTGCCGAGCAGCTCTACGAAGGCGCCCTGCTGCTTCAGGGGCAGCTCGACTCCCCGACCGAGTTCATCAACCGCATGACCCGCTTCCTCTCTATGGCAAGCGAGGGCGAACAAAAGTAAGCGGGCCTCCATACATCGCTGTAAAATCAATACCGGACCGGCAGTCGCACAAAGCGGCTGCCGGTTTTGTTTTTTAGGTCAGGGGCACACAGCCCTGATTATGCGCCGCCGTTACCCCCGGCTTTTATTTTTTAAGGGGAAACTCCGTGCACATCACTGTTAGCAGTGCCAGCTCCTGACACCCCAAATCGGCGGAGAATCCCCGGCTTTTTGATGCAGGCGCTCCCAAAACAGCCTGCGGACCAGCCAAAGCTGCACACATCCCCGCTGAGGCATCTTTGGTGATGATAGTCTGTTCTTAAGCGCGGAATAATTGCCAAGCTTTGTATATTAGCGAAACTTGCAAAAATTGCAAGTTTCGCTAATAGGATCATTCAATGAAAAACTACATACCACGCTTACCCTACGCAGAAAAGCTGCTTGCCTACAAAGACAAAGACCTTATCAAAGTTGTGACGGGCCTGCGCAGATCCGGGAAATCAACCTTGCTGCTGCTGTTTCGGGAGCAGCTAAAACAGCAGGGTATAAACCCGTCTCAGATTCAGTTCTATAATTTTGAGCTGCCTGAAAACTTTGTGGGTAAAAACTGGGATGATATTTATTTCGATATCAAAAAAAAACTTCAGAAAGATAAGCCAAACTACGTCTTTCTGGATGAGGTACAGAATATCCCTGAATTTGAAAGGCTGGTTGACGGCCTTTTTGCCTCCGAAAATGTGGATGTTTACGTTACGGGTTCCAATGCCTTTTTGCTCGGCAGTGAGCTCGCTACCTTGCTGAGTGGCCGTTATATTGAAATTTCAATTTTACCCTATTCTTTTAGGGAATACCTGATTGCCCGTGAAATTGATTTCACAAATGCATATCTCAACTTCGAGCTGCTCTTTTTTGAATACGTCAATGAAACTTCATTGCCCAAAGGTGTTGAGCTGCGCGATGCAGGGTACGATAAAATATTTGAATACCTCGAAGCTATCTATCTCACTATTGTTGAGAAAGATATCATGCAGCGCCATCAGATAAAGGATAAGCGCGCCTTTGAAAACGTCATCAAATTTATCGCATCCAATACCGGAAGTGCGGTCTCGCCGAATAAGATTTCGAACATGCTCAGGCAGGACGGGCAGCTCGTACATCGGGATACGGTAGAAAACTATCTTGAATACCTCGTCGCAAGCTTTGTTTTTTATAAGGTTAACCGCTTTGACCTCAAGGGCAGAAAACAGCTCGTAACCCTGGAAAAGTATTACCTGGTTGATCCGGGCCTTGCAGGCTATCTTATCGGAAAAGACCGCTATCGCGACCGGGGGCACATCCTGGAAAACGTCGTTTACCTGGAGCTGCTTAGGCGCGGTTATAAAATCTGGACAGGCACAAGTCGTGACAGCGAGGTAGATTTTGTCTGCAAAACCAAAACGGGTGATATTGAATATTATCAGGTAGCCTGGGAAATTTCACAGGAAAACACCATCAATCGTGAATTCGGGGCCCTTGAGAAGATCAAAGATCATAATCCAAAATACCTGCTCACAACCGATAGTTTTCCGCAAAGACGAAATGGTATCAAGCATCTGAATGTCTTTCAATGGCTACTTGGAGCGGTGTAAACCGCTTGCAAGCTGTCAGGCAGGTAAGCAGGGCTTCATGAAAAAACTCGAATCTAATTTTGTTTCTGTTTTTTGTTATTTTCCACAAAAAATAGAAACGAATGATTAGCTATCAGCACTTTCATACCGCGATGAAGATGTTTCCGGTTTTCCCGCTTGTGGAAATCCGGAAGCGGGTTCCCAACTTCGATACAAGGCGGCTGGTTGAGTGGCAGGCGAAGGGCTACGTCATCAAAATACGCAACGGGTGGTACGCTTTTGCAGATGAGCCGGTTAACGAGCAGCTGAGCTGGTACGCGGCAAACCGCATTTACCCGTACTCCTATATTTCCCTCGAAACAGCGCTCTCGTATTACGGCTTCATTCCGGAAGGGGTCTTTCAGGTTACCTCCTGCTCTACACTCAAAACCAACCGTTTTAACACCCCGCTCGGGCATTTCAAATACCGCCATATTAAACCTTCTCTGTTTTTAGGGTACCGGCTTCTTTCGTTCAGAAACACGGTCATTAAATTTGCGGAACCCGAAAAAACGCTGATTGACTACCTCTACCTGCATCCCAAGCTAAAGCATGCCGATGATTTTGTGGCTTTGCGCTGGAATAGTACCGAAATTAATGCAACGGTCGATTTCAATCGGCTGCGTACCTACGAAACGTATATCAACTCCGCTGCGCTGTCTGCGCGGCTCGACCTATTGAGGGCGTATCTGAATGCTCACGCTTGAACAAATCAAAAAAAGTTATCCTGTAAATCTGCACAGGTTCCCTCGTTTTATCCTGAGAGAATATCTGCAGCATAAAGTGCTGGAAGTAATTTATAACAGCGTCAATCCCGGATCGCTTTGTTTTATAGGAGGTACCTGCCTCAGGATTGTTCATCAGAACAGAAGGTTTTCCGAAGACTTAGATTTTGACAATCTAAACATGACACACGAACAATTTGAGAACCTTGCATCCGAAATTGAGCTTAATCTTTCCAAAAATGGATATGAAACTGAATTGGAAATGGTAATGAAGGGAGCCTGGCACTGCTACATCAGGTTTCCGGGTTTGCTGTTCGACGAAGGTCTTTCCGGGCATCGAAACGAAAAAATTCTGATCCAGCTCGACACAGAATCACAGCAGTTTCATTTTGAACCTGAAGTGTATATGCTGAATCGTTTTGACGTTTTTGCAAGCGTGCTCACAACGCCATTACCTGTTTTGATGGCGCAGAAATGTTTTGCAATCATCAACCGAAAGCGAAACAAGGGAAGAGACTTTTATGATCTTGTCTTTTTAATGGGCTTGAATGTTAAACCTGATTATGCCTACTTAGAAGCAAAACTTTCCATCACCAATGCTGAAAACCTAAAAAATGCCCTTTTAGCACGTTGCGCAGCAATCGACATGCGCGAGATGGCATCTGATGTTGAGCCCTTCCTGTTTGAGCCCGGAGAGGTGAACCGGGTGATTAATTTTGAAGCTATTGCCCGCCAATATCCGTTTTAGGGAACGATGAAAGTCGCGCCGATTAGACAGCAGTTGAAGGATCAGTCAGTTTTTTTGGGAATAGCAGGCTTGTTACATTTATTGTTATTTTCCAC
>JAFIET010000096.1 GCA_020832405.1 Balneolales bacterium
ATGCTGCGCCCTCCAGAAGGCGGGCAGGGCACGGGGCGCATCACCCTTGCCAAATACGGGAGCCGGCAATTCCTGCGTGTGAACCCGAACTGCGGCCTGTGCGGCCTCCCGCAGGGGTGACGCATGGCCGGTGAGGTTGCCCCGGCGGTCAGCCCGGCTGCCTGAAGCTGGGCCGGAATTTTCCGCCGCGAAGCTTCCCGAGTCGGAGGCGGAGCGGCTGAGGCTGGCTTCGAGGTAAAGTTCGAAACTGCTGCCCGGCTGCCAAAGGTTGCGCTCGCCGGTTTGGGTGTCGAGCAGGTAAAGGGTGAGGTGCTCTGCTTCGTCATCCGACAGCCATTCGTCGTTAAGGCTGAGGCGGTGCAGCCCGCTGCGCGAGCTGCGGATGTTGAGCGGAATGCTGATGGTATGGCCGAATTCAGGGGAGTGGTACTGCATTACGGCAGGGAAGCCGTTTTCATCGAGCAGGTCAAGGTGCAGGTAGTGCTGCGTAAGCACCGCCGGGCGATAGAGCGGACTGAGCCCTCCGACGTTTTCGTGAAACAGCGAGAGCAGCGCCACATCGGATCGGTTGCCGGATAGCTGCTCCGCGCGGAGGGCAATCAGGAGTCCGGATGAGGATGCAGTTGAAGCTGCCGGCTGCGCCGCATTTCCCCCGTTTACGGTGGTGAGGGCGTCAGGCTGTGTGCTCCGGTGCAGGCTGCCGCCCGTAGCGGACTGATTAGCATTCACGGTGATGGCTGAGGTCTGACCGTTGGCACGGTTGGCCTGTACCCAAAATCCCTGAAAGGGCGGGATGATGCCGCTGTGACCGGTTTCGCCCAGAAGTCCGCCCGCGCCGGGCTGATAGAGGCGGTAGCCGCCTTCATTTTCGAACAGGGTGGTGTCGAAGATGAAGATGCCGGGGTTCACACCGCTGAGTCCGGTTTCGGTTACGGCCTCCCAGCTGATCGGGAAAGGGTAGGGGTTAGCCACAAGATGCCAGCCCGAGGCGTTGGGGTTTGCGTCGGGGTTGGTGTTGGTGAGCTCAATCACGGCTTCGGTAATGAGGGGGAAGCCGGTATGGCGCAGCTCAAGGCCCGCATCATCTTCATACATGAACATCAGGGCCGCGCGGCCGCTTGAGAGTCCGCTGCTGCCGGTGGTTCCGAAAATATGGCTCGCATGCCCGGGAATCTGCCAGCTGCGGGTGGTTTCGTTGTAGAGGTACACGTTGGAATCGCCGTCTTCGGAGTTGGCGGCACCGGGGTAGCCCTGTGTCCACAGCCCGGAGAGCACTTCCTCGTAGGTTGCCAGCGGACCCGGCGCGCCGATGATGCGCCAGCCCGAGGAGTTGGGCGCTACCGGCACGACGGTGTCGATCACCAGGGCGGTGCTGTACTCGCCGGCAACGACAGGGCCGCTTCGGGTGAAGGTCATTGCCGCATCATCCTGAACCCAGTCGGTCTGAATCTGCCAGGGTTGTCCGGCCGCTTCGCGGTAAAGTACCCGCTCGACCAGGCCCTGCGTGTATTCTGTTGCTGCGTTAAGCCCGGCCTGCTGATCGCTGAAGCCGTAGTTCAGGGTGATGGTGCCCGAGGTGCTGCCGTTTTCGGGTTGCAGCGCCCAGCTTACACCGCGCCGGCGGGCCTCAATGGAGCCGGGGAAATTTTCGCCGGTATCGGTGTGGGTGCGGTCGGCCATGTTGTTGGTTGCGGATACCACGACGCTCAGCGCACCGCCGCTCAGTCCGCTCACGGAGGCTTCCGCGCCGGCGGGTCCGGCTGTGAAAGGCTGCCCCGGCTGCACGCTGCCGCCAAACTGTCCGATTGGGGCACTGCTTAGCGCAACCCACTGCGGATTTCCGACAAAGGTGTTGACCGTGTTACCGGCCAGATCAGCTACGGCCGTTCCGCTCCGCTGATCGAAGCGCAGGTACATCGCCAGATCCTGAAAGCGGGCATCGGAGGGCTGAACCACGCGGTTCATGTGCTGCTGAATTTCAGCCTGCGGCAGGGCGCGGTTCCAGATACGGAACTCATCCAGAACACCATCCAGAAAGTTAACTACAACAAAACGGCCTATCAGCAGCTCCCGGTTGCCGGTTAAGGGCGGACGTTCGGTGCCTGTAGCTTCATGGCCGCCGTTTAGGTAGATCCGCTGCTCTTCGGCATCGGCATCATAAACAAAAGCGGCGTGGTACCAGCGGCCGGTTTCGAGCACCGTACTGCCGCTTGTATCATTTGACCAAAAGCCCATGTGCAGGCGCTGGTTTCGGGCGAGCAGATGCAGGTGATTGCTTAAATCCCCGATTTCACCCGCACCAACAATGCCTTTATCGCCGTTCAGGCTGTTAAACTGTACCCAGGTTTCAACCGTGAAGCTGCTGTTGGTGAGTCCCAGCTCGGCAACGGTTTTACCGCTTGATAAAGAGCTGCCGCTGCCCAGTGCCAAAGCAGCTTCCGCGCCGTAAGCTTCCGGAAATGCCCGGCCCAGCGCACTGATTACACTGCCGGCTTCAAGCTCAAAATGATCAGACGAAACGCTGATGCTCAGCTCGCCCAGATAATCTTCAAGTTCGCCGCTGACCAGCAGGGTTTGCTGTCCTCCGGCCATCACCGCAGGGATGGTCCAGGTTGAGCCGTTCAGTGCGGGGTTTTCACTGCTGAGGTTCGAAATGCCGCTTGCGGTAAGCTGCACCGGTACCGAGGCGACATCTGATAAACCGCTGTTGCTCACTTCAATGGCCAGCTGCGCGTTACCGCTGGCATCATCCCCCACAAAAAAGACGCGCGACTGAAGCTGTGTAACCGGGCGGGTGAGGGCCAGCTGCTGCTCGGTTATGGTACCCGAAAAGGTGTAGGTGCGGTTCACCGGATCGTGCACCCAGCCGCTTGCACGTTCCCAGCTGCCACCGGTGCTGTTGCGCTGCAAAAGCTGAAGGGCGCCGTCTTCATAAAAGCTGTAATCCAGCGTGAGGGTGCCGCTCACGCTGCTGCCGGAGGGGAAAATCCCCAAAACGGCATTGGAGCGATTAATGAAGGAAGTGCCGGCACCAAACTCCGCTGCAACGGGCTCTGACCCGCTCAGAGAGATGAATCCCTGTGCGTTAGATCCGTAGCGGTAAAGCGAAACGGAACCGCTGCCGGGTGTGGCTTCCAAACTGAGACCGGCATCAGCGATGGTCTGCGTCTGATTTTCGGACACAAAAACGCTGTGCTGCCCCAGCGGCATGACCGGCGCAAACCAGTTCGGATTGTTGACCAGAAAGGCAACGGAGGCCGGGGCATTTTGGGTGACTTCAAAAACCCGGTTGCCGGTAAAATCAGCATCGAAATAGCCGTTTTTTTGCGCTTCGTTGAAGGTGTAATTGGCCAGCAGTCCGCCGGTATTGCGCGGGAGGCTGCGGTTCATGTTGGCCTGAATCTCAGCCTGTGTACGGGCACCCTGCCAGATGCGCAGGTCGTTCATGCTGCCGTTAAAATAAGAGCTGATCCAGTGGCCGATATACAGGGGCGCATCAATGCCATCAGGGTGCGCATCAAAGGCATTGGTTAGCCGTGTGCCATCTGCAAGCCCGTCCACATAAATCCGCTGTTCACCGGCGTCGTTGTCATACACAAAGGCAACGTGATGCCAGCGATTGGCCTCAATTTTGGGACTGCCCGTTAGGTCATTGAAAAAAAATCCCATGTTCAGGCGGTTATTTCGAACAATCAGGTGCAGACTCGAATTGTTGGCCACCACGTTCGGGTGTCCTAAAATGGGGTTGTCGCCGGAAACATCGTTCAGCCTAATCCACGCCTCTACCGTAAAGCTGCTTTGAGGGATTCCCAGCATGGTATCGCTCATGCGGGTATTGATATAATCGCTTGTGCCGTTAAATGCCATGGCGGTACCCGGGCCGAGAGGTTCTTCGGAGATTTCATCAAGATTGAGGCGCAGCCCGGGAATTGGGGTAACCGGATTGATTTGCTCGGGCGCTTCATAAGAATGAACCTGCAGGTAGGGATAAGACTGAAAGTCGCCTTCTTCGATCTGCCAGATGGTATCGAAATCATAACCGGCATTTTCAAATATGGATTTGGTTCGCATCTGCGTGCCGTTCAGCGCCTGAAACCCGGAGGGATTGGGTAATCCATTTTCTTTATTGAAAGGCGGAATCCAGCCAGTCACAGATTGATCCCAAAAAATACCGCTAAAATTTTGGGGGACAACACTATATGCAAAAACTCCGGCAAAACCTCCAGCATAGTTTCCAAAACCAAAAGTTGGGCTTGCGTGAGCGTTATTTACAACCATTACAAGTGAATTATTATGATGCGCAACTCTTCCAAAAAGCCCCCCTCTCGTATCGCCACTCAGGTGAACTGAGGCGTGCACATTAAAAACTCTGCCAGTAAACGTAAATGAACCGAGTAGCCCGCCTGAATTGCCCCTGAAACCTGTAGTAGCAGGCATTCCTGAAGTAACCCTTCCGGATGTGTATATATTTGATAATAAAAAATTACTATTTCCAGTACCTGCAATAGGGCCAACTCTAATAAGACCTGTTATATCAACATCAATCAGCATCAGATTTTGAACTGTACCACGCAATACACTGAATAAACCTACATCATGCCAGGGTGGCCGGTTGATGTACAAATCATGTATTGCGTAGCCTTGGCCATTGAAGTTACCTGTAAAGGTACCTAATGGAACCCAGCCTTCGCCGCTGTTGGCCTGCGGGGAAGCGAGCTCCTCGTAAGCCAGTGTGTTACTGTCGAGATTAGTAATCAGTACATGATTGGACCCCAGCCTGTGACGTACATTATGCAAATGGTACCAGTTGCTGATTTCATAGGGGCTGTCCGCAGCGCCGGTTCCGCCGGCAAAGAGCTGAAGGCCAGGGATGGGATTTGGGCCGTTTGTAACAAGAGGATGGTCGTACGTAAAGGCCTGCAGGTACGGGAAACTTGGTGCATATTCAGTTCCTATCTGCCAGATACCCGTAGAAGGCGTAAAATCGAACCCTCCAAAAATATCCTGTTCAATCATTGTTGAATTTGACAACGGATTAGCCGGAGAGGGTTCACTCAGGGAAGCCGGGCCGTCTGAATTATAATAGACGTTTGTGCGTGTACAGCTGTTGCAGACCCCGGTTACGGGGCGTATCTGACCATCAGGCGAACCTGCAGAAACCCAGGAATTGCTGATGGAGCCTGCATCTGTAGCAACCATACCACCGGAGCTCGTCCCCGCCTGAAGGGTAACTGTGGAGTATGAGTTTGAAATGGTGCCGCTGTTATCGGCAACAATACCTCCAAGATAATTGCTGCCGTTGAGGGTACCTCGTGCAATGACCTTATCAACACTCGAATTCTCGTCGAGCAGACCAACAACCGCACTTAAATAACAGGTACCCGTAATGTTCACATTAGTCAGCGCTTCACTCACACTTGTTGAGCTGAATGCCGCATAAACGACACCACTCGCCACTCCGCTTATGGTGCTTTCACAGTCCGTATTAGTTGGCACACTTATGTTACCTGAAACTGAAACCCGCTCTATAGTTGTGCCAGCTGCAATACCCGCCACCCCTGCAGCTCTGGTTGTGTGCGTTATATTTATGTTTTGGAAATGAACATCTTTTATGCTTGCATTTCTTGTGTATTGGAAAAATCCAGCAAAATCAACATCAGTAGGGTTGTTAATATTGAGGTCTCTGATGGTAAAACCGGCTCCGTCTAAAGTGCCGGAAAACTCTTCTAATATTGGGGTTCCGGTAAAATCAAACGTAAGGAAGCCAAGCGGTATCCAACCCTGCCCCCCGTTGGCAGCAGAGGCTGCGACGGTGCTGTAGCCATCTGTGTTGCTGTCTAAGTCATTCAGCAAAATAAAATAGGAGGTCATGTGCGACCTGATATTGTTCAGATGGTGCCAGTTGCTGATCTGAAAGGCCGTTTCCGGGCTAAGCCCGTCGCCGCCGGCAAAATCAGTTCCGTTCAGCACTCCCGGGTTTTCGGAAGAAGAGGTGAAAGCTGAGGCGGCATTCGCATGCAGGGGGCATGCAAGCAGGGTAGCGGCAGCAATGAGGGTAAGAAGTAGTTTTTTGATGCGGGTCATATTGAGCGTTCAGGTTTTTTGAATGGGGTAGCCGTTGGGTCGGGTCTGTAGCAAGTCATTAATAAAGTTTGCAGATAACATTGGCGGGTTGCACATCACAGCTATCCGCTTGTTCCTGCCGGCTCAGACCCCGAACTTGAGAAAAATACCCGCTGAGGCCGTTAAGGAGTTAGTACAGATTCCCCATTGTGTAGCACAGATCAACCAAAATTGCGTATTTGTACGTTTTCCGGCCCTTTTTCCCGGGTACGCGCTTAGCTCAGCCCAAACTGTTTTTAATCGCTCAGCTTTGGCAACACAACGAATGCTTAGGAAAGTTGGAAAATGAATGAGTAGCGGTTTTCGTGATTATTTCGAAAGTTTTTCCCGCTTACGCTTACCGCCTGCCGCCGGAGAGCTTTCTCCGAGTGTATCAGATTGGTAAGGAATTTGATAAACCGCTTTTTACCGTGCCCGCAGTATTATATATTAGCCCAACAAATTGTTCGTACAGTGACTTAAGCATGACTACCTAATTTTATTGCGGAGCGCTCAAAAGCGTCGGTTGATCGGTTAACCATGGTTGCTCAGTATTGAAAACGCTTTCCTTTTTATTCACCCTGCTTCTGCTCAGCCCTGCCGGTTCAGCGGCCGAGCAGGCAGACACCCAAACCCTGCCTGAGGGGTTTCCTTTTTCCGTGAGCTATACCCGCGGTGTGGATTACTTCGGGGCGTTGCAAACCTGGGGCATCATCCGCGATGCAAACGGCATTCTTTTCTTTGGAAACACCAATTACGGCATTCAGCAGTTCGACGGGTCCAACTGGCGCTACATTCGAACCCCCGGCAGCTCGGCGGCCCTTTCTTTTGATACCGACGCCGCAGGCCGGGTGTATGCCGGCACCCACACCGCTTTCGGGCGAATTGACCCGGATCAGACCGGGCAGTTTCAGTTTACGAGCCTGCTGCCGGATGCTCTCGGACCCACGGGGGAAATCCGTTTTACGCGTGTGATGGGTGATGAGGTCTGGTTCATTTCACCCGAAAAAGCTTACATCTACACCATTTCAACCGGAGAAGTGAGGGTGATGCCTGCGCAGGGCCGGTTTACGGGTGCCGCCCTTACCGCTGAAGCCCTCTGGCTTAACGACTCACAAAAAGGGCTTCTCAAGCTCACAGAAGAAGGTACCGAACCCCTCATCACGACACCCTTCGGGCCGGGCAGGCACCGCCTCACCCTGCTCAGCAATCAGCTTGCAGTACTCACGACAGACCATGTTGTATGGGTACAAACAGATGATACCTGGACCCGAAAGGCAGTGCTCGATACTGCGGGTATCGCCGTTTTTCCGCCTGCAGATGATGTGCTCGGGCTGCACGACGGCTCTCTGGCCCTGGCAAGCACGCAGGGAGTTTTTCTTTTTAACGAAACCGGCTCGCTGCGGTCACACTTCACAAGTGAAAACCTGCTAACGGTTGATATCGCATACCGGCTCTATCAGGATGCCGACGGTACGCTCTGGGTGAGCGGGGCAAACGGAATCACCGGCATCGAAATCGCCCGCAAGATGCGGGAGTTTCTGCCTGTTCAGGGACTTCCGGAGAGCGGACTAAACGGCGTTACGGAATTCAGAGGTCAGGTATTTGTGGCCACAAACAACGAAGGACTTTTTGTTGGAAGCGGAGACAATTTCAGGCTGATACTGGAAGGAAACGTAATCAATAATTTTGCGGCATCAGCTGCAGGTCCGCTCATTGCTGCTTCCGAAGGCCTTTTTTTATATGATGCGGAGGGGAGGCTGCGTCCGGTATTTACGGAAGGGTATGTGCAGCGGGTTTTCCGGAGCCGCTCTGAAGAGGATTTGTTTTATTTCGTAGCCTGGGGCGACGGCATCTGGGCCGCGCGCCTGCTGCCGGATCAGACCTTCAGCCTGCGGCGGTTGTTTGAATTTTCGACCTCCGTGTTTACGATTGATGAAGGCCGGGAGGGGCACATCTGGCTGGGTACCGGGCGCAACGGCATCATCCGGCTGGAAGTAAACCGTGAGCCCGGGCAGTTCCCGCAGGTGATCGCGCACAGGGTGTTTACGACCGCTGACGGCCTGCCCGCCGACGGATTCAACTTCACCAAACAGCTGCCCGATGATGTGGGTTTTATCACCGAAGCCGGCTTCTACCGCCTCTCCGATGACCGTAACGCCATCGTTAAGGATACCCGCTTTGAATCCTTTTTCGGTGAAGGCGGCGGGTTGAGGGTGTGGCCCGTAACGCCCGGCCGCGACGGCAGCAACTGGGTGGCCCGCGCCGCCTGGCGCATTGGCAGAACCGTGTACAACCCGGCAACCGGCCTGTTTGACTGGCATGAAGGCGAATATACCCGCATGGCCGTCTATCGGGATGTTACCAATATTTTTGAAGGGGATAGCGGGCGGATCTATTTCCACAGCTTTAACCGCATCGGCTACTACGACCCGGAGGTGGTCTCCAAACCGCTGCCGGTTTTCCGCACACACATCACACATATTGTTGCGTCTGACTCGCTGGTGTATGCCGGCTGGGGGCGCTCATTCAATACCGGCCGGCCCCAATTCGCCTATGGTTCCAACAGCCTGCGGTTTAACTTCGGGCTCATTTCTTTCGCGTCTGCTACCAACAATCAGTATCAGTTCTACCTTGAAGGAGCCGACACAGGCTGGTCAGACTGGTCTCAGGAGCGTTATGCCGACTACCGGAACCTGCGGGAGGGCACCTACACTTTTCATGTACGCGGACGCAACCTGTACTTAACGCCTTCTGAGCCTGCAAGCTTCACCTTCACCATTCTGCCGCCCTGGTACCGCAGTTCGCTGGCATATCTTGTTTACAGCCTGTTTTTTATCGGCATTGTTCTGGGCTACTCCAAATGGCGCACACAAAAACTGATGCTCCGGCAGGCCGAGCTGGAAGCTGAGGTTGAAGCCCGCACGGCCGAAGTGCGCAAAAAAAGCGCGCAGCTTGAAAAGCTCGATAAAGTGAAAAGCACCTTTTTCTCGAATGTGAGTCACGAATTCCGGACCCCCCTCACCCTGATAAAAGGTCCCGTGGAACAACTGCTTGGGGATACAAACCTGAGCACAGCTGAAAAAGTGGCGCAGTACGGGCGTATTAAGGAAAATGCGGAACGCCTGCTTTCGCTCATCGACCGCATCCTCAGCCTTTCCAAAATGGAGAGCGGCACCTACGTGCTTCAGCTGCGCCGCACCGACCTGCACGCGATGCTTCGTAAAATTGCCGGATGGTACGAGCCGCTGGCCCGTCAAAAAGGGCTGGCGTTCGAAGTCCGCATCCCGGCGGAACCCTTCCTGATCTATGCCGATCAGGAGCAGGCGGAGCTGCTGTTCTCGAACCTGCTTTCCAATGCGGTGAAATACACGGAAAAAGGAAGCCTGCGCATCAGCTGTGAAGTAACTGAGGGTGAAGCGGAAGTGCGCATTCAGGATACCGGCATCGGCATACCGGCTTCGGAGCAGCAGCAGGTGTTTGAGCGCTACTACCGCGCCAAAAGCGGCCTGCTGAGCAACTCCGGCTCGGGCATCGGCCTCAATCTGGTGAGCTTCGTGGCCGGCATGCACGGCATGGAGGTTAACCTCGCCTCCGCCGAAGGGCAGGGCACAGAGGTTAGGATAGGCTGCCGGGCGGGACTCGCCCATATCGGCACCGAATACACAATTCTGGAAGGGGATGACAGTTTTGACTCCGGTCATTCTGAGGAAAAACGGAAGCCTTACGAAGCCTTTCAGGAGCAAATTGCAGCTGTTTCGGCTGATGATGCCGAAGCGGATGATCAGGATGCAGCCGACATCCCCTTGCTGCTGATTGCCGATGATAATGCCGGCATAAGGGCATTCATCCGCTCCGTGATGGGAGCGGCCTACCGCTTTGCGGAATGTGCTGACGGGCATCAGCTTATCCAAAAAGCGCGGCTGCTGCAGCCCGACCTCATTCTATCCGATGTGATGATGCCCGGCCTCGACGGTATCACCGCAAGCCGCAGGCTCAAAGCAGACCCGGAGACCCGGCACATCCCCGTGATCATGATTACAGCCAAAGGCGGCAGTGAAAACGAGCTGACCGGCCTGGAATCGGGCGCGAGCGACTACATCGCAAAGCCGTTTTCGCCCGACATCCTAAAGGCACGGGTGAAGGGACAGCTCGCCATCCGTCAGGAACTCCGAAGCTGGCTGCAACGGCAACTGAGAGGGGCGTCAGCCGCCGAAGCGAAAGAGCATAAGGGAGAATCTTACCCCGGGGGATGGGATTCAAACGCAAGCGCAAACGGAAACCGAAACGGAAACGGCAGTGCCGGAGAAGGGCAGGGTCAGGGGCAGTCGGCTGAGGATGAAGCCTTCACGCAGGAAGTACTTGCCAAAATTAGGGAGAACATCAGCAACCCTGAGTTCACGGTCGAAAATCTGGCCTTCGGGCTCAACATGAGCCGGTCGTCGCTCTACCGGAAACTGAAGCTGCCGGGCAACGAAAGTCCGAACGACCTCATCAACCGCATGCGCCTCGAAATTGCACGCGATTTGCTGAAGCAGAAAAACAACTCCATCTCCGAAATCGCCTACGCGGTGGGCTACAACAGCCTCTCGTACTTCAGCCGCATGTACAAAAAACAATACGGTCACCGCCCCTCGGAAGTGTGAGCACGTGGGATAATGGCACGCGGATTTTCCGGATCGGGCCGGATTTGCGCGGATTATTTTATTTCGCGCAAAGGCGCAAAGG
>JAFIET010000179.1 GCA_020832405.1 Balneolales bacterium
GGGCTTGATTGGCGTACCGCGCGTTACCTCGTGGAGGCCGGTCCGCAGATGCTCCTGACCCTCGGCGCGGGGGGCATGCGTCCACGGGAGGCCGTGGCTCTTCTCGGCACGCTGGGGCCGACGGCGCGCGAGCGTGTGCTGCTTGGCGCCGGCTCGGAGACGGGGATCGCTCCGCTGGCCGTGCCAAGGACCTGCGAGCTCCTTCTCGCGCGGGGCATGCCGGATGCCCACGTCCGGGAGATGGCCCTTGGACGGCTCCGGCGACTGTGCGCGGTGGGCTGAAACGGGACGCGCCCGGCTCCTCGAGGGAGGCCGGGCGCGTGGGAAACCGTGCGGCGGTCAGACCGCGGCGAACTCAGCAGTCGAAGTACATGTCGAACTCGACGGGGGTCGGACGCAGCCGAGCGACCTGGACCTCGTTGTCGTACTTGTACTTGAGGTAGGACTCGAGGAGGTCCTGGGAGAAGACGTCTCCCTTGAGCAGGAAGTCGTGGTCCTTCTCGAGGGCGCCGAGGGCCTCCTCGAGGGTGCCGGGCACGGAGGGAATGCCGGCCCGCTCCTCGGGGGAGAGGGAGTAGATGTCCTTGTCCATCGGGTCGCCCGGGTCGAGGCGGCGCTCGACGCCGTCGAGGCCGGCCATGAGGAGGGCGGCGAAGGCGAGGTAGCCGTTGCAGGACGGGTCGGGGGTCCGGAACTCGATGCGCTTGGCCTTGGGCGACGCATTGTACATCGGGATACGGATCGAGGCGGAGCGGTTGCGCGAGGAATAGGCGAGGCTGATGGGGGCCTCGTATCCGGGCACGAGACGCCGGTAGGAGTTGGTCGTGGGGTTCGTGATGGCGACCAGCGCCTCGCCGTGGTGCAGGATGCCGGCGATGAAGTGCAGCGCCATGGTGCTCAGTCCGGCGTACTTGTCACCGGCGAACAGAGGCTCACCTCCCTTCCAGAGGCTGATGTGCGTGTGCATGCCGGAGCCGTTGTCCTGGAAGATCGGCTTGGGCATGAAGGTAGCGGTCTTCCCGTGACGGCGGGCGACGTTCTTCACGATGTACTTGAACCACTGCAGGTGGTCGGCGGTCTGCAGCAGGGTGTCGAAGCGGATGTCGATCTCGCACTGGCCGCCGGTGGCGACCTCGTGGTGCTCGGCCTCGACGACCATGCCGACCTTCTTCATCTCGGCGACCATGTCGTGACGGATGTCACCGAGGTGATCGAAGGGCGGAGCAGGGAAGTAGCCTCCCTTCATGCGGGGCTTGTAGCCGAGGTTGGGCGCCTCGTCGCGGCCGGAGTTCCAGCGTCCTTCGACAGAGTCGACCTTGTAGAAGCCGGCGTTGGCGGTCTGGTCGAAGCGCACGTCGTCGAAGAGGAAGAACTCGGCTTCGGGTCCGAAGTACGCAGTCTCGGCGATGC
>JAFIET010000180.1 GCA_020832405.1 Balneolales bacterium
CTGCGCACCGATCTTCCCTTCACCCCCGTGAGTGGGAGAGGCGTTCTGTACAGTTTCACGCTGACGCGATCAGGTGCTCGTCATCCGGCTTTCGTAGCGCGGACGCCGTATGTGGTGGCGTTGGTGGAACTGGCAGAGCAGACCGGCTTGCTCCTGTTCAGCAATCTGCCCGAGAGTGATCCCGGGGAGCTCGAAATCGGCCTCCCCGTTGAGTTTTATGCCGACGTCAGGGAAGACGGGGTGGCTGTCCCCGAGTTTCGGCTGGTGGCGCTTTCTTCCGTGCAGGGGCTGGGCTGACCATGGTCGCTATCGTCGGCGTGGGCCGATCGAGAGTCTTCCGTCACGACGACGTCCCGCTCGGTGTCCTTGCCGTCGAAGCCTGCCGTGACGCTATCGAAGGGTCCGGGCTGTCGGTCTCGGACATCGACGGATTGTGCTGCGTCCCGGATCAGCCCTTTGCGGGTGTCGGTAACGTCGACGGCATTAATCTCGTGGGCAACCGTTTCATCGCTAGCGCGCTGGGAATTCAGCCTAGCTGGGCGTTCGACTGCAGTGGTCTCCTGGGCCACTCGTTGGTGAGTGCGGTCGCGGCGATCGAAGCGGGCTTGTGTCAGACGGCGCTGGTGTTTCGCGGCATGCACAGCCCGTCAGGGAACTATGGTCATACCAGCCCTCGGGAAGTGGGTGGCCAGGAACAGTTCGTCGCGCCCTACGGCGCTTTCTATCCGGCCATGTTCGCACAGCTCTGGCAACGATACCGGTCGCTGCATGGCACCGGCAGCCGTGTGCAGATGGCACGCTTCGTTGTGGAGAGCCGCCGGAATGCGTTGAAGAATCCTCAGACCTACTGGGCCAGCCACAATCCGAAGCAATTGAGTGTCGACGAGTATCTCGATGCACGCATGGTCAGCGAGCCCTTGTCCATTTTCGATTGCGATCTGCCGATCCAGGTGGCGGGGGCCTTTCTGATCACCACTGACGATCGTGCTGCTCACCTCGATTCTCCCGCATACATCCGCGGCATGGCCTGGAATCAGCCGGGTCAGTTCGTGGGGTCCATGGTTCCCACCCTGGAGAAGGGGCGGGTCGTCGGAAGGCATCTGGCGGACCGCTTCTGGAAGTCAGCCCGCCTGAATCGTGCGGATGTTCGTGTCGTCGAGTTGTACGACGGGTTCAGTGTCTTTGCGCCGCTGTGGGCTGAAACGCTGGGCTTCTGCGATGAAGGCGAGGGATTCGAGTTCTTGGAGGAGGTCGCCATGAGTGGGCCCGCACGCCTGGTTGCGAATACCTCGGGTGGGAGCCTCGGTGGTGGACGTCTGCACGGCATGGCTCAATATTCGGAAGCGGCGCTGCAGGGCATGGGCAAGGCTGATGCCCGGCAGGTGGAGAGTGTTGACGCG
>JAFIET010000097.1 GCA_020832405.1 Balneolales bacterium
CGGTCCTCTGTAGATGCCTGAATGCAGTTGGCTTGCTACTATGCTTCGGTTCCTGCCGGAGCCGTTTGATGCAAAAAAAACGACCGAAACCCAATCATCCCCCTATTCTCCTGAAAGCACTTCTGCTTCTTCATCTGCTTCCTGCTGTGGTTTGCGGTAGCTTTTGATGCAGCTGTAGGTGATGTCATCAACCGTTGGCATTTCCCCGATAAAATTTTCGACCGATGACTGAATCTTGCCCACAATGGTAGATGCTTCGAGGGAGCCGTAAATATCCATGAGCGAGCGGAGGCGCTGCAGGCCGAATTCATCGCCTCTTGTGTTGCGGGCTTCATTCACGCCGTCGGTGTAAAATAGTACGGTGTCGCCGGCTTCAAAGGGGATGCGGCTTTCCTGAAGGAAGCTTTCGAGCCGCTTGGTGCGGGTCATGCCGAGGGCAAAGCCGGGCGTCTGCAGTAGTTCGGTGCTGTCTGTTTTGGCCCGAAACAAAATCGGCGGGTTATGTCCGGCCCGCACATACTGAAAGTAGTTTTCATCCTTCGGAAAAAAAGCGGCACAGGCCGTGATGAAGGTCTTGTCGGTGCGGTACGATTTGATGTAGTCGTTCAGCTCCAGAAACAGTTCTTTGGGGGTAGGATTCAGTTTCCGGACAAGCAGATGCACAAGTGCCTGAAACCGTACCATGTAGAGGGAAGCGGAAAGGCCCTTGCCCGATACATCCGCTATGATGTAATAAATGCCGGCTTCGGTCTCAATCACATCCACATAATCACCGCCTACATCACTTGCGGTGTTGGCAAAAGAATTGATTTTGAGCCCGTCGAGCTCAAGACCCGGTGATGGCAGCAGGCTGATCTGAATATCTTTGGCGAGATCAATTTCCTCCTTCACATCAAACTTTTCAAGCAGTTCGAGCAGCAGCAGGGTTGCCATTGCCGTAAAGGAGAGGGGCAGCAGTACAGTAAATACAAGCCCTGAAAAAACAAAGGTGCTGCCGAACCCTACGATACTTGCGCCAAAAACAAGCCGCCGCGTCGGGTTCATGCGTTTGGTGAGGGCGCCGATCAGCCGGGTCGTTTTTTCGAAGGCCCCGATTTCTTCCCCCGTATCGGGATTGATGACATCCCCAAGGGCTTCCTTGTACAGGGCTTTGAGGCGTTTGCTGTCGCTCTGAAAATCACGCTCAAACTGCTCCCTGCTCATGCCTGTGGTATAGGCGCGGTAAAGGTTTTTGGTTTTGGTCAGGGCGGATCGTGATTCGTTGGGTAGGCTCATACAGGAATGCGTGCGGTGGGGCCAGAACAGGCTGCGGGATACCCCGTAAAGGTACGCAGGCTGAAGCAAATTTGATATGCCGGCTTACTGATTTGAATGAGTTCTGTACGGTACTACGGCTTCAGTTGTTCGGGCCGTTTAATTTTATGCCCTTTTTGAACCGGATTTACGTGACCGTTTTCCGGATTTTGCCTTATTACCGCTAAGAAGTGCCTGCAGCCGCATTTTGAGCAGCCATAACAGTACGGGCAGCGGCTGACGTACCGAGCGGCTTTTCAGCTTCAGCGCGAGAAACCTGCTTTCGCCCGGCAGCGTCCGTTTGCCCGGATCAGGCAGGGTAAGGCCTGCTTCAGCGAGTACTTTAAATGCATTTCCGGCACCAATACAGGTGGTGCCGGTGAGTTTTGGCTGAAGGGTGGCAAGGAGCTCCTCCTGCTGCGGTGAGGGCAGCCCGCACCAAAAAAAAGCGGGTTGTGATGCGTTGAGGCTCTCAGCAAGGGCATCTGCTTCTTCGGTTACCGGCAGGCTGCCCCTTACTGCTGTACCGGCAATACGGATCCCCATGTAGGAGTTTTTAACATAATCCTTTAGCTGCCTGAGCTCAGCTGAATGCTTACCGTAGAAAAAATGGGTGTGTCCGTGCATGGCAGAGGTAAGCAGCAGGTTATGCAGAAGCTGAGCCCCGTAAACAGGTCCGCAGCTTCTGAAGCCCTTCTTTTTACCGATTTTGGCAATGGCACTGCTGCTTGTGAGCGTTAAAAAAGAACGGTTCAGTAAGCTGTTCAGTGCTTCATCCCGCCCTGCAGCATAGCATACGCCTGCATCTGCGAGGCAGATGTAGCCGAGAGGCTGTCTTTCCGCGAGCTGATGCATGATATCGAGCACAACCGTAAGGTTGACAGCCGAAAGACCTGTATTCCCAATGAAGTATCGTTTTATCAAGTCTGAATCCTTTGTTTTCTGTCCGACCATCCCCGAAAAAATGAGCGGAAAGCTTCTTTGTTTGGTTTGATGATGCTGAATGCAAAATGTCCGCAGATCACCCGATTTACTATGCAACAACGCTTTATTTTGAATCTTTGCAGAGTCTTCTCTGGCTGCCTCGCAGGCTTTGTGCTTACGGGTCTGAGCCCTATATTCAGCCAAAACAATATAAAATAACATTAATATTTTTATGCCCGAAAAAAAAGCTAAACTATTCCTGATTGACGGACACGCGCTGGCTTACCGCTCCTACTTTGCCTTTATCAACGCAAGCCTTCAAAATTCGGAAGGCATCCCGACCGGCTCGCTGATGGGCTTTGCCAATACCCTGGTGAAGCTGCTTGAATCCGAAAAACCGACGCACATTGCCGTAGCCTGGGATACGCATGCCCCGACCTTCCGCCATGAAATGGACGAGGCCTACAAAGCCAACCGGCCGCCGCAGCCCGATGAGCTCCGGCAGACCATTCCGCTCATGAAGGAAATGGTAACGCATTTCGGCTTTCAGAACCTGGAGAAAGACGGCTACGAGGCCGATGATATCATCGGTACGCTTGCTACGCAGGCGGGTAAGGATGGGGCAGAGGTTTTTATGGTGACGCCCGATAAGGATTTCATGCAGCTTGTTACCGAAAATGTGTTCATGTACAAGCCCCTGAACAACGGCGACGGTTTTCAGGTGATTGATCCGGAGGGCGTTACTGAATTTTTTGGCGTACCGCCGGAGAAAGTGATAGATGTGCTCGCGATTATTGGTGATACGGCCGATAACATCCCCGGCGTGCCGGGTATCGGCAAGAAGGGTGCTCCCAAACTTATTCAGGAATTCGGCAGCCTGGAAGCCGCCATCGAGGCCGCGCCGGGCATGAAGGCCAAGCGCGCACGTGAAGGCCTCACCCAAAATGCGGAGCAGGCCCTGCTTTCCAAGAAAATGATTGTGATCGATACCGCCGTCCCCGACACCGTAAACTGGAGCGTGCTCAAATGGGAAGGACCAAACGGGGAGGAGCTGTCTGATTTTTTCCGGAGGATGGAATTCCGGACCCTGAGCCGGAAGTTCGGGGAGGCCATGGTGCAGCAGGGAAGCACCGCGCAGGACGGCGAAGTAAGAAAATCAGCCGCAGCGCAGCGTAAAGATAAGCAGAGCGGGCAGGGCGATCTGTTCGGCAGCGGTCACGGAACAGCCCCGGAAACGCAGGGCGAAGCGCTGAAGACGATAGAAACCGCCAAAGCCGACTATCGCCTCGCGGATACCGAAGAGGCCCTTGATGAGCTGGTGAAGCTGCTTGCCGAAGCCCCGCACTTCTGCTTCGATACCGAAACCACCGCCTCCGAGCCCATGCATGCGGAACTCGTAGGCCTCGCCTTTGCGGTAAAGCCGGCTGAGGCCTTCTACGTGCCCGTGAAGGCTGCCGACGGTACAGGGGAGGGCCTTCCTCCTGAGCTGCTGAAAGCGAAGCTCAGCGCAGTGCTGCGCAGCGACAGCCTTAAAATTGCGCAGAACTACAAATACGACTACATGGTGCTCAGCCGGCACGGCATGCCCGTAGCCGGACCGGTTTTTGATACCATGATTGCCGCCTACCTTATCGACTCCAATCAAAAGCTGAGCATGGATGAGCTCAGCCGTCAGTACCTCGGCTACAACCCCGTTTCCATCGAAAGCCTGATCGGCAAGGGCAAGCAGCAGAAAAGCATGCGGGATATCCCGGTTGAGAAGGTGATGCCCTATGCCTGCGAAGATGCCGACATCACCCTGCAGCTGTTTGAAATGCTAAAGCAAAAGCTGGAAACCGACGGGCTGATGGACATTGCCGAAACCCTGGAGTTCCCGCTTGTGCCCGTGCTCGGAGAGCTGGAAATGAACGGCATCTGCCTCGATACGGACATGCTTGAAGCTTTCTCGGAGCAGCTTGGGGAAGACATGGCCGCCCTGCAGCAGCAGATATTTGAAGAAGCGGGGGAGGAGTTCAACATCAACTCACCTGCACAGCTGGGCGATATTCTGTTTGAAAAAATGGGGCTGCCTTCCGGCAAAAAGACCAAAACCGGCAAATATTCGACCAATGAGCAGATTCTGACCGATCTCGCCGCCTTCGGGCACAAGCTGCCAACACTGGTGCTGGACTACCGCTCCCTCAGCAAGCTGAAATCCACCTATGCCGATGCCCTGCCCAAACTGATTCACCCGCAAACGGGCCGTATTCACACAAGCCTGAATCAGCAGGTAGCGGCAACGGGGCGGCTGTCATCCTCCAACCCCAACCTGCAGAACATCCCCATCCGTACCGACCGCGGCCGGGAAATCCGCAAGGCCTTTGTCGCGGAGGAGGGCAAAGTGCTGATAGCGGCCGATTATTCTCAGATAGAGCTTCGGGTGATTGCCTCCATTTCGGAAGATGAAGCCATGATGCAGGCCTTCCGCGATGATCAGGACATTCATGCGCGCACCGCTATGGAAATCTTCGGTCTGTCATCGCTGGAGGAAGTTGACCGCGATATGCGGCGCAAGGCAAAGGAAGTCAACTTCGGGATTCCCTACGGGGTGAGTGCCTTTGGGCTGGCACAGCGCCTCGGCATTGACCGCACCGAAGCCAAAACCATTATCGATGCCTACTTTGAGCGTTTTCCGGGTATCCGGAACTACATCAGGGAGACCACCGCATTTGCGCGGGAGCACGGCTATGTTACTACCCTAATGGGGCGCCGGCGCTACATCCCCGAAATCCGATCCGCCAATCCCAATATGCGCGGCTTTGCCGAGCGCACCGCCATCAACATGCCTATACAGGGAACCGCGGCAGACCTCATCAAAATTGCGATGATACGTCTGCAGGCCCGCCTCAGGGAGCGCATGCCGGACTGCCGCATGCTGCTTCAGGTACACGATGAACTGCTGTTCGAAGCCCCGCAATCCGTTGCGGAAGCCTGTGCTGCCCTCATACAGCAGGAAATGGAACAGGCCATGGAACTAAAAGTACCGGTAAAGGTCGAAGCCGGTATTGCGCGGAACTGGTTGGAAGCGCATTAAGAGGGCGTTAAACCGGTTCGGCTGACTGTGTGAGCAGAGCAGAGACCGGTCCGCTAAGCGCCCGCCGGCAGCGGGCGGATTTAATGATATGGGTCAAGCCGCCGGAAGACTTCTGCTGCGGGCCATGAGGTAACACAAAACGGAAAAAAAAGGCAGCCCTGCTGATTGCAGGACTGCCTTTTTAAGGTTAAACAGCATACTTTGAAAGGTTGTTAACCCCGTCGCAGACGCCAGATGATTAGGGTTAGCGATGCTGCGATACTCAGAATCTGTGAGGTAAGGGTAAGTACTTCTCTCCAAATTGGTCGTGGAACAGGATCCGTTTCAACAATGACCACATCGAAATCCTGCATGACCGGGAATTCCACAAACTGCGTTGTGTAGGCTTCAAAGGTTGTTTCAAAAATAATTCGCCGACCTTCGCCTTCAAAGGTACGGCTGAGAAAGAAGTTGACGTCAGGCGTTATTCTCCGATCTCTCACGCCGATAGCCCTCGGGCCGCCGGTGTAGAGGAGCAGCTCGTTCAGGTCGGTTCCTTCTCTGACCTCATAGGTGCCGGGTCGTACAACGGACCCGATTACAACAACCGTGATGCTGGGTTCGCCGGTGCGCACAAACTGATAGTGATTGGGCATCTGCTCGGCAAGGGAGTACAACTGTGTGAGACTGCTGCCCTGACGGTTCAGACCCTGCGCTTCTGCTTTGTCAGTAAAAGCAAACAGTGAACCGAGCAGTAAAAAAACGGAAAGGGTAAGAGCGGGCAAAAAAGCGTGGAATTGCTTCATGAAATTGAGAAGAATTATCTGTTGGTGGGATACGGGTTCAATAAATGCCGGAACAGAATACCATCCCGGAAAAATACAGGAAAGGCGGGGTAAACTCACCTTTCCTGTAAAGAGAAACAGCAATACTACTTTTGGTCAGGCTGATCCGTGTAGTCAAGCTTGTAATTCTTGTAGGCGTAGTCGTACTTGTACTTGTAGTTGTACTTGTAATTGTATTTGTAGTACGATTTCACGCTGTTGGTATCGTAGGCATTAAGCACGGTACCGGCAATGTTCACACCAAGGTCGCGAAGGTCCTGACGGGTTTCCTTGAGGATGGAGAGCTCGGTCTCTTCGGTCTTGGCTACAAGCAGGGTTGCATCGGTAGCAACGGACAGCGGCATGGCATCGGATACAACAAGCAGGGGAGGCGTATCAAGAATGATGATGTCAAACTCTTTCTTGAGGGAGCTGATCAGCTCCTGCATGCGCTTGGAACCCATGGTTTCCGCGGGGTTGGGGATGCTGTTACCGGCCGTAATCACAAAGAAGTTGTCCGTGCTTGAGTCAATCAGGCATTCTTCAAGGCTGTGTTTGTCGAAGAGAATGTCGCTCAGACCCGGCGATTTTTCAAGACCAAGCTTTTTGTGAATGGTTGGTTTCCGAAGGTCACAGTCAATGATCAGGGTGCGCTTGCCGAACTGTGCGTAGGTAAGACCGAGGTTGATGGAGGTAAGGCTCTTTCCTTCAGAAGGTTTGGAGCTTGTTACCACAAGAGTCTGATAGTCACGGTCGGCATTGCTGAATTCAATGCTTGTTCTGAGCCTGCGATAGGCTTCAGCACCCGCAGAAATGGGGTCAATCAGGGAAATCAGGTTCACATCCACATTACGGCCGCGAATCGGCAGACGCTCGGTATTCTTGAAGTGCGTGTTGATGTAGTCCGTAAAGTCAGGAATGACGCCAATCACGTTAAAACCGGCTTTACGCAGCTGTGCGGGGTCATGAATCATATCGTCGAGCAGGTTGCGCAGCAGCACAATACCGGCACCAAGGCCGAAGCCGAGAATGATACTCAGAATGTAATTCCGTAAACGGTTCGGGCTGAAAGGTGAGGTCGGTACCGAAGCTGCCCGGATTTCGCGCACACGGCTGACCTCTGACTGAATCGCAATCTGTGTTTCCTGAAGGCGCTTGAGCAGGTTCAGGTACAGCTGCTCGCTGATCACCTGATTGCGGCGCAGGCGCTGAAGCTCCGAGCTTCTCGCCATGATGGTCATCATGTCGCTCTGAATGTCGTTCACCCGCTCGGCAATAAAATCTTCCCGCAGGTCCATATCGACAAGCCGGCCTTCATTGCTGCGGATTTCATTGCGGATGTTGGCGAGATAGCTTGCAAGAGAAGGCTGATCAAGCCCCTGACGGTCGATCACGCGCTGACGCTGTGAATCGAGACGCTCATCGCGCAGGCCTTCGAGATAGTCAATCCTGCGCAGTATCTGGGATAAAACGGTATTGCGCTCCGGGTTTGCGCGTAGCTGGGGCTGTTCGATGTAGAATGCTTCTGCCTGAAGGCGAAGGTCAAGTATGGCCTGCTCGAAGGCATTTACAAGGGACATATCATTGTCAGTAGCGCCCTCATAAAGCATATCGAGCACCATCTGCTTTTCAGTACGTAGCCTTTCCAGATAGTCCGCAACAGCAATCTTGCGGAAACGAAGCTCCTCGGCTTCACGGAACAGGCTTCGAAGCTCCTGCGCCGCTGCGGTACCGTCTTCATCGGTAATCATGGTCCAGTCGGCTTCCAGGAATACACGGATCTGCTCGTCCTGCTCACCCAGCGTCATGGTGTTGCGCTCTTCCAGCTGTTCGAGATAGCTTGCGGCGCTTGTGAGGTTCGAGCGGGTAATCTGCTCATCAAGGCGGCGGTACTCTTCAATGTAGTAGTTCGCAATGAAAGCGGCTTCATGCGGATCGAAGCTCGTTGACCGGATTTCAACCAGGTTCATCTGTTCGATCTGATGCAGCGTGATGGTATTGGGAAGACGCCGGGCGATGTTTGCAAGTACCTGATCTTCCGGTATGAAGCCCAGGCCGTTTTGCCGCAGAATCGGCAGGGTATCTCCGGAAACCGGATTAACGAGGGTCTGAATCAGGCGGCGGCCTACATTTTCGGCAAGCTCGTGCGAGTTTACAATAAACTGCATCTCTGTTCCGACTTCATCCCAGGTCAGGTTCCGTGCACGGGTAAATTCAAACAGGTTCAGGCCTCGGTCGGCACGCTGATTTTCAATCAGAAATAAACCAGTTGTGCGGTAGTTGTTAGGGAGTGTTTGTGTATAATAGTAACCTAAAGCACCAATTATCACAACACAGGCGAGGATAATCCATTTACCGTCCCAAAGGGAATAAAGAATAAGCTGAGGGTCAAAGGGATCATTTTGATCTTCCTCACCACCGGGGATAAAACCGGAGTTGAGCGGATCTTCAGAAGAACCATTCGACCGTAATCCTTTTCGCCTTTCGTTGTTGTCAAGTTCCATATACTGCTATTACTTTGTTTTAAGCGTTATGTGATGTGATTCCTGTACCGGGCATTTTAGCTCGCTGTAGGTAAAAGGCAAAGTTAACCTTTTTCCTGCGATTATAAGAAAGGAAATTACGGATAAAACTCCTTTTTACACAGCTGCACCCCGCCCGCTTTTCCTTTATCAGGCCAATGCCGACGCCGCAAGGGCTTTTCCGGCTCCGCTGCCCTTCTGCCCTGCGCGTCTTCAGCCGGAAACCCGAAGCCTTCCACGCTGTGGCTGATCACCGTAAAGCCCTGTGAAGCAATGCAATGCGTTCGTACATAGCTGAAAGAAAGGGATACCGGTCCCCCGCCTGACGCATGTACAACGCACGGAAATTGTGATTCATGCATGCATACGGTAAATTGATAAACGGTGTGACGCTACCATAATTTAATTAAGAATGCCTTACCGGGGAGGAAGGCCCTGACCGGGAAAGACTGTTTTTGGGATTGCTTCACAAATGCTGCATTTTACCGGCTGTACCACAGATGCCTTCAGGGCGTTACAGATCTTAGGAAACGAAACAACTACGGACATTTAAACGGACCATTACTATGATACCACCGCTGAACCTGAGCCCGGAAATTGACGAAATCAGGGAGGAACTTGAGCGCAAACTGTGGCGTGTTATCAGCGATGCGGCTTTCATCAGGGGGCGTGAAGTGCAGGAATTTGAGCAGGCTGCGGCTGACTATCTCGGCGTGAAGCACGCCATCGGCCTTAATTCCGGTACGGATGCCCTCGTTATTTCACTCCGCGCCCTTGGCGTGAAGCCCGGCGATGAGGTGATCACAACCCCCTTTTCCTTTTTTGCCACGGCCGAATCGGTTTCCGTGCTCGGTGCAAAACCCGTTTTTGCAGATATCGATGAAGACAGCCTGAACATCAGTCCCGATGCCATCGAAGCCTGCATCACCCCCAAAACCAAAGCCATTATTCCGGTCCATCTGTTTGGCCGGCCCTGTAACATGGGCCGCATTACCGAAATCGCGCGCCGGCATCAGCTCGCCGTTCTCGAAGATTGCGCACAGTCGTTTGGCGCGGTCTATCACAGCCGGTGCGGCGAATGCGGCTGCAGCAGTGAAACCAAGGCGGCGCTGCAGGGGCTTAAAACCGGTGCGCTGGGTGATATGGCAGCCTTTTCCTTTTTTCCGTCCAAAAACCTCGGTGCTTTCGGCGATGGCGGACTGATTGCAACCAACAGCGATGCGCTTGCTGCTACTGCCCGTAAGCTGCATGTGCACGGAGCCGATAAGAAATATCATAATGAGCTTGTGGGCTACAATTCCCGGCTCGATACCATTCAGGCGGCGGTACTTCAGCTCAAGCTGCCGCATGTGGACCGCTGGAACAACGGCCGGCGGACGGCCGCGCAGCTCTATACCATGATGCTGGAGCAGCACGGCCTCAGCCCGGAACTGCTGACGGTACCCAAAGTGATTCCGGGTCATGTTTTTCATCAGTACACCCTCCGCCTGCGCAAAAACAGCGCCCGCATAACCCGCGATGAGCTTGTAGCCCGCCTCAAAGTGCTGGGCGTGCACTGCATGGTGTATTATCCCGTACCTCAGGATATGCTGCCCGTGTACGAGGGGCAGTACGAGCCCTGCCCCGTAAGCCGTACCATAGCGGGGGAAGTCTTTTCCCTGCCGCTCTGGCCGCTGATGACCATGCACACACAGGAGCAGGTGGTGCAGGCCCTGAAAAAAGCGCTCAAAGGCTGAGCGCGTGAAGTAAGGAGGTTTTGCCTTATTTTGGCTTTTGGCTTTTGGCTTTTGGCTTTTGGCTTTTGGCTTTTTGTAGATGCCTAAATACGGTTGACGTTTTTAATTAACATTAAGCATTTTTGGGTCGGTCAGTTTTGACCAGATTTTGACCTGATAGTCAG
>JAFIET010000098.1 GCA_020832405.1 Balneolales bacterium
GTTTTGAAGCCTCTCAGGCAATTGTTATACTTGAAGGCTAACGAATTCTCAATTTAATGCAGCACTTGTTTCCGAATGAAGCCATCCAAAGGTGAGACGCCGCTCATGCGGCAGTACAATGACATTAAGGCCAAATATCCGGGTACGGTGCTTCTGTTTCGGGTAGGTGATTTCTACGAAACGTTTGCAGAGGATGCGGTTACCATCAGCAAAGAACTCGGCATCACCCTCACCAAGCGCAACAACGGCGGTGATCAGACCCCGCTTGCCGGTTTCCCGCATCACTCCCTCGACACCTATCTGCCGCGCCTTGTGAAGCGCGGACACCGCGTTGCCGTGTGCGATCAAACTGAGGATCCCGCAGAAGCCAAAGCGGCCAAAAGAAAGATCGTTGACCGCGAAGTAACCGAGGTCGTGACTCCCGGCGTAACCCTGAACGAAAAGCTGCTGGAGCACAAGCAAAACAACTATGCCTTCGCCGTGCACTGGAGCGGCAGCACTGCCGGCGTAGCTTTTTCGGATGTATCGACCGGGGAGTTCGCCCTCACGCAGCTTGATGCCCGCGAGCTTAAAAGCTTCCTCACCTTGTTCGCACCCGCTGAAATTCTGGTCAGCAAAAAATTAAAGGGTGATGTGCCTCCGGCCCTCGACGGCTACATGCTCACGTTTCAGGAGGACTGGATTTTTGAACTCGATTACTGCTATCAGCTGCTGCTCGATCATTTTAAGACGCACTCCCTGAAGGGGTTCGGCGTAGAAGAGCTGAACATTGCGCAGGTAGCGGCAGGGGCGCTGCTGCACTACATTAAGGAGAATCAGAAGGCCTCGCTCGGACACATCAGGCGGATTTACGCCTTTGAGAACACGCATTTTATGATGCTTGATGCATCAACCAAGCGCAACCTCGAGCTTACGGCTTCGCTTCAGCAGGGGGGCACGGAAGGCACCCTGATTTCCATACTCGATGAAACGCAGACGGCCATGGGCGCCCGCGAGCTGCGCAAGTGGATCATGCGTCCGCTCAAAAACCTGCGCGACATCCGCCGTCGTCTCGATGCCGTTGAGGCCCTGTTTAAGGCACACGAAATCCGCAGCAGCCTGCGGGACGAGCTGGAGCAGATCGGCGACCTCGAACGCCTCATCTCTCGCATTTCGGCAGGCCGGGCCAATGCCCGCGACCTCACGCAACTGCGCCTGTCGCTTGAGCGCATCATCCCGGTTAAAATGCTGCTTCAGAACCAGGAATCGGCGCTTGTGGTGGCCCTGCGGGACGGCCTCTCGGGCCTGATCGAGCTGCAGGAGCGCATCAGGGAAGCCATTGTGGACGACCCGCCGGCGGGGCTGCGCGACGGCGGCATCATCCGCGAGAGCTACTCGCCGGAGCTGCAGGAAATCCGCGACATCGCCCGAAACGGCAAACGTTACATCGCCGATATTCAGAAAAAGCTGGTGCAGGAAACCGGCATCAACTCGCTTAAACTGGGCTACAACAAGGTTTTCGGGTACTATATTGAAGTGACGAAAGTCCATCAGAGCAAGGTGCCGAACACCTTCATCCGGAAACAGACGCTCGTTAACGCCGAGCGCTACATCACCCCGGAGCTCAAGGAAATTGAGGAAAAGGTGCTCAGCGCCGAAGAGCGCATCTCAACCCTGGAGTTTGAGCTGTTTAATGAGCTGCGGATGCACGTGGCCGAGTATGCCGGGCAGATTCAGCAGAACGCCGCCTCCGTTGCGGCCATCGACTGCCTGCAAAGCCTGGCCGAAACGGCCTTCCTGTTCAACTATGTGAAGCCGCAGGTGGATGACTCTTCGGTGATCGACATCAAAGCCGGGCGGCATCCGGTTGTGGAGCGCTCCCTGCCGCTTGGGGAGCCCTTCATCCCGAACGATATTTTTCTGGACACCGAAACCGAGCAGCTGATGATCATCACCGGGCCAAACATGGCCGGTAAGAGCATCATTTTGCGGCAGACCGGCCTCATTGTGCTGATGGCGCAGGTGGGCTGCTACGTGCCTGCCCGCGAAGCCCGGATCGGCCTGGTCGATAAAATCTTCACCCGTGTTGGGGCTTCCGACAACCTCGCAGCAGGGGAGAGTACCTTCCTCGTGGAGATGAACGAGGCTGCAAACATCCTCAATAATGCGACCGATAAATCCCTGATTTTGCTGGATGAAGTGGGGCGCGGAACAAGCACCTTCGACGGACTCAGCATTGCGTGGTCGCTGGCCGAGTACCTGCACAATCAGCCGAAGGTAGCGGCCCGAACCCTGTTTGCGACGCACTATCACGAGCTGAACGAGCTGGAAAGCATGTACGACCGCATCGTGAATTTCAACGTGCAGGTGAAGGAGCATGAAGGCAAAGTAATTTTTATGCGGAAGCTGATCCGCGGCGGGGCCGATCACAGCTACGGGATTCAGGTCGCGGGTATGGCGGGTCTGCCAAAAATTGTCATCGAGCGGGCGCGGGAAATCCTGCACAACCTGGAGCAGCACAGCCTCGACATCACCAACAAAAACGGTCAGCTTACTGAAGTTGAAGACGGTGACGAGTCAGTGACCTCAAACGGAGCACTGCCATCCGGCACCTCAGCTGCAGGGGCGAAGAAAAAGGCTGCCGAATCCCTCTCCAAAAAAATCTCTAAACAACCGGCGCTGCCGCAGTTCGATTTATTCGCCGGGGCACCCGACCCTCTTGCCGAAAAACTGAAGGAGAAAATTGCGCAGGCCGACCTCAACAGCATGACCCCAATCCATGCCATGATGTTTCTGATTGAGCTCAAAAAGGAGCTGGGTCAGCTTTGAGCCGCCTCAGGCATCTGAAGCCATCCATCGAAACACGCAAAATCCATAGACCCGTGTGGCAGCAGGATTCCGTATTTTTACAGCTGAAATTCAATCCCAAAATTATTAGAACCCGATTATAATTCTTTCCAAATGTTAGATATTTCTGTGATTAAGGAGCAGCCGGAACTTGTGAAAACGGCCATGCTCAACAAGGGCGAAACCGATACCAGCCTTGTGGATACCCTGCTGGAGACCGATAAAAACTGGCGCGATGCGGTGAAGGAGCTTGACAGCCTCCGCGGTGAGAGCAACACAAAAGCCAAGCTGATTGGTCAGCTGATGAGCAAAGGGCAGAAAGCCGAGGCGCAGGCCCTCATTCAGGAAACCGGCGAGATGAAGGGCGCCATTAAAGGACTTGAAGACAAGGAGAAAATGCTGCGGGAGCAGCGTTTCGGGCTGATGCTGCGCATCCCCAACATCCCGCATGAAAGTGTGCCCGTCGGGAAAACCGAAAACGACAATGTGGAAGCGTTCCGGCACGGGGAGCTGCGTACCGATGAATGGGTGAAACCGCACTGGGAACTCACCGCCGAGCACGGCTGGATCGATTTTGAGCGCGGGGTGAAGGTAACCGGAGCCGGATTTCCGTTCTACAAGGGTCCCGCAGCCCGGCTGCAACGCGCCCTCATCAACTATTTTATCGACACCGCAACGGAGCGCGGCTACACGGAGCTGATGGCGCCCTTTATGGTGAACGAAGATTCTGCGCGCGGTACGGGGCAGATTCCGGACAAGGAAGACATGATGTACACCGTGCCCCGCGACGGGTTTTTCATGATTCCGACCGCTGAGGTGCCGGTCAGTAATTTCCATCGGGATGAAATTTTCGAGCTCAAATCCCTGCCTGTAAAGTATGTTTGCTACACACCCTGCTGGCGCCGCGAGGCGGGTTCATACGGTAAAGACGTGCGCGGACTCAACCGCCTGCATCAGTTCGACAAAGTTGAGCTGGTGAAGTTTGTGAAGCCCGAAACCTCTTATGATGAGCTCGAGAGCCTGCGCGAAGATGCCGAGTTTCTGCTTCGGCAGCTGGGCCTGAGCTACCGCCGCCTTTTGATGTGTACCGGCGATATGGGCTTCACGCAAACCAAGAAGTACGACCTCGAAGTGTGGAGCCCGGGTCAGCAGCGCTGGCTTGAGGTGAGCTCCTGCTCCAATTTCGAAGGCTTTCAGGCCCGCAGGATGATGGTGCGGTACCGCGACGAAAAAGGCAGTATCGAAACCCTGCACACCCTGAACGGCTCCGGACTCGCGCTGCCCCGCGTGATGGCCGCCATCCTCGAGGAATATCAGCTGCCTAGCGGCAAGCTTCGGGTACCTGAGGTGCTGAAGCCGTACCTGGGCGGCGCCGAAGAGCTCGGCTGAGCCTTACGCCTGCCATAAAGTATAGCCCGGCATGCTGTCAGTTTAATGACGGCATGCCGCTTTTTTGACACACCTATCCGGTCGTTTTACTAATGCATCAACCCAACCAAACCCTTTCCGCGAGAGACGCCTTTTACCGGCATGTTGCCCTCACGAGCGACACGCCCATGGGCATCGAAATTGACCACGCTGAGGGACCTTTTTTCTACGATACCACCGGCCGCAGGTACACCGATTTCATTTCCGGCATTGCGGTCAGCACCCTGGGTCACCGGCATCCTGCCGTCGTGAGCGCCCTTCGCGCGCAGCTCGACCGGCACCTGCACGTGATGGTGTACGGGGAGTTTATTCAGCGGCCGCAGTCTGATTTCGCACGGCTGCTTACCTCGGTACTGCCCGAAAGCCTGGACCGCATCTATTTTGTGAACAGCGGCACCGAAGCCAACGAGGGCGCCCTTAAGCTGGCCAAGAAGCACACCGGCCGCACCAAACTCATCGCCTTCCGGAACAGCTATCACGGCGACACGCACGGCGCGCTGAGCGTTACCGGCCGCGATGTGTACCGCGACCCCTACCTGCCGCTGCTGCCCGATGTGCACTTTTTCGACTACAACGACGATGCCGTTCTTGAAGCCGTTGATTCCCAAACGGCCGCCGTTATACTTGAGCCGATTCAGGGCGAGGGCGGCATCATCCCGTCCCAAAAACCCTGGTTGCAAAAGCTGCGGGCGCGCTGCACCGAAACCGGCGCCTGCCTCATTTTTGATGAAATTCAGAGCGGCTTCGGCCGAACCGGAAAGCTGTTTGCCTTTGAGCATTACGGGGTCGTGCCCGATATCCTGTGCATGGCCAAGGCCATGGGCGGCGGCATGCCCGTAGGCGGATTTGCCGCATCAAGCCGGCTTTTTGAAGCTTTTATGTACGATCCGCCGCTGAATCACGTCACGACTTTCGGCGGACACCCTATGAGCTGCGCGGCGGGACACGCGGCGCTGTCGTTTACCCTCGAACACCGGCTATGGGAACGGGCCCCATCCATCGAAAAACAAATCCGCGAAGGCCTTGATGTGCCCGGCGTTGTGGAAATCAGGGGGATGGGCGCCATGCTCGGTCTCGTACTGCCGGATTTTGACACTACCCGCGCAGTCGTTGAGCGCTGCCTCGAACACGGACTGCTGCTCGGCTGGACCCTTCATTCCAACACCCTCGTGAGGCTTGCACCCCCGCTCATTATTGAGGATGAGGTCCTTCAGGAAGCCATCGGCATCATTCGGGAAAGCATTGCCTTTGTTGAGGCCGCTAAGTCCTCAGCAGTAAAGTGACATTATTTCGTCAGTATCCTCATCACAAAAAAATAATCTTATGCATCACCTCGTCCGGTTTTCAGTTATAATGTTCGTGCTGGCGGTTTGGGTACCACAGCACACGCAGGCGCAGGAACTTCAGCGCTACGAATCGCTTCAGCAGGCGCTGTTCAGTGCCGGAAACCTGTCAGGGGGTAACGGTCCGGGTTCGGTAAACTGGATCGCCAACGGCGACCGGCTTTCGTACATGACCCGCAATGCCGAAACAGGCCTGAGTGAGATCTACACCTTCGATCCGGCAAGCGGCGAAGACGTGCTCGTTTTCGACGGCGCCTCCGTCACTTTTCCCGGCAGTGAGGTGCCATTTTCATTCCGCTCGTTTCAGTGGTCTGATGATGCCCGCTACATCATTTTTCAGACCAACTTTGAACCCATCTACCGCTACTCCGGCACGGCTGACTATTTTTATTACGCGCTCGAAGATCAGTCGCTTGAACTCGTCGCCTCCCGCGCCTTTACGGCTGAGCTTTCGCCCGACGGCACCCTGCTTGCCTACCACAAAGACGGCAACATGTTTGTGTACGATCTGGAAACCAAAACCGAGCGTCAGCTGACCTTCGGCGATGAGGAAAATGTGTTCTACGGCCGGTTTGGCTGGGTTTACGAGGAAGAATTCGGGCTGGTGCAGGCCTGGAAGTGGTCGCACGACAGCCGCAACATTGCCTTCTGGAAATCCGACGAGCGGGAGGTGCCGATGTTCCGCACGACTGACTTTGAAGGTACGCATCCCGAGTGGTTCGAAATTCCGTTTCCCAAAGTAGGCGACACCAACCCGACCGTCGAAATCGGGGTCACCGACGTGCGCAGCGCCGAAACGGTCTGGATGGAACTTGACTTGGGCGACGGCTACGTGCCGCGCATTTACTGGACCGCCGACCCCGGCAGGCTGGCGGTTACGACCATGAACCGCGCACAGACCGAACTCGGACTTCATTTATATGATATCAAAAGCGGCGCGGGTGAGCGGGTGATGCATGAAGCGAGCGAGGTCTGGATTGATGTGTTCGATTTCTTTGCCGGAATCGACGACTATTTTTTCTTCCCGCAGGAAACCGAATCCTTCTTCTGGATTTCTGACCGCGACGGCTGGAAGCACATTTACCATTTCAGCTACGAGGGCGAACTCATCCGGCAGGTAACCTCCGGCGACTGGCAGGTCACCTTCGTACACGCGGTTGATGCCGAAAACGAACTCATTTATTACACCTCCACCGAGGTGTCGCCGCTGGAGCGGCATCTGTACCGCATCGCATTCGACGGAAGCGGCAAGGAGCGCATCACTCAGGTGCCCGGCCGGCACCGCGTGGATATGGGCCCCAACGGGCGCTTCTTCATCGACCGCTACTCCAACACCGAAACGCCCCGGCAGGTCGAGCTTTGGGGCACGCAGCCGGTCCGCATGATTCAGAAACTCGAGGACAATGCCGCGGTGCTCGATTTTATAGCCGAATTTGCCTACTCCCCGCGTCAGCTGTTCAGCTTTGAAACTTCTGAAGGCGTTTCGCTCGACGGCTCGCTTGTACTTCCGCCGGATTTTGATGAAACCAAAAGCTATCCGCTGGTGCTCAGCATCTACGGCGGACCCAGCGCGCAGGGCGTGTACAACGAATTTGAGGCCAACGGCTTCATTCAGTTTCTGGCGCAGCAGGGCTATGTGGTGGCCAACGTGAACAACCGCGGCAGCGGCGGCTACGGCCGCGATTTCGAAAAGAGTGTTTACCTGCGGCTCGGCCATCTTGAGGCCCGCGACTTCGCCGAAACCGTGAACTGGCTGGCAGCAGAGCACCCGTGGATCGACGGCGACCGCATGATGATTTACGGTCACAGCTACGGCGGCTACATGAGCGCTCTCACCATGGGCCTCGAACCGGGCGTGTTCCAAAGCGCCATTGTGGCGGCACCGGTCACCGACTGGCGCCTCTACGACACCATCTACACCGAGCGTTACATGGGCCTTCTGGATGAAAACCTCAAGGGCTACATCCAAAGCTCGGTGATGACGCATGTCGGCAATATCAAAGGCCGGCTGCTGCTCGTACACTCCGCCATGGATGAAAACGTGCATCTGCAGAACACCATGCAGCTGGTAACGGCTCTCACCAATGCCGGCAAGGATGCCGAGCTCCGCATTTATCCGCCCGGCGATCACCGCGTGTGGTACAACCTGCCGAGCTACCTGCTGCTGCACGAAACCTATTTCGATTTTATAGAACGCACCATCGGGAGCCGCTCGAGATGACCAATGCTGACAGCACCTTCAAAGCCGCCATCGATATCGGCACCAACACCGTGCTGCTGCTCATCGCCGAGGAGCAGCCCGACGGCTGGCTGCGCATCATCCGGGAGGAGCAGCGCATCCCGCGGCTTGGGCGGGGCGTTGACCGCGACCGCACGCTTCACCCCGACAGCATGGCGCGCGTGCTCAAAGTGCTGCGCGAATACCGCGAACTCATTGGCGTAGCCCTCGACCGCTACGGTCTGGGTGAGGCCCCGCTCACGCCCGTTGTAACGGCAACTTCAGCCGTGCGCGATGCCGCCAACCGGCAGGAATTCCTGGAGCGGGTGAAAGCACAAACCGGCTGGGAAATCCGCCTGCTTTCGGGCGATGAAGAAGCGGCAGCAACCTTCCGCGGTGCCCTGCGCGTGCTGCCCGCCGCGGCTTCCAAAAAAGCGGACCGCGCCCTCGTTTTGGATATCGGGGGAGGCAGCACCGAAGCGGCATTCGGCAGCATCGATTTTACCGGAAAGCCGCAGGCTTTTCTCTCGGTCGATGCGGGCTGTGTCCGTTTTACCGAGCGTTTTTTGCAGCCTCCGGCTCAGGATCATTCCGCTGCATTTCCGTATGCCGATTTCAGGCCCGAAGTCCCGCAGGTTGAGGCCTGCCGTAAGGCTGTTGCCGGGGCGCTTCAGCAGATGGAGCCGGTGAGGCAGCTGCTCAGGGCCGAAAAAGAAGCGGGGCACTTCCCCGTAATGGCGGGCGTAGCCGGCACGGTAACGACCCTCGCCTTCATGGAGCTCGGCATGCGCGAGTACAGCGCCTCCGCCCTGAACGGCACCCGTATTTCCCGCGATCGCCTCACCTACTGGATTGAGTGGGCTGCCACGAAAACGCCCCGTGAGATGGAGCACGCCTTCCCCCTCGTGATGGAAGGCCGCGCCGATATCGTGCTCAGCGGCCTGCTCATTTTGGATGAAGCCATGGCTTTTTTCGGCTTTGATCAGCTGCTCGTCTCAACAGGCGGCATCAGGCACGGGGCATTTTAGGGGCGTTTGTTTTTTTAGGGTGATGGCCTCCCAAACCTAATCCAGCGCATCCTGATCGTAGGTGCGCATTGCAGCAAGAAAGCTGAAAACGGCAATGATGGCACATACCACGATGATGGAAAAAACTGCGTAGGACGCCGCGTACGGACCCTCGAAAACCTGATCCATCAGATAGCCCGCAATCGGCGGACCCAGACCGAAGCCGGCTATGCTGATCACGAAGAGGTAGAGACCGCCGGCGAGGGCCCGCTGATTGGGCTTCACCATAAACTGAATCAGCGCGGCAGCGACCCCGTTGAAGGACGATGAAAACAGCACCGCCCCGCCCAGCAGCAGCAAGGCCGTGAAGCCGTCGCCCGCGAAAAGCCCGAGTCCGTAGAGCGGCACCGCCCCGACCGCCGGAATGATGCCCGCCCAGAAGCGCCAGGCTTTCTTTTTGAGGGCCAGATAATCGGCCAGCTGACCCATCAGGATAACGGTGCCCGCAACGCCAAACTGAAACCAGCCGTAATGGCGAATCAGATCGGGGCGCTCAAACACATCCACAAAAATGGTGCTCACAAAAGCGAGCACGGTGTAGCCGATGGCGGCAAGCATGGCGAAGCCGAGCAGGTGCAGCTGAATGGTGCGCTTGGCCAGCATCTCCCGCAGGTGCGAAAACGTATCACCCACGAAGGTGCCCGAAACGACTTTGTTGACCCGCGCATCCCGGATAAAAAACCAGGCAACCGGCGCCAGCAGCAGTCCGGGCAGACCAACAACTTTCATGGCCGTTTGCCAGTCGGCCGACTGCGCAACGGTACCCCCAACGAGGAAGGACAGTCCGATGCCGATAAAAATGCCGGCTGCATAAACGGAAAACACGCTTGCCCGTTTTTCCGGTCTGAAGGTTTCAGCCAGCAGGGCATAGGCGGCGGGCCCCAGCATGGCCTGACTCACGCCCAGAATCAGGCGGTAAAAAATCAGCAGGGCAAAGGAAGCGGCGAAGCCGCTGAGCACGGTAACCAGGCTCCAGGTAAACACCGCAATGGCAATCATTTTACGCCGCGACCACTGATCGGCCAGCCGCCCCATCGGGATACCGGCGAAGGCATATATAAAGGAGAAGGCGGTGCCGTACAGCAGACCGATCTGCACATTGGTGAGGCCCAGATCCATCCTGATTTGCGGAGCCAACACCGCCACGATCTGCCGGTCCACAAAGCTCAGCACGTAAATGGCAAACAGAATAAACAGCAGCCAGAATGAATAGCGTTTAAACATCAGATATTTTGAAAGTTAACGGCTTCAGGAAGGCGGAAAAGATACTGAATTCGAAGCACTGTTTCGCCTGGTAAACGCAGATATTCTGGATAGTGGGGGAATTTGAAGGGATGGGGGGCAGTTGTAAAATTAGCAGCTGGGGAATTCAGAAAAAAAAGGGGGAAGCGGCTGAAGTCGAATAAGTAGTTCCTTATACGACTTCACGAAAAACATAGAATTACAAGTCATTAAGTACCTTTTTGGGTACTTAATGACCACCAGGAAGTCGCTCAAGTTGATTTTTCTTTACTTATACGACTTGGGAGGGTATATTGGGGTTGTTCAATAAGGCGTTATACAACAAATCAGAAATTGAGGTTAAACATTCAAAATCAATCAGACGTAA
>JAFIET010000099.1 GCA_020832405.1 Balneolales bacterium
GGTGGGAGCGGGATTTCATCATAGATAAATTTGTCGTTGAAGCCGATGGCGGCGGCATCGTCGCGGGTTGAGGCGTAGTACACCGCGCTGAGATTTGCCCAGTATGCCGCCGAGAGGCACATCGGGCAGGGTTCGCAGCTGCTGTAGAGCACGGCCCCCGGCAGGTGGAACTGACCCATGCGCCGGCAGGCATCCCGGATGGCCTCAACCTCGGCATGGGCGGTCGGGTCGTTGATCGAAGTAACGCGGTTGTGTCCGCGCCCGATCACTTCCCCGTCGAGCACCACAACGGCCCCGAACGGTCCGCCCTCATTGGCGTTCATCCCGCGAAAGCCTTCTTCGCAGGCCATTTCAAGGAAATCCGTATGAGTCATCGCATTCAGGATGTTAGGGGTGAAAGAGAAAGATGCGGCAGGTCGTGCGAGCCCGAGGTAAAAAGCAGATTAGCGAAGTCGGGGGTTAGTTGCAATCGGCAAAACGGGCTTATCCCTCAACCAGCCGGATGGTACCTTCAATTCGCAGTACATAACCCGTTTCCCGGTAGAATTTCTCCATTCTTTCCATCTGACTGCTTCTGAACCGGGGTTGCTCACTGTTGGCAATGCAGGCTTTCTTTTTTGGGTACTCATTCAGCAAATAGCCCCTTTCAAAATAGTTTATCGTCTGTTTTAGCTGAAGTTCGGCCGTTTTAATCCATTCACTGCCCTTGTCACGGCGCTGTTTCAGCTCTACGAAGATTACTGTTACGGCATAAGTGAGCATTCCGTCGCACCGCTTGCTCATTTTGCCGTCGGCGCGCCTGATGTCAGCACAGTTATCGATAGCAGTAAAAGTTACTGCAAACCGATGCGGGTTTTCGACTACCGCTATCCATCGGTGCTCCTCTTTTGTGTAAGCATACGCACGCCTGCCAGAAGGATGGGGGTCATCACACAGGCCAAATAATGCCGAATCCGTATGATCCTGACATTCGGGGCCGGGGAACTCAGAACTCATTTTCCTGCTGTAATTCTAACAGCTGCGCGAAAAGCTCATTGCTTTCATCAAGTTTTTCATTCAGCTCATTGGCATCAGAGGGCAGCCCGTATTTTGAGCTGAGCCCGCTGATGGTTCCGTATTGCTCATTAAACTGGTAAATGGCAAGGTCATCACCATCAACCGCTGACTTTTCAGGTACAATCTGATTGATTTTTTCCGTAACAAATCCGTTTTGTGCTGTAAGCTTTATCCGGTGTGCTTTAGCTGCAAGCGTCAAATAGTTGATCAGAAACGGGCTGTGGGTAGTGAGCAGTAACTTATTGCCGGAGTTCATATTGTTGAGCTCGAGCAGGCTGTAAAGAAGTTTTTGTTGTGAGGAGGGATAAAGATTCTGCTCGGGCTCTTCCACTATATTTATAAATGCTGTTTTGTTGAACTTAGCGGACAGCACCGAAAGAGCGATTCTTTTCTGTTCGTCGCCGAGGCTCTCATTGCTCCAGATTTCTTCGACCCCTTTTTTGAACCGCTGTATTTCCTCACTGCTCATGGGCTCCTGCCCCGACTTACTTTGCTGCCGAACCGTATGCGCTAAATGATGAGAAACCAGATAAAGCGGTACAAGCGACTGAAACCCGCTCGAGGCTTCGGTAAGCCTTACTTTGTAGCCTGCTCCTTTCAGATTTAAGGTTTCATTGAGTCTGTCATGTTCAAGCTCAGTATCGTTTACAGGAAGTTTAAGCAGGCTTTTCATCTCTTCTTTGGCCTTGTCAAATTGAGTCAGAAACTCCTGAAGGGAAGCGGAAACAAGCTTTAGCTCTTTGGGCGATTTAATATAAGAGAGGAAGTTTCTTTCTGCAGGCACATACATGATTTGGGGAAGAGCATAAGATCTGTTCTTCACTTCTTCAATGAAAAGCGTGCCTGCTTCGAAGGAAATACGAAAAGCATCCCCCTCATAGCGGATGGAGGTTTCACCCGTTCCGTTCGCTTTGAAATAGTTCTCTAATCTGTGATAGGTGAGGAGCTGATTTTTGAGCTTGTTTTTTCTTTCGAACCATTTTGCGCTGTAATCGCCCCTTACCAGTGCTTTTTCAATCCAGCTGAAAGATGAGATCAGTTTTGCGAGGGTACTTTTCCCCGAGCCCTGATTCCCGATGAAAACGGTCACTTTTTTAAAATCAAGCCAGCCATCATTCTGCTGAAGGCCTTCCTGAATCGGGCCGAAGTATTTAACTCTGATTCTGCTCATCTCTTTACCTTGGTTGAATACTCAAAAAATCATCAGCTGTATTCCAAATCTCTGCCAGTTAAGCAAAAGAGAAATATGTTTAAAGATTAGCGAAGTCGGGGGTTAGTTGCAATCGGAAGCTTTGCCGACTTAACCCAACAGTTTTTGCAGGCCGGTTACAAAATGCCGAAAGCTGACCGAGGCATTTTCACTGGTGCTGATGACCGGCGCGATTGCCCTGGCGCAGGCGGTTTTGCCAAACTCCGGGGTAAGACGCTTTAGCTACCCCCGCTACTCCCCCATTTCCCCGCTGAGCAGCAGCAGTTCGATTTCGCGCAGGCGCAGGGCCTGCCGGATGCGCGTTTGCTGCAGGCGGGCTTCGAGCAGGCTGAGCTGTGCGTCGCGCAGCTCGATGGCGCTGATGCGGCCGGTGCGGGCGGCTTCTTCCGATTCCTGAAACTGCCGTTCCGCTGCCGTTACGGTTTGTGCCGAGAGCTGCAGGGCGCGCCGCTGTGTTTGCAGGGCCGACCAGCTGTTGAGCACATCGGCCTCAACCGAGCGCAGCACCTGAATCCGGTTTTCTTCGCGGCTGCGGCGTTCGATGGCCGCGTTTTGCACCGAGCGGCGGGTGTTGAAGCCGTCGAAGAGCACGTAGCGCAGGTTCACGGAGGCGGTGAAGCCGGTCTGCTCGAGTGAGCGCAGCTGATTGGCGTCGTTTTCCTGATTCAGCCAGCCGTAGCGGCCCTGCAGGCTGAGCTCGGGGAAGCGTCCGCTGCCGGCGAGCTGCTGCTGCACCTCGGCCAGACTCAGCTCCGTTTGGGAGAGCTTCACCCGAACGTTGTGCTCGAGGGCGCTTTGCAGCAGGCTTTCGAGCAGGAGGGCTTCGCTTGGGTCGTAGCCGTCGTGCAGGGCCGGGGCTTCTCCATCGCTGCGGCTGATTTCCATGCCGAGCAGCAGCTGAAGCCCGCGCCAGGCTTCGTTGAGGGCGTTTTCGGCCTGCTCAACCCGGATCTGATCGTTGCCGAAGTTGACTTCCGCATTGAGCACATCCAGCTGACGCGCCGTGCCGAATTGCTGCGCGTCGCGGGTGCGGGAAAGCCGCAGCTCTGAGCTGCGCAGGTTTTCGCGCTCGATGCGGAGCTGCTCGCCTGCCTCAAGCACCCGAAAGTAGCGCTGTGCCACGTCAAAGAGGGTTTGCTCTATGGTGATGCGGGTGCTGAGTTCGGCCAGGCTGCCGAGCTGCTGAAGCTGACGAAAGCGGTAGCGCCCGCTGAAGCCGTCGAAGAGGGTGTAGCGCAGGTTTACCCCGGCCTGAAAGGTTCGGCTTTCGGCGCCGTCCACCGAAATGGCGGTGTTGCCGGCGGCGGGGTCGCCAAAGTTGGCGAGCTCGAGATCGGTGTTGGTTCGGCTGAGCTCGGCGCTTCCGCTAAGCTCGATCACGGGCACCTGACTCGCATTGCCGCGGCTGATGTTGTTCCGGGCCTGTTCGGCGCTGAGCCGTTCGATGCGGATGGCGTGATTGTGCTCAAGCGCCCGTTCAAAAGCCTGTTCGAGCGTCATCACTTCACTGGCACGCAGGCTGTCGGTCATGGCCGGGCTTAGCGGAGCGGCGGCCTGCCCCGGTGCGGCGTGTGCGGGCGAGGGACCCATCACCCCGATAAAAAGACAGAAAAACGCGAAGAACAGGCCTGAACCCGCTTGAGATGGAAAATGGGGGCGGTTCATCGGAGTTCGGATTTTAGGGTTTCAATGTTTTTGAGCTCGATGCGCGCGGTTTCGACTTCCTCTTTGGTGGGCCACTGCCGGCGGATGAGCGCTGTGCCGCCCCGCTTGATGTGGTTGGCCAGCACAATGAGGCAGGGCGCGAGGGCGAGGGTGAGGAAGGTGCCGAAGAGTAGCCCGTAGAAAACGGTTACGGCCGTTGGCTTGAGGAACTGCGCCCCGATGGAGGTGCCGAGCAGCAGCGGCGTGAGGCCCGCCGCCGTTGTGATGGCCGTGAGCATGATCGGCTTGAAACGCGAAAGTGCCGCTCGGTAGAGTGAGGCTGCAAAGCCGCGCCCGAGCTTCAGGTTTTCGTTGAAGCTTGAGAGCAGCACGAACATGTTGTTGAGCAGAATCCCGATGAGGGCAATCATCCCCAAAAAGGAAAAAATGCTCAGCGGGATGCCGGAAATCACGTGCCCCCAGGCTACGCCCACAATCACGAAGGGCAGGATGGCGATGGTGACCAGCGTTTGCGTGATGGAGCGGCCGTTGAGCAGAATCATGAACAGCATGATGAGCAGAATTACCGGACCGGCTTTGGCGGCTGAATCGGTGGTGTCGGCCGATTGCCGCGCCTGCCCTTCGAAGGTGAATTCGACGAATGGGTACTGTTCCTGAATTTCGGGCAGGATGCGGCCCTGAATCATGCCGAGCACGGCCGGCACCGGAATATCGAGGGAGGCCACATCGGCTTCAACGCTGATTTCGCGCCGGGCATCGCGCCGGTTGATGAGCACAACGGTATCGCGCTCTTCGATTTCGGCGAGGTCGCGCAGGAAGAAGGTGCCGCCGTTGGGGCCAAGTATGCGCATGGATTCGAGGCTTGCGGGGGTCGAGCGTGTTTCTTCGTCGTAGCGCACCCAAACTTTTACTTCCTCATCGCCGCGCTGCAGGCTTTGGGCTTCAATGCCGAAAAAGGCCTGACGCACCTGATTGGTGATGTCCTGAAGGGTGAAGCCCAGCAGCTCTGCCTGCGGCCTGAGGCGGAGGTTGAACTCCCGCTGACCGATCTGATCGTTGTCGATTACGTCGATGATGGTGTCCTCGGCGGAAAGCCTGCTCACGAGCATGGCCTTCACCTCCCGCAGTTCGTCGAGGTCGTCGTAGCGGTGAATCATGGAGATGGAAATCGGCTTGCCGAAAGCGTTGCCGGTGCCGAAGGAGATGTTCTCGGCTTCGGGTACATCACCCACTTCATCCCTGATTTCACCGGCGATGAAGAAGGCGAGGAAGTCGCGCTCTTCGGGTTTGGTGAGCGTTACCTGCAGGCGCCCGGTGTTGGTCTGCGGACCAATAATACGCTGTACGTAGCGGATGGGGGAGTTGCCACCGGCCTGTTCGGTGAGGCGGGCATCAACACGGGCTACGGCTTCTTCGATTTCCATGAGGATGTCTTCGGTTACGGCATCAGCCGTGCCGGCGGGCAGGCGGAGGCTTACGGAAAGCTCATCGAACTCGATGTTAGGGAAGAAGGTGCCGGTGATGGTTCCGCTGCGGAAGCCGCCGATGGTTACGATGAAGAGCCCGACCACGGTGAGGATCACCACAAACGGGAAGCGCAGCCCGAAGCGGAGGGAGGGCGCGTAAAATTTGTTGAGGATGGCCTTAAACATGCGGTCAAAGCCTTTTTCGAAGCGGTTGGGCTTGTTGGCTTTGCGCAGGGATTTGGAGTTGGCGATGAGGGCGGGAAGCAGGAAGAAGCCGACCACGAGCGCCACGATGTTGGAGGCAATCACCACGAAGGAGATGTCAGAGAAGAACTCGCCCAGGCGTCCGTCGATGAAGAAGAACAGAGAGAAGGCCGCCACAGTTGTGGTGAAGGAGAGCATGAGCGGGGCCACCAGCTCCATGGTGCCGTCGATGGCGGCGTTGATGGCATCCTTGCCGCGCTCGAACTGCTGATAGATGTTTTCCGAAACCACGACACCGTAGTCCACCAGAATTCCGAGTACGAGAATGACCCCGAACATGGAGAGCTGATTAATGGTGATGCCCCAAAGGCCGGCAAAGATGAGCATGCCGAGCAGGGCAACCGGGATTTGCAGCGATACCCAGAGCGCAAGCCGGAAGTTCAGGAAGATGCCGAGCACAATTACAACGAGCAGCGCACCCTGCCAGGCGTTGTCGGCCAGGATCTGAATCCGCTCTTCGAGGGCGTCGGCCCGGTCGTTGATGATGATGGCCCGCACATCGTCGCGGCCTTCGTTGAAGGCTGCGAGGTAGCCGCGCAGGAAGTTTACGGTATCGAGGATGTCTTCATCAGCGGTGTTATCCACGCGGATGCTTACGGCAGGCTCGCCGTTGAGGAAGCGGCGGTTGGGCGATTCGGCGAAACGGTTCTGCACCCGTGCGATGTCGCCAAGCCTCACCTGTGCGCCATCGGGCGTTGCGCGGATGAGGATGTTTTCCATGTCCTGTGCGTAGAACACGCGGGCGTCGGCTTTGAGCTGTATTTCCTCGCGGCCGGTGCGGATGGTGCCGCCAAAAAGCTCGATGTTGGCTGCGGCAACGGCCCGGCTTACGTCGGGCAGGGTGAGCCCGAAAGCCCGCAGGGTTTCTTCGCGGATGGTGATCTCGATTTCTTCGTCGGGGTATCCTTCGAGCGTCACTTTTGAGATGCCCGGCTGATTAAGCAGGTCGCTTTCGATTTCCCGGGCGATGTCTTTGATGACGGTGAGCGGCTGATTTCCGCTGAGGGCGATGGTCATGGCATCGGTGAGCACTTCCACCTTGTACACCACGGGGTCTTCCATGGTGGAGGGGAAGGTCGTGATCTGATCGACGGCGTTTTGGATGTCGAGGAGCACATCATCCGGGTTAATCCGCTCGCGCAGCTCCACCGAAATGCTGGCGAAGTTGTTCTGTGAAACGGAGGTGAAGCGGTCGATGCCGCTCACGCCCCGGAGGTTGTCCTCAATTTTGGCGACGGCGGCTTCCTCGATTTCAGAAGGGGAAGCCCCGACCCAGGTGATGTCGATGTTGATAAAACTGACGGATTCGGCCGGGAAGAAGGAATAGCGCATGTTGGAGAAAAACAGCGCGCCCAATATCACAATAAGGACAAGGGTGAAATTGACGACCGATTTGTAGCTGATGAAGTAAGCAATAAGTTGTTTCATGAAGACCGGTACGGGTGCAGGTTTTTTTGTGAAAGGGTGATGGGTGATGCGGGTCCGGGCCTATTCGGCGGCCCGTACACGTGTACCTGCAAGCCGTGTGGTTCCGGCGCGGAGCTCAATGACCTGATCGGCGGAGGACAGACCGCGGATGAGTACGGTGTCGGTATTGAAGAAAACGGGCTCAACGCGGCGGTGTGTGGCAAGGCCGTCTTCGATCACCATCACGGTGTTGTCGCGGGTGAGCAGGTGCCGGGGGATTTGGGTAACATCGGGCAGGGTGCGGCCTTCGATGCGGCCTTCGAGGTAGAGGCCCTCGCGCAGGGCGGGCGACTGCACCTCCACAAAAACAGGAAAAGCCTGCGTTGCGGGGTCAACTGAGCGGCCGATGCGCGTAATGCGCCCGCTGAGGGGCTCCGAAAGGGCAGGGGAGCGGAGGCTCACCGTGCTGCCGGTCTGTACAAAATGGAGCTCGCTGAGGCTGATGAAGGTTTCCAGCTCGTAGGTGTCGCCGAAGAATTCGCCGAGCTTGGTGCCCGGTGAAATGAGCGTTCCGGGGAAGGCGTCGGCCATGCGCAGCTCGCCGCTGAAGGGGGCACGAACCGTGAACTTGCTCAGGCGTTCTTCAGCCGCACGGATGGCGAAAAACTGACCGAAGATGTCGTTGCCGGAAAAGAAGAAGCGCTCGGTGCGGCCGGTAATTTCGGGCAGTTCCGGCAGGGTTTGGCCTGGAGTGATGGCTTCGGTGTAGGCCGCCCAGGTTTCGAAGCGGTCGGGGAAGTCGAGCCGGATGGCGGGCAGCAGGGCCGAAAGGGCCGACTGAAACCGGCTTTGCTGCGCCGCGAGGTTCATGCGGGCTTCGGTGTCGTTGAGGCGCATCAGCACTTCGCCTGCCCTGAACCGGTTACCGGTGCGGAAGGGGCGGGCACCGCTTTGCAGTACGCCCTGCACTTCGCTGAAGAGCTCGATGCGCTGCACGGAGCGAACCCGGCCTGTAATGCGGATTTCAGTGGTGAAGTCGCCGGGTGAGAAACGCAGTACCGGAACCTCATGAACGGTGTCCTGCGGGGGCAGGTCGCCTGCCTCGGGCCGGTCGGGCAGCAGGGCCAGCAATATGAAGGTGATGATAAGGATTCCGGCGGCCGTGCCGTAGGCGGCCAAACGCTGACGCTTTTTCTGCTTGCTCATGTAATTGGGCTAAAATGAATTAGGGTGGGAACGGGCAGATAAACAGCCACCCCCGGCTAATCGTTTGATTAGCGGCCGGCTGTTTGTTCAATCCCCGGGAGTTCCCTGAATCACTCACACCCGCAGATACGGCCCGGAGCTTTCTTCCTTCATCAAAAAACGAAGTGTTGCCAGGTTGAGCAGCAGCAGCAGCGGTACTCCGATAAAAAATTTGGGTTTGCGGATTTTGTGGCGCTGCAGCAGCATGCCTGTGCCAATGCCTGCACTGCCGCCGGCTGCTGCGATCAGCATCAGCTGTGTTTCGGCAATCCGCCATTCCTGTTTTACGGCCTGCGTTTTGTCGAATTCCATGAGCCGGTACCCGTGCAGGTTAAGCAGCACAAACAGAACTATGAGGATGATGCGTTTGTAAACAATCATGGTCGCCACAGCTTGGGTTAAGGTGTGCAGGTTAAATGCGGAGACCGCAAATCAGACGGGTATGGCAGCAATGGCAGCAATGGCAGAAAAGCCGTTCACTCCGCAAGCGGCAGGTTAATGGTGAAGGTTGTGCCTTTGCCTGCTTCGCTTTCTACACGGATGGTTCCGCCCATATTTTCCAGCTGACTTTTTGCAAGAAACAGACCCACACCCCTGGAATCGGGATGTTTGTGGAAGGTTTTATACATGCCAAAAATTTTGTGACCGTGCCGCTTAAGATCAATGCCGAGGCCGTTGTCTTCAAAAGTGATGCAGGCGTAGCCGTTTTTTGCAGAGGCTTTAATGGTGAGGTAGCTGTCGCGTTCGGGTGAGCTGTACTTGGCCGCATTGGTGATCAGGTTAAGCAAAACGCTGTTCAGGTAGGCCGGGTTGCCCTGAACCATAAGGTCGTCGGGTACATCGGTGTTAATGGTGAGTCCGCTTCTGCGGGTTTGCACGCTTACACTGTCAATGTTTTTTTTGAGCAGTTTTTTGAGCGGGAGTATTTCAAAAAAAGAGTCTGAGAGGTTTATTTTAACCACCTCGGTAAGATCTTCGATGGTATCATCCAGGTTTTCGGCTGCTTTCAGCAGCATTTGCGGTATCTCTTCATCAAAGATGCCGGGCTCTTTTTCCTGCCAAAGCTCCAAAAGGCCGGAAATGCCAACCGCGTGTGATCTCAGGTTGTGCGAGGCAATATGGGCAAAGTTTTTGAGGCGTTCATTCTGCGATTCTGTAATCTGCAGCAGGCTGCGCATTTCTGACTCGGTCTTCTTTTGCTCGCTGATATCAGTAAGGACGCCCAGAAAACCGATGATTTCATCCTGCCGGTGTATAGCTGTAACTGAAACTATACTCGGGAAAATGCTGCCGTCTTTCCTTTTTATCGTCCACTGAATGCTTTCAGCCATACCCTTTCGGGCTTTAAAAACGAAGGTCTCAAAACCTTCAACCGTTTCCCCGTATTGTTCGCTCAGCGCAAGCGCCCTTGCTTCTATTTCTTCCTGTAAATGGAAAAGTGCCGGGCTTGCATGATTCACCAGTTCTGTTTCAGTATAGCCCAGCATACGTTCAGCACCGCTGTTAACCCATGTGATGGTTCCGCTGTTGTTCGTAGCAACGGTTCCAACCTGTGTGCTTGCATCCAGGGTTGCCTGAAGATTGGCAAGGGCTTCTTCGAGCTTAAGCCGCTGCGCTTTGCGTTCCGAAATATCCTCAATAAACGACCATACAAGCGACCTTCCGTTAAGATCTTCGATGAGTTTGCCGCGCATCTGCACGGGGTACCGGCTGCCGTCTTTCCTGATGTACTCCTTTTCATAAGGCGCGAATGCGCCCCTTGCTTTCATTACCTTGTTGATCCGGGACTCGTTGCCGGTGTATTCCGGCGGGGTGAGGTCCTGATTGGTGAGGCCGAGGAGCTCATCTTTTGAAAAACCAGAGTACTCAATCAGCTTTTCGTTTGCATCAATAAAAGAGCCTGTTTCAAAGTCAGTTAAGGCAATACCAATAGGGGAAAGTTTAAAAAGTGCACCAAGCCGATTCTGCTGATAGGTTAGCTTTTGCTGCTGTTCTTTTAGTTTTGTGATGTTGACGTGTGCGCCCACAATTCTTACAGGCTGCCAGTCTTCATCCCACTCGATAACTTTTCCGGTGCAGATTACCCAAACCGTTGAGCCGTCTTTATGGTGGTAGCGAACCTCTGCATAGTAGGGCGATTCC
>JAFIET010000012.1 GCA_020832405.1 Balneolales bacterium
GTGCATAAGGTAGCGGGAGATTTTGAAATGCCGAAAGGTCGGAAACGATCATAAGATAAGGTTCTGTAATGCCGGATTAATGGCAGATACGAGTATTGTAAAAATTTAGTAGTCTTATTTTGTAATTTAGGAAAATTCAAACTTTAAAAACCTCTCCTTTCCAATTTATTTATTGGAAGTTCGGCCAACGTGGTGAAAGCAGCATAACTGAAAAAGCAGCTGGTTAGAAAGCCGCAGAAGTGTTACGTTGTATGTGCGAAATACAGGATCCAAACCACATGTAGAATTTCCTTTAACTTTATATTTACATGATGTTTTCGAGGCAGACGCGTGATGCGTTTATTATAGGAGTTGCCTTATTTGCCATGTTTTTTGGGGCCGGAAACCTCATCTTTCCGCCCTATATGGGTTTGTTAGGCGGAGAAAAATGGGGGTGGGCTTTTTTGGGCTTTGCTGCCACAGGTATTGGTCTTCCGTTGCTGGGTATTCTTGCGGCATCAAGAGCAGGCGGCTCGGTTGAGCATCTGGGCGGGCGGGTTTCCGGCTGGTTTGGGGTTGGGCTGAGCATCATTGTAATTCTTGCGATAGGTCCGCTGCTTGCCATTCCGCGAACCGGTGCTACGGCTTTTGAGCTTGGGGCCGGAGCTATTTGGCCCGATTTTTCGCCGGTGCTGTTTTCAGTGCTGTTTTTCGGGCTCACCCTCTGGTTTGCAATGAACCGCAACTCGGTGGTAAAAAAAATCGGCAAGTATCTTACACCGGTTCTCGTGCTTACCCTCGGCTGGATAATCATTCGGGGGATATTCTACCCGCTTGGTACCCCGGCTGAAGTAAGCCTGAAAGCACCCTTCGGCGACGGTTTCCGGGAAGGCTACCAAACGATGGATGCCCTTGCCTCGCTCGTTTTCACCCAAATCGTGATTGCAGCTTTGGTGTATCAGGGGTATAAATCGCCCAAAGAGCAGACGCGGCTTACGCTTTTTGCAGCTTGTGTGGCTGTTGCCGGCCTGCTGATTTTTTATGGCGGGCTGATGTATCTTGGTGCGACAGCTGTAGAACTCTACGGGCCGGATGTTGAGCGTACGGTACTGTTAATCGGCATCACACAGCAGCTGCTTGGTAATGGAGGTGCACTGGCTCTCGGTATAGCCGTTACCATCGCCTGCCTTACCACTGCTATCGGGCTCACAGCAACGGTTGCAGAGTATTTTAGCCGGTTAACAACGCAGCGCCTTAGTTACAAACTCGTGGCAGTAATCACGGTATTATTCAGCGGATTTTTTGCCACTCGCGGGGTCACTGAAATTGTAAATATTGCTTATCCGCTGCTGGTGCTGGTTTACCCGGTGGCGATTGCACTCATTTTGCTTACCATGGCAGGAGGGCCGTTTGCTCACAGATTCGTTTATACGGGTGCGGTTAGCGGCGCATTGATAGTCAGTATTCCCGAAGCTCTTCATATAGCCGGATTCAGCTCCTTGGTTTATGAAGCTTGGGTGCTGAAGATTCCGTTTGCGGAAGCCGGTTTCGCTTGGGCCGTATTCGGTATTATCGGCATGTTGTGCGGGTTTGCAACGGTCCGCAAATTAGAAGGAGCCTTTTGGATTAAAGGATGAGCAGAGAGGAAAATAGTTGAAATTTATTCCATCAGGTACACAACGAAGGTGAGCAGGGGTGCGCGGTAGAGCAGGAAACCAAAATCTTCATCTGATACGGCATCAGAAAGAGACTGTAATAATTCCGGATTTCTGAAAGTGGCGTTTTCATCATCATAAAACTTTTCATAAACGGAGGAAAGCCTGCTTAGGCTACCGGCTTCATCTGCTATGCTGCCCGCTGAAACCTGCTGTGCGCATAGCGGAAATGCCCCAAAGGTAATCTCCTGCTGAAGCCCCCAAAAATCACGCACCTGAGGAGCAGCGCTGCGCCAGCTGATGCTGCGGTTTTCAGTTGCAAGATCTTGCAGTAAAGCGGCATAGTCCGGGCGGTGAGGCTCGTTCAGGTACCCTTCGGCGAGCAGGAAATTTTCGAGCTCCGCATATGCTACCAGAAAGTCTTCACCTATTGTTGTGTTTTCCTGAAGGCAGCTGTTAAAAGCGATGTAATGGCCCGGAAACTGCCGGCATCCCGCAATGAGCAGCAGCAGCAGTAAGTATATGAATGGTTTGATGCCGGTGAGGATGCGGTGTTTGCTCATAAAAAAAGCCGGCTCAGTTGAGCCGGCGCGTTGGGTATGAAAAGGGTATCGATTTATAAATCCGATAAGCAGCTTAAAATAAGCTGCTTACAAGTTCCTGCGCTTCTTTTTGGATCAGGGCAAGATGCTCTTTCCCTTTGAAGCTCTCTGTATAGATTTTGTAGATATTTTCCGTGCCTGAAGGCCGCGCTGCAAACCAGCCGTTTTCGGTTACAACCTTAAGCCCGCCGATGGCAGCGCCGTTGCCGGGCGCGTGTGTAAGTTTCGCAATGATCTGTTCGCCGGCCAGCGTGTCTGATTTGATGTCGTTTGCGTTCAGGTTGGAAAGGATAGCTTTTTGCTCCGGTGAGGCAGGGGCATCAAGCCGCTCATAAACGGGGGAGCCGAATTGTTTCTCGAATTCAGCATAGTGCTCGGATGGACTCTTTCCTGTTTTGGCCAGAATTTCAGCCGCAAGCAGGTTCATGATGATGCCGTCTTTATCGGTTGACCACGGCTTTCCGTCGAACTTCAGGAAGCTTGCGCCGGCACTTTCCTCTCCGCCGAAGCCGTATTCCCCGTTAAACAGCCCGTCAACAAACCATTTAAAGCCAACCGGTACCTCTGAAACTTCACGGTCGATGCTCGCGGCTACGCGGTCGATCATGGAGCTTGAAACCAGAGTCTTGCCGATTTTGAGCTCTTCAGACCACTGCGGCCTGTTCTGGAAAAGATACCAGATAGCAACGGCAAGATAATGATTCGGATTCATGAGCCCGGTTTTGGTTACGATACCATGCCGGTCATAGTCAGGGTCGTTTCCGAAAGCGATATCGAACTGATCTTTGTATTTTATAAGTCCGGCCATGGCGTAAGGGGAGGAGCAGTCCATGCGAATTTTGCCGTCTTTATCCACGTGCATAAACCGGAAGGAAGCATCAACGTGATTATTGACGATCGTGAGATCCAAACCATAGCGCTCTGCAATCGCAGGCCAGTATTTGATGCCTGAGCCCCCAAGCGGATCAACGCCGATTTTGATGCCGCTCTTGCTGATGGCCTCCATATCGATCACGTTTTTGAGGTCTTCCACATAGGGGGTAATGTAGTCGTAATCATGGATGTGCGGCCCCTCAAACGAATCTTCGAAATCCATTTTGAGCACGTCTTTGAGGCCGCTTTTAAGCATGTCGTTGGCGCGGTCCTCAATAATTTTAGTAGTTTTGGAATCGGCCGGTCCGCCGTGGGTCATGTTGTATTTTATGCCGCCGTCTTCCGGAGGGTTGTGAGACGGGGTGATGACGATACCGTCAGCCGGTGATTCAGGATTCTGACTGTTGTATGTGATGATCGCATGCGAGATAACCGGAGTTGGTGTATAACCGCCTCCGTTCTCAACCATTACATGTACGCCGTTAGCTGCGAAAACGCGGATTGCCGTCTGAAGCGCGGCTTCTGAAAGCGCGTGCGTATCCATGCCAATGTACAGCGGGCCGTGAATTTCCTTGCCCTTGCGGTACTCGGCTATGGCCTGACAAATCGCAAAAATATGATTCTGGTTAAAAGATAAATTTGTGGATGAGCCTCTGTGCCCTGATGTACCAAAACTTACAGCCTGAGCCGGATCATGGGCGTCTGGTTTAAGCGTATAATATTTACTGACGAGGCGCGGAATGTTGGTTAAAATAGATTCTGGAGCCGGCTTACCTGCCAATTCGTGAATAGCCAAAATAAATTCCTCCGAATAAATAATGATTACAGTAAGGTTGATTGAGTGTCAAATAATCTCATAGCATTATACGAAATAGGACTTGTTCAAACCAATACTTTTTTGGCGTATATGCTTTGTTTGTATGCCTTCATCTTCAAAAATCGGAAGCCGGTTGCTTTTTTTTAATATACTTATTCCGGTATTTAACCAGCATTTGAATGGCGTTCAGCCGGTATTCGGGAATGTTTCGGTATAGCCTGAAGCGGATGCGGGTGGCTGCCGGTATTCAGGGCGAAAGCCGGGTTAGCGACCAGCCGTTACCTTCGGTCTTCCGGTACTCAATCCGGTCGTGCAGCCGGCCGGGGCGGCCCTGCCAGAACTCGATAAGCAGCGGTCGCACCACATAACCGCCCCAGTTCTTCGGTCGTGGTACCGGCTTTCCCCCGAATTTCCTGAGCAGCCCTGCGTAGGTTTCTTCGAGCTGAGCCCGGGTTTCTACAGCAGTACTTTGCTTTGATGCAAGTGCCCCGATACGGCTTTCAAACGGGCGAGAAAGAAAATAGGCATCTGATTCGGTTTCCGGCAAGCGCTCGGTAATGCCTTCGATGCGTACCTGCCGCTCAAGCTCCAGCCAGTTGAAGCAAAGCGAAGCTTTTGGGTTTTCGGAAAGCTGCCGGCCTTTTCGGCTGTCATAGTTGGTTTAAAAAGGAAGCCCCTGTCATCCAGTCCTTTCAGGAGTACAACGCGGGCGGAAGGCTGGCCTGTGCTGTCGGTAGTAGCAAGTACCATGGCGTTGGGTTCGGGCAGTTTTGATGCAAGTGCTTCATCAAACCACTGCTGAAACTGTGCAAGCGGGTTTGCCTGCACATCTGAAATATCGAGGGAGTTTAGGGTGTAGTTTTTCCGTAAATCAGCAATTTCGGCGGATAAGCTGCTCATGGATTCTCTTGATTGGATTTTTATAGTTCAGGGTGGGATGCCATCACCCGATAAACACCAAAAACGCTGCTAAAAATCCTGTTTCATGGGGTGAATGGTAACTTCATCCATGATCAGGTAAGGCGGGCGGGTGAGCATAAATTCAGCGATTTCGGCAAGGTCATCGGCGGCAAGGCCGTAGGGAGGGGGCACATCGCCGGCGGAGCGCCCTCCGAAGCCCGTATCGATGATGCCGGGGTTGAGCAGCATCACCCGTATGCCTTCTTTGGCGAGTTCGCGTGTGAGGCTCTGGGAGAAGCCGGCCATGGCGTGTTTGGCGGCTGTGTACACGCTCATGTTTGCAAGCGGCCGCCTTGCGAGGTCCGAAGCGATATTCAGCACCTGCCCGTTTGCTGCGGCCCTGAGGTCGGGAAGAAGCCTTTTGGTGAGCATTAGCACGGCTTCAGCAGTAACCCTGAAGGTTGTGAGCAGTTCAGTTTCGGCCAGGTCATTCAGGGGCGTATAGCTGCCAATACCAGCATTGTTAACGAGGATTTCTACCGGGCCTTGTTTTCCCCTGAACCACGCAAGGGCTTTAGCCATAGCGGCATAGTCGCTAACATCAGCGGCATAAACGCGTACATGCTCTCCGAGTTCATCCCGGAGCTGTTCGAGCTCAGTGAGGTTGCGGGCGATGAGGGAGAGTTTTGCGCCCCGCACAGCAAACAGCCGGGCCATGCTGCGGCCAACACCGCGTGTGGCCCCGCTTATCAGAATATGATGGTTTTTCAGGGTTTCAGCCATATCGGGTTATCAGGCGTGCTCCTGTGGATTCACAATGAAAACGGCGGTATCAACCATGCGGATAATGGTTGATGCCGTACTGCCGACCATGAGGTTGCGGATATTGGAGTGGCCGAGTGTAGCCATGAATACGAAATTGTAATCTCTGGAGTAGGTAAGGTTTGTGATGGCTTCACTGCCCGAAACGCTTGTAATTAGTACCTGCTCTTTCACTTTGTCGGATACTTCCTCAAAATAGGTTTCTTTAAGCTGACAAAGCTCTTTTCTGCCGCGCTCTACAATTGAACCTGAGCTGCCTGTAGTGAGCGGACCTACGTGCACGAAGTGAACAAGATCGGCGTTTATGCCTGTTTGGGCTACAAACTGACGTGCGTAGCTGAATACGCCGGTCGAGTTTTCAGACATATCAGTGAGGATCAGTACTTTTGTTAGCGGGCTAAGCCGGGATTCATCGGTTACAACAACGACCGGCTTTGGGCACACAGAAATTATCTTGTTGGCAACCGAGCTGTGCATGAGCCGGTCGAGGCCGGTTCGTGAGTTTGTTGCTATAAAAACGAGGTCAAAATCTGCTGCGGCCCCCACAATCTGCATGGCGATATTTCCGGTAGCTACAATGGGTTCGTTTATCTGAGCACCACCAGCATATTCCCCCGCAATTTTTAGCAGCTTATTTTGGATGCGGCTGTGCAGCTCCTGTTTCATTTCTGCTACGTCATCTTCAATGATATCAGAGATGCCGTGCCGCGGTTCAAAAACATACATAGGGGTGATGCTGCCTTCAAAATAGGTGAGATAATCTGCGGCATCTTTGAAAGCCTTATTACCGGTATTCGTAAAATCAGTTGGTACGAGAATGCTAAGCTTTTTCATGATATGCTCCTTGTTATATCAGTCGGATAAAAGTGAAATAAGCCGGATCAAACATTATTTTGTCAGGGTCTGACGGTAAGCACCGGAACCGGCGCGGTCTGAATAATATGGGCTGCGGTGCTTCCCAGCACCACATAATCCATACCTGTGCGGCCGGCTGTTGAGATAATGATGAGATCGTATTTATCTGCCGAAAGATGTTTGCTGATGGCACGGTGCACGCTGTTGCCCGAAACGATTACATGGGTTTGAACGCGTTCGGCAAAACCGGCAAAGTGTTCGTCGCGAAAGCGGTTAAGGCGATCAGCAACAGTTACATAGAGTTCCTCCTTATCTGCCAGCCCGCCTGCGTACTCTATGCTGAGTACATGCAGCAGGGTAAAAACGGCGTCCGTATTTTGTAGCAGCCAATGTGCCTTGTCGAATGCCTTGCAGGATTCGTCAGAGAAATCAGTGGTTAGCAGAATGCGTTTGAAAGGCCGTGGGCTGTCTTCGGGGCTTGTAACCAAAACCGGCGCTTTGCTCATCCGGCATACTTTAGAGGCAACGGAGCCCATCACAAATTTGCGGAAACCGGTACGGCCGTGTGTGGACATCACCAGAATGTCGTAACCCGCTGAAACCCCGACGATTGTGCGGGCCGGATCGCCGTAACTGATGTAAGGCTGATCAACGAACTCAGCCGGGGTATGTTTTTCAGCCGCTTCCCTGCATTTGCGATATGAAAATTCCATGAGCTTTTTGGTGGCAGCATCATCAAGAGAGGGCAAGCGGATGCCTTCCGGCCAAACAGGCTCGTTTAAGGCATTTGCAGGCGTAATAACACCTCCGGCTATGTTGCGGTACTGCTCAGCTACTGCAAATGCGCGGTTCCCGTTTTCTGATAAATCGGTTGCAACCAGTATTTTTTGGTAATGCATAGATGTTACCCCTGTAAATTGAAGCCTGTTGTTTATGATTACTAAATTAATATACAACTTAAAGAACAGTATTCTGAAGCCAATGAAGTGCACAGTACTCTTTTTGTTTGATGATATTCGAATATTGAGCATTTTAATGGTGCTCTTATCCATTAATTTTCACTTAGCTGATTGATGCCTATGTCCGAAAATTCAACCGAACTTAGTCTTGAACAGGTGCTTGAACGCGCCCGGATGCGTGACCCGCATCAGCCTGAATTTCATCAGGCGCTTCATGAAGTGCTTCAGTGGGTAGTGCCGTTTGCGGCTTCCCGGCCCGTGTACAACCATCCCGCTTTGTTCAGTAAGCTAACCGAGCCCGAGCGTATCATTCAGTTTCGTGTTCCCTGGACCGACGACGACGGGCAGGAGCACATCAGCCGGGGGTATCGTGTACAGTTCAGCAGCGTTATCGGGCCCTGCAAGGGCGGGCTTCGGTTTCATCCGTCAGTTAATCTCAGTGTACTCAAATTTCTGGCTTTTGAACAGGTTTTCAAAAACAGCCTCACAGGCTTACCAATGGGGGGTGCCAAGGGTGGGGCTGATTTCAGCCCGAAGGGGCGCAGCGACGCTGAAATTATGCGGTTTTGCCAAAGCTTCATGACCGGACTTTACAATCATATTGGTCCGGAAACAGACATTCCGGCAGGCGATATCGGTGTGGGCAGCCGTGAGATCGGCTATCTCTTCGGGCAGTACCGGCGCATTACCGGCACCTTCAGCGGAGTGCTAACCGGGAAGGGGGAAGCCTTCGGCGGAAGCATCCTTCGCCCTGAAGCCACCGGCTACGGCCTGCTGTACTTCACGAAAGAAATGCTGGATGCCGCAGGGAAGCAGATGGATGGCATCCGTGTGCTGATTTCTGGTTCCGGTAATGTGGCACAGTTTGCATGCCGGAAAGCCATTGAGATGGGCGCAAAAGTGCTCAGTATGTCAGATTCTGACGGGTATATTTTTAAGGAGGAGGGGCTCACAGACGAAGACCTGGATTTCATAATGGAACTGAAAAACGAAAAGCGCGGACGCATTAAAGCTTGTCAGGAGGCCTTCGCCTGCAGCTGGTACGAGGGCACCCCCTGGCGGCACGGTGCCAAAGCCGGCCTCGCGCTGCCCTGTGCTACCCAAAACGAGCTGGATGCGGATGATGCACGAACCCTAATCGAAAACGGCCTGCTTGCGGTTGCCGAAGGAGCGAACATGCCCTGCACTGAAAAAGCCGTGAAGCTTTTCCATAAACATCAGATTCCTTTTGCGCCGGGTAAGGCAGCTAATGCCGGCGGTGTAAGCGTTTCGGGCCTGGAGATGAGTCAGAACAGCATCCGAATGAGCTGGAGCGCCGAACGCGTTGATGATGAACTGCATCGCATTATGCACGATATTCACGAAAAATGCCGCAGTTTTGGCGAAACCGACGGCAGTATTAACTATGAAAAAGGTGCTGCGATTGCCGGATTTATTAAAGTGGCCGATGCTATGATTGCGCAGGGGCATGTGTGAGTTCTCTCGAAGCACCGGCATTTCATAAACTCAAACTGCCTGTAGTGGTGCCCTAACCTTAAGTTAAGCCCTGCAGGCCGATTCGGTGATGCGGCAGCAGGCGTCATGATTCTTCGCCATGGCCTCCATCAGCTGGAATTGTGCCCGGCAACGCATGAGGTTTTGCTCGGGGTAATGCGTTGCGTAGTACAGGTCGCCGTTCAGGTAATCGGCAAGGAAACGTATGCCCATTATGTAGGCCATGTAGCGCGGGGCGAGGGGCATCAGGTTTTTTTCTTCCGGGCTCAAAATAGTGGCCGTTTCCTTCAGGTATCCGCGGGTTATGGCCTCAAAGCAGGAAAGGCTGAACCCTGTTTCTGCACTGTCTTCATTGTTGGTGGCAGCAGCGGTACGCACCAAATCCCCAAAATCATAAAGGGATAAACCGGGCATCACGGTATCAAGGTCAACAACGGCTCTGGCCTGCATCTGCGTATCAAAAAGCACATTGTTGAGTTTTGTGTCGTTGTGGGTTACCCGAAGGGGAAGCCTGCCGGCCTGCTGCTGCCGCGGAATGACGCTCATTTCCGCAATGTGCTTTTTTGCGAATCTCAATTCCTGTGCTGCATGCACGAAGCGGCGAATAGGTTCAGGTTTTGCTGCGTCCAGGAGTTGCCTGTATCTGAGCGACACGCTGTGAAAACCGGGGATCACCTCATGGAGCTTGTCCGCCCGGAGTTCCTGCAGGGCTGCCAGAAACAGACCGTAAATTTTGCCGGCTTCAAAGGCGGCTGCCTCATCCGGTACCAAATCGTAGCTCAGGCCCGGGGCTATCCGCTGAAACAGGCGCCAGGCAGATCCGTCTTGTTGCCTTACCGCGTAGCCGCCGGCACTGCTGCTCAAAGGTGCGGCAATGCTGTATCTTTTCGAGTACTCCGGGTGCCGGTTCAGTAGCCCGGTAACAAGCAGCAGGTTTTCCGTCACTTTGTCAAAATCAGGAAAAACGTGCGCGTTAAACTTTTGCATGATGAAGCCCGGCTCGTTTGGGTTTTCCGTGTGTATCAGCCAGGTTTTGTGGATGTGGCCCGAGCCGATTGGCACCGCGTATGCCATTCGGCTACCCGTGCTGAACGCACTGAAAATGTCGGAAAGAGCATCCATCAAAATAAAATCAGGAGGTTTAGTGTGTTTTGCGGGGCCAGAGGTTTTTGGGGTATTTCCCCGATTCGGTCATTTGCCGGATCCGGCTTCGGATGTGCTCCAAATCCGGCGGATAGGTGATGCCGAACCAATCAGAACCGGAATCCAGAACGGATACCTTCGCGCGCTGCTGCCGGATCATGCGGTCGATTACCGCAGGAAGATGAAACTCAGCTTCAGGCTGATTGATGCGCGTATCCAGAAAACGCACAAATCCGGACAGCAAATGGGTGAATACCGAAGGCGCAAATCCCCAGCAGTTCATCGAAACCAGCGTTTGGGGCGAAAGCGGGATTCCATCCGGAGCTTCACCCGATAAAATCAGCTCCGCTTTACGACTGATGTTTTTGTGTTCCTGCACTGACTTTAAAAATCCGTTTTCATCGGTTTCACAAACACCCCTCGAAACACTCCCAAATGCTGACAAAGTTTTTTCCAGCCGGTAGGCCGCCATGGCATAATGGTTTGAGGTTGCATGCTGCCTGAGAAATTCGGCCATTTGCCGAAATGCGGCTTCTCCATAGAAATCATCGGCATTGATTACGCAAAAGGGCGTATGCACGGCTTTTTCGGCTGCAAGGAGAGCATGCCCTGTGCCCCATGGTTTCAGCCGCCCGGGCGGGGCTGTGAATCCGGCCGGTAACTCATCCGGCTCCTGAAAAACGAGTTCGGTTTCAAAGCGGTCTTCAAAAGGTTTCAGTACCTCATCACGGAAGATTACTTCGGTCTGTTTCCGGATCACAAAAACAATTTTTCCAAACCCGGCGCGCCGGGCATCATAAACAGAATAATCTATAATACGCTGATTAAGGGGGCCTGCCGCTGCAAGCTGTTTGAGTCCGCCGAAACGGGAGCCTGTTCCGGCTGCCATAATTACGAGGGCAGGTTTGCTCATTAAATATTTGTATGAGGGTGATGTGTCCCGTGCCGGAATGCTGCACCCCGGTCTCTCGGCTGCATAGTGTACCGGAAAAGCTGCGCTGTTGTGCGCTGATAAGCAGGTGGCTGCATTACTCCATCCTCAGTTTGCTCCAGAATCGGGTAAGCAGGAAACCCGAGGCGGCGGCCATAGCGGCAAGTACAGCGGCGGGCATGAGGTTGCCGTACAAAATGTTGCCAATCATAAACAGCAGGCTGTAGATCATGGTAGTACCCAGAATCATGCAGAGAATTCCGGTCGGGACATCCCACTTCAGGTTGTCTTCTTTTACGAGTGTAATCCCTTCACCCGTTGCCTCATCAACTACGGATTTCCATCCCGGTCCGCCGGGACGTATTCGGCTGTAGAAATTCCGCAGGGTTGCTTTATCAACCGGGGAGGTGAGCAGGGTTACGATGATCCAGGTGGCTGATGTGAGGAAGACCGTGCCAAGCAGCTTGATCACATTCCAGTAGCTCATGCTTGTCTGAAACCCGAACACATCAACCATGCCGGTTTCGGGACGCTGCATCACGAAATTCTCAATCAGAATGAAAATCATCGAAAAAGTACCGGCGGCAATCATGGCGGAAATTTCGGACCAGGCGTTGATCCGCCACCAAAACCACCGCAGAATATAAATCAGGCCGGTGCCGGCTCCGATCATGAGGATGTACTGAAACGCCTGAAGCGCATTTTGAAGCACGAGGGCCAGTAAAACGGAGGAGCCCATCAGGGCTGCGGTTGAGATTCGGCCGAAACGGACGCGCTGCTTTTCAGTAGCGTCGGGTTTGTAGAAACGGCCGTAAAAGTCGTTCACCAGATAGGAGGAGCCCCAGTTGAGCTGTGAGGCCGTAGTTGACATATAGGCCGCGATAAGGGAAGCAACCACCAAACCCAGCAGGCCGGCGGGAAGAAACTCACGCAGCATGGCAGGGTAGGCGAAGTCGTTCTGAATGTACTGAACGGGCACGTCGGGATATCTTTCCACCATGCTTGCGATATCAGGGAATACCACCAGCGAGGCAAGGCCCACGAGAATCCACGGCCAGGGGCGCAGGGCATAGTGGAAGAAGTTGAAGAGCAGGGTTGCACCTACGGCATGCGATTCATTTTTGGCTGCCAGCATCCGCTGCGCCACATAACCGCCACCGCCCGGCTCAGCACCAGGGTACCACACAGCCCACCACTGTACGGCAATGGGAATCAGGAAGATGCTCACAAAAAGCTCGGGCTGTGAAACGGACGGCACAAGGCTGAGCTTATCTGACACGTTCGGGTGTGACAGTAAATTCGACATCCCGCCGACTTCAGGCGAACCAATAATGTACACCGCTGCAATTACTGCGCCGAACATGGCAAATGAAAACTGAAACAGATCGGTCCACAAGATGGATTTAAGCCCGCCCAGGCTGCTGTAAAACACCACAATTACCGAAGCAATGATGAGGGCAACCCCCGGTTGAAGCCCCAGCATAACGGCAGCAATTTTGATAAAGGCCAGGGAGACGGTCGCAATCACCATCACATTAAAGAAAAAGCCGAGGTACACGGCCCGGAATCCGCGCAGAAATGCAGCCATTTTGCCGGAGTAACGTAGCTCATAAAATTCCAGATCGGTTAAAACCTGCGAGCGGTTCCAGAGTTTGGCATAAACAAACACGGTGAGCATACCTGTAAGCAGAAACGCCCACCATAGCCAGTTGCTTGCCACGCCGCCGGTGCGCACCATATCCGTTACCAGGTTGGGCGTATCAGCCGAAAAGGTGGTCGCAACCATGGATACGCCCAGCAGCCACCAGGGCATGTTGCGGCCGGAAAGGAAAAAACTGGTCGTGTCGTTGCCCGCACGGTAGGAGGCCGCGTAGCCAATGGATAGCAGCACAAAGAAAAATGCGCCGATGATTACCCAGTCAAGTGGTGACAGAATCAAGTGAGGATACCGGTTTTGTAAAAAGGGTGGTCGATTTTCTTACTTTTTGGGGGGGGGGCGGCCGCACAAGCAGGTGCGGCTCCCGATTCGGCGCTGCTTAAACAAGAAAGGCGCTGCGCATTATTTCGGGGCGGAGTTTAAATTATTCGTGTTGTGCCTCCCTGCCTGAGTTCGATATCCATCACGGGCGTGTTGGTTTTCCAGGCGCCTCTGGTAAAATCAGGCACATCAATTGACTGAGAGCGGTTCGCGACAGACTGCTCGCTCAGCGGGGCAATGGCGCTCCAAAGGGCAGCATCATACACGTCGATATCCATCGGAAGCCCGTTGCGCAGGCAGTCGATAAGGCGCCAGTCCATGATGGTATCCATACCCCCGTGCCCGCCCACTTCACGTGCGAGGTCGCCCACTTTCTTTGTGATTTCCGGCGTGTACAGTTCCTCCAGGGCTTTCATACTTTCCTGAGAAAGCCAGCCGGTGTGGTCTTTGGCGATGCGGGCCGGGCCCGGCCACTTTTGTGCTGTGCCGTCGGTACCGCTCACCAGGTAAATCCGGGAATAGGGTCGGGGAGAGCTTACGTCGTGCTGCACCATAATGGTGCGACCCCTGTGCGTGCGGATTGTAGTAGTATTCATGTTACCTCTGAAATTGCGGCCGGCAAAAGGCTGCCACATCTCGTTTTCTTCCGCCAGTTCCCGGGCGCGGTCTGCCATCTGGAAATCGTTGCCGGAAACCGAAACCAGATAATCCATCTGATCCCCGCAGTTAAGGTTCATCAGTTTAGACATGGGCCCGATGGCATGCGGCGGGTAAAGCATACCGTTCCGGCTTGCGTTTTCTTCCAGCCGCCACAGATCGTGATAGTAGGTTTCGGAGAAATTCATCTCCATCAGATCGTGAATGTATGCGCCTTCGCCGTGTACGATTTCGCCGAAGTAGCCCTGCCGTGCCATATTAAGCACCATCATCTCAAAAAAATCGTAGCAGGTGTTGCTGAGCATCATACAGTGCTTTTTTGTTTTTTCGGAGACCTCAACCAGCTGCCAGCATTCGTCAATGGTTTTGGCCGCGGGCAGTTCTACGGCAGCATGCTTGCCGTTTTCCATGGCGTACACACTTTGTGCGGCATGCTGATCCCAGGGCGTACAGATGTATATGAGGTCCACATCGTCGCTGTCGCACATGTCTTTCCAGGCGTCAGCCCGGCCGCTGTACTGTTTGGGATGCTGATCATATCCCTCTAAAGCCGCAATGCCACGTTCTGCACGCTCAGGCTCGATGTCGCAAATACCTGTAATCTTAACCCCTTCAATTCGCTTCAGGCGGTTTACGCCTCCGATGCCGCGGTTTCCAATGCCGATGATGCCAACCCGTACGGTTTCCAGTTTTGGGGCGCCGTATCCGCTCATATTAAACTGCTGAGGCCGCCGGGCTGCCCGCTGCTTTTCTGTGATGTCAGCATCGGAACAACCGATAAGCCCGGCACCTGCAAGGCCGAAGGCGGAAAGTTTCAGGAAGTCGCGACGGCCGAAGGAATTACTCATAAGTCTCAGTCCGGTTTTTAATTGAAAGGGGAGGGAGCCGAAAATATATTGAATCCCCAAAATTAAAATATCGGTAATTTTTTGGATAATTTAAAAGCCCTGAACCGGGAAATAAATCAGCCATTTCGGTTGTGTTCACTGTTACTCCACATCACCCTCGAAATAATCCACGAATCTTTTTGGGCCGTTATTTCCGGTTTTGGTTTTCTGAGCGATGCGTGTTTTGATGCGTTCCTGAAAAGTGCGGGCAGCATCGTAGCCGTAATTATTGAGCAGATAATTCATAGCAACTACTTCAGCAATTACGGTGATGTTTTTGCCGGGTGTGATGGGCAGCTGAATTACCGGAACCTCCACATCCAGAATGGCTTCACGCTTTCTCTCCAGGCCTGTACGGTCAATTTCAGTGATTTCATCCCAAAGGTATAATTCAAGCAGCACTTCGAGCCTTTTCTGATAGCGAACAGCCCGGATGCCGAACATACTCATGATGTCGATAATACCGAGCCCGCGCACTTCCATAAAATGCTTGTTGATGTCGGTTGCAGCAGCCATGAGTACATTGTTTTTCCTGGTGAGCGTAACTACATCATCCGCAACAAGGCGGTGCCCGCGCTCTACGAGATCGAGGGCGACTTCGCTTTTACCGATGCCGGCCTTGCCGGTTATCAGAATGCCGATGCCGTAAACATCAACCATTGCTCCGTGTACAATGGTTTGCAGGGCAAACTGATCTTCCAGAAAATCCCGAAGTAAATACATGAATTTAATGGTTTCGGTGTGTGTCGTGAAAACCGGGATGCCGGCGGCTTCGGCCATTTCCAGCAGGTGCGGGCCGAGTTCGTTGCCATGGGTTACAAACATCACCGGAATTTCAAACTGTGTAAGGTTGCCGAAGGCTTCACGCTGCGCTACCGGAGGAAGGTTTTCCAGGTATTCGCATTCGGTGTTGCCCAGCACCTGAACGCGTTTCCAGGCGAACAGATGGGTGTAACCGGTGAGGGCCAAACCCGGCCGGTGCAGGTCGGCTTCTGTGAGGTAGCGCTGCATACAGGCCGATACAGAAGCGCAGGCCTGAACCTGCATACGAATTTTATCGCGAAGCTGTGTAACCAAAAACTCTACCGAAATTCGTTTCGTTTTGGGTACGATGGGATTGGTTCCGAAGGGCATAGGCTCAGAAATTAGGGCGGGAGGAAAGGTTTTCCGATATCAATATAAGGAAGCTTCCTAAAAGCTGTGGCGGCACCTTATTAAACAAGGCATTAAACAAGGCGGGCAGATGAAGCCAAAGCTGCATCTGCCCGAGAAAGATGTTCTGAAGGGGGCGCCGTGTCGGATCAGAGTTTGTGTCTGGCAGCCCGCCTGTTTAGTTAAATTCTTATTTCGATCGCTTGTCTTTGTATTTGCGAAGCTGACGCGTCATGTTGTCGATAGCTTTTCCCAATGCCTGCTCGTAGGTAGCAGCCTTTTCGTTGGCCTGCAGCAGGTCGCCTTTCACTTTAACCGTAAGCTCAGCCGACTGAGGTTCGTCGTGGTCCTGCGTGGGCTGCATAATAATGTCACAGTCGAGAATTCCGTCATAAAATTTGGTCAGTTTTTGAACCGCTTCTACCGAATAATTGTGCAGCCTTTTGCTTGCTTCAAAATGTCTTGCGGTGAATGAAGTATTCATTGTAATCCTTCTGATTGGGTTTCGGTTTGGTTGAAATCAGAGCTCCGGGCCGGGTAAATTCCGGTGATTCCGGCAGCCCTCAAGGTTGAACTTTAAGTGGTTTTCTAATACTAATATAACATTTTTAATGGCCTCGTGGGTGTGCCTTTTCATGCACTTTTTTTAAGTGTTCCACGCTTGTTTGGGTATAAACCTGCGTGGAAGTAAGGGCTGCATGTCCCAGAAATTCCTTGATTACGCGTATATCTGCGCCCTTTGCGAGTAAATGCGTAGCAAAACTGTGGCGCAGCACGTGCGGGGATTTTTTGCTGATTTCACTTACCCTGGAGATGTGTTTTTTCACAATGCGCTGAACGGCAACGGGATAGATACGGCGGCCCGATTTGCTCACAAAAAGGGCGCGGCGGTCAGCTTCGGGGGCCTGCGGATCGGCACAGCGCGGCCTGCGGCTCAGCCAGTCGTCGAGGGCAGCCCTTGCATGCTCTCCGTAGGGTACAATTCGCTCCTTTGAGCCCTTTCCTGTTACGCGCAGCAGCCTTGCACCGCTCTGCACATCCCGCACATCCACAGAAATCAGCTCCGCCAGCCGGATGCCCGTTGCGTATAGCAGCTCCATGATGGCCTTTTCCTGCGCATCCCAGTCAGTTTCGACCGGGAAACCGCTTAGCATTTCCAGGGCTTCGTCGGCCTGCAGGTTTACCGGCAGCTTTTTTTCTGTTTTGGGGATGGATACGAGCTCTGCCGGATTTTTGGTCGTGTAGCCCCGCGCAAGGGTGTATTTGAAAAAAGATTTGAGGCAGGATACCTTTCGCGCGATGCTGCTCCGGCTCAGGCCGTCGTCGCTAAGCTGACCCATCCATGCACGCAGATGAAACCGCGTGATGGCATCCGGGTTCTCCCGCACCTGTGCATCGTAGCCCACCAGAAAAAGGGAAAAGCTTTCCAGATCTTTTCTGTAGGATGTGATGGTGTGAGGCGAAGCGTTTCGCTCAACCTTCAGGTAATTGATGAAGCGGGAGATGGTTGTATCGAGCATGGCAGGGATTTGGGTGAGATGCCTTCCTCCCAATATAATGCAAATAAACGGGGATTAAAGAGGGGAGACCGGTCCTGTTTTTCGGAAAGGGAGAGCTCTTTTCCGGCTCACCAAATTAATCAGCATCACACAATGTGGACCGGCCCTGTTTGGGCGGCTTAATTCGTGCACCGGGCCCGAACAAGCTGTGGGCACATCACCCGGAAAAATAAAAAAACTGCCCGGGCAAAAAGTTTATTTGGGGTGCACAATATCATCGCCCTTCCAGCTGATGCTGCGGCCGGTGAGGTAGTCGGTGAGGGTGATGACCCCGAGCTTCTGAAACCAGCCTACCCCGACCGGGTGGAGCAGGGCGAAGGAGGCATCCCAGTTCATCCAGCCGGCAAGCAGCAGGCGGTGCAGGGTAACGAGCCCTGCCATGAGCGCGGCAAGCGTTACGGCAGCTGCTGAAACCGGCAGGAAAACGGCGGCAAGCAGCACAAGCAGCGGCAGCAGGAAGCTGATGAAGTGCATCACGCCCATCACCACAAAAAGCGGGATGTTGTAATCGAAGCCGGCCAGAAAATTTTTCCGGAAGCCCTCAAACATCTCCCGCTCTGATTTGTACATGCGGCAGAAAAAGGCGTCGCGGCCATGGAACATCCGCATACGGAAGCCGTGATCGATCACTTCGCGGGCGAGCATCACATCCTCCACAATTTGCTGTTTAACGGCCTCATGACCCTCAACCTGCCGGTAGGTTTCGGTGCGGAAGGCCATGAACTGTCCGCAGGCGGCGGCGAACATGCTGCGGAATTTGTTGTGGAAGAAGGCGGGCATCCAGCGTGGTTTCCGTTCGGTGTACACGGCCGGCAGCAGCCCGAGCAGGGCGTAATAGACGAGCGGCACAACGGCCTTCTCCCAGAAAGTTTCCAGGCGCTGCTCGGGCCAGATGGTGATAAAATCGATGTTGCTGCTGTTGAACGCGCCCACGGTTTTGCTCACCACGTCGGGCTGCATCCAGGTATCGGCATCGATGAAAATGAGGAGGTCTTCGCTTACGAGCTTGCTCAGCTGATGGCAGGCATAGGGTTTGCCGAGCCAGCCTTCAGGGCGCTCCGTGCCCCTTTTGACGATAATTTTATCCGGGTAGAGCTCCTGATATTGCTTCAGGATCTGCGGGGTGCCGTCGGTTGAGCGGTCGTCGAGCACATAAACTTTGGTGTTGCGGTAGGTCTGGCTGAGCGCATGGTCGAGGCAGCTTCGGATTACGGCCTCTTCATTTCGTGCGGGGATGCACACGGCAACGCTCAACTCTGTATCAGTGGCGCGGTTCATATCCGCAATGCCTTTGAACTGAAAGCGGTTCCGGAGCAGGACTAAAGTGATGAACAGCAGAAAAAACAGTCCCGTTAAGAGTGCCCCTTCGAGAATTGACATGTAGTATTTGTTGATTACAAAAAATGATGCAAACGGCCTTAATAGTGCATTAACAGCCCTTTAAAGCCCGATTTGGCGGGCGGTATCTGTTTTGCATCAGACTGTCAGTCGGTAGTAAATTAAGGCCTATGAAAATAACATCCGATTTTAAATTTGATATGCCCGCTCCCAAAGATACGGCGGGAAGCTATGAGTGGTGGTACTTTGATGCCGCCGATGACAATCAGGAATGGCACATTGTGGTCATTTTTTACGACGGCTGTCCTTTTTCGACCCGCTACAACAAAGCCTGGGCTGCAGCTGATCCTGAAGCCCTGCCTTGGAAACATCCGGCTATCACCATTTCGCTTTATTACAAAGGGCGGCCGGTATTTTACAGCATGAGCGAATATCCGCCAGATGAGGCTGTTTTTTCGGAGGATGAAGGCTACGGTAACAGCCTCCGCATACTGATCGGCCGGAACGAGCTGCTGCTTACTAAAACCGGAAGCACGCTGCGGCATGAGCTTCGGCTTGATGAAAGCCTGCCTTCAGGGGATGCGCTCCGCGGCAGCCTGCTGTTCGAGTCAGAAGTGCCGCCCCGCGACCTGTTCGGTGTACTGCCGGTTGATGTTGACGCTTACGCCGCTGACGAAGGGCCGGGGCACGGATGGAACCTCACGCAGCCAAGGGCTAAAGTAGAAGGCCGCCTCACCCATACCGATGCAATAACCGGCGAAAGTTCCCATTTCTGGAACGGCACGGGCTATCACGATCACAACCTCGGCCGTGAACCTATGAAAATGGAGTTCCGCGACTGGTACTGGGGGCGCATCCATTTCCCAAAGCATACCCTGGTGTATTATCTGATGAACGCCGGCGGCTCGCTTTCCTATAAGGGATGGCTGCTCGATGGGAGTAACAGCCTGAAAAATACATTTGAAAGCGGCAGCCTCGGCAGTTTTGCAGCAAACGCCTTCCTGCTGCGGGCAGCCCGTACCATTGAACTGAATGCCGCTGACGGCTCCATGGTGATGCTTCAGCATTCGCAGTTGCTCGATTCCGGTCCGTTTTATTACCGTTTCCTCACCGATGGCCTGCTGAACCTCGAAAGCGACAACAAATTGGTTAAGGCAACCGGCATAGGTGAGTACATTCGTCCCGAGCGCATCCATAACAGCCTGTACTGGCCGCTGGTGCACATGCGCTACCGCTACACCGAAAGCCCGCACTGGGTACAACGCTCCCCAACTATGTACCGCTGGACCTGGTGAGTTCATTTTCCCATAGCCGGTTCACTGCCTGGTAAACTTCCGAGCTCTTCCGGCCTTCGGGATATTTAGCAGAACGATTCGGCCGGCTTGCGGGTCCGGACCTTTTTTTGAGCCTTCTTTTGGCTTACAGCTTCCTGAATGGCGTCTGGCAGGAGGTTTCGGGGGATGGGTTCTGAGTAGTTTTTCACCTTTCCCGCCCCGATCGCTGCTAAAGCTTTGTAGCAAAACCCCAGGCACTTGCCTTTTGCAGCCTATGCCAATGCTACTTCGGAGCGCGCCAGATTAGAATCAGGCTGATAAACAGAAACAGCAGGTGCGGGGCGGCGGCGGCCCAGAGAGGATCGAGCTGACCGCTTGCCCCGAAGGGTTCGATGATTTTCATGATGATGAGGTAGAAAAATATCACAATCAGCCCGGTGCCGAGCAGAACGCCCCGGCCGCCTTTGCGGCGGTTGGAGGTTGAAATACCCAAGCCCACAAGCGTGATTACGATGGTGCCGAGCGGGTAAAACAGTTTGCCGAAAAACTGTACCTTTGGCAGGGAAACACCGCCTACCCCGCTTCGCTCCAGTGAGCGGATGTAGTCCACAATTTCGGGATAAGTGAGCCGGTAGATGTCGTTGGTGGAGCGCGCCATATCACGCGGAAGTACCGAGAGGGTTGTATCGGTCTGATGGTGTGAAAAGCGCTCAATACCATTTTCTGTGAAAACCCGCCTTTCCACACGGATCAGCCGCCATTGCCGGGTTTCTTCCTGCCATTCCATGCGGGCGGCATCCACAATTTCCTGCACGCGCTTGTCGTCAAACCGGAAGATGCGCACATGATAGCCCATAGCGGAGCGGTTGTCGAAGTAATTTACCGTGAGCAGGGTGCTTTCATTTTCCTGCCGGTACAGCCGGGAGCGGTCGATACGATCAGTGCCTCGGGCCAGGTACTGCCGCTCAAAATCGAAACGTTCGGTATTGGCGCCGGGTATCACGTAGCCGTCGAGATAGCTCAGCACGCCGGTTACCAGGGTGGCAAACAGCAGGAAAGGCACCATAAACCGGTAAAAACTCACACCGGCACTTTTGATTGCGGTAAGCTCGAGGCGTTCACTCATCTGCCCCGCTACGAGTAGCACAGCCACAAAAACGGCTACAGGACTCACCAGCCGTACCATTTCCGGGATGTAATTTAGATAGTAGCGCGACCAGATTTCGCTAAGCTCGGCGCCGCGGTCGGAGAAGGTGTCGCTGTTCTCCGAGAAATCAATCACAATGAAAATGAAAACCAGCACACCAAGCACCATGAGGGTAGCAAGTAGCAGGCGCACAAAAATGAAGCGGTCAATGCGTGTCATTTATGCACATCCTCCTGAATAAATGGCCGTTGGGGCGTCGGTTTCTGTTCTGTTCCCTTCCAGAGGTCAGAAATCTGGAACTCGTACATTACCTTGGCCATAAGGTAAATGCCAAAAACCAGCAGGGTGATGTTTCCGAACCACATTCCGGTAAACGGGCTTACAACCAAACGGTCAGCAAGTTTTTCCCCCTGTATAATTGTGATCCAGTAGTAGGTGAACATCACGGTTGCAATGAGCGCATTGAAGCCCAGGTTGCCTTTTCGGGTTAGGATGCCCAGCGGTGCCCCAACCAGCACAAAGATAATGCAGCCAACGGGAATGGCTACTTTTTTGTGGACTTCCACCATGTATTGTGCGATACGCTCGGTTCGCCAGGTAGTGTTATTGGCATGTGAACTCAGCCGTGCTGCAGATCCCCGCAATCTGACAACTACGGCGTTGGCAGCGTCGAGCTGTCGGTCAAGACTTGTGAGCTGATTCAGTACAACAAAGTCCGTTTCGGCTATAGCCGGCGCACGAATGCTGTCTGCCGGTGCCGTCGTTTCCGATTCTGTATTCGTTTCTTCCGGTTCGGTGTAAACGCTCAGGATGATGTGCTGATTCACCCGCTCTGTTGGCTGATAAACAGAAGCACCGTTTTCACCGGCAGCCGGGGAGCTGTGCCCCCGTACAGGAGTCCAGGCGTCGGGCCTGATGTTTTCCCCGTGCAGGCGCATTAGCCGGGTTGTACTTTGTTCGCTGCGGTAAGCCTCGAAATCTTTTCGGGTGTTGGTGTTGAGTGAGTCAATAATAGCCAGCATCATCTGCGAGCTCATGGTGCGGTCGTCCCGGCGGCGCGAGTTGGGATCGCTGCGGCTGAAGGTGAGGTCGCCCATGTCAAAATTGATGCGGTAGGTATTGAAAAAGGTGCGTTCGTGCCGGCGTTTGCCGTCAGGGCCGGTAGAGAGGTCCCGGCTGATAGACCCTTCAAACAAAAACAAACTCAGGAAGTCTGTGTTGGGAACAGATTTTAGAAAACCTGATCGGGCGCGGATTACGGCCGCATCAACCTCATCATTTCCTTCCCGGAAAAGAGTGACATCAAACAGGCTGTCGGTGCCGGCCGGGATCTGTCTCACCAGAAAATTGTAGCCTTCGATGCCGTCGTAAAAAACGTTCTCCTGTAAATCAAAGCCGGGCCGCTGAGTGCGGATATCAAGAAAGAGCGACCTTGCCTTGAAATTGGCGTCAGGAAGAATTTCGTTGGAAAAATAAATCAGGAAAAGCGTAAGCCCGGTAGCAGCCATCAGCACCGGTGCGATGATGCTCAGCGGGTTGATGCCGGCTGCCCGTGCCGCTGTAAACTCGTTGAGTTCGGAGAATTTGCCGAAGGCCATCAGGCAGGCAACGAGCACCGACATCGGCATGGCGAGCACAACCATGAAGGCAAGGTTAGTGGCAATCAGCTCCAGAATGATGGAAAGGGGAAGCCCGCGCCCGATCAGCTTGTCGATATGCAGTACGAGGAACTGCATGAGCAGCAGGAACATCACAATCAGGAAGCAGAACAAAAAAGGCCCGAAGTGCCTTTTCAGGATCTCTCTCTGCAGTTTTCGGATTCCGTTTGCGGACATATTTATTATAAGGTAATGCGGCTTTTAAAAAGGGGAACAAGCATTGAGATTTGGTATTTTCAAGCCCCCGTTAAAATAGGGTGATTTAACTTCGAACTGAAAAAAACATAACTACTGTGTTTTTCCCTTATTGCTTGCTTATATTTGCTGATTCATTACGATGTACCGATTTTTAAAAGCTCAGCCTATTCGAAACATAGTTACGTATCCGCCGGAACAACCGGCTACTTATTGGGTTTACTTTCGCTAAGCTTTCGTTCCTGCAAACTGTAATCCGGCTAAAGCCTTTCCTTAACGGGTTTGTCTGGCTGGTATAATCAGGCGCTTAACGGGTAAACCAAACTGAACACAGAAATCACAATCAGATTCTTTTCCTGCGTGCAGATTGCTGAGCACACATTAACACTGCTATTTATCGGGTTCTGGCTTGTAACGGCTTTTGCGCTTTTTCCGCATCATTCCGCTGCACAGTATTCCGGGCATTCAGTAACCGATTTTGTTACAGGTCCGGATTTATACCCCGAACGCCATCTTGTGCCGTTCAGCGGTACCCGGCAGTTCACGGCCGCTGCCGATACACTTCAGGTTCCCGAAGCTAACACAGAACCGGCCGATACAACCCTGCTTCCGGTTAGTCCGCCGCCTGCCCGTGATTCCGTGAACGTTTTCCCGCAGCCGCGCTCTTATTTCGCTACCCGCGCTTTCCCGCACAAACTGCCCCGCCTGCTTCAGATTCAGAACAGCGAAGACCGGATTCAGTTTGAGCGGGACAGCCTTTCCGGTGATATACATGTGAGGCGCAATTTGGGTGGTCTTCACATTCCGTACGATAACCGCTATACTTTTGAGCAGTTTGCGGCCGAGCACAAGGCCTATCATAAGCGCACACAGTTCCGGGAGCTTATACGAGAAGAACGTATCCGCCGTGAAAGGCGGAGGGGGGTACTCGATTTCCGAATTACGGTGCCCGGCGGGCAAAGCTCGGCTTTTACAACTATTTTCGGAAGGCCTGAGGTAAACCTGCGTGTAACCGGCTCGGCGAATATGAACATCGGGGTTTCGATCTCTGACTCAGAAGACCCGCAGCTTCCGGCCGATCAGCAGCGAAGGGTTGATCCCAAGTTCGATCAGAATCTGAAGCTCAATATTGCCGGTACCATCGGGGATAAGCTCACTATTTCGACCGACTGGGATACGGAGCGGCAGTTTGAGTTCGAAAACCGCCTCAACATTTTATATACCGGCTATGAGGATGAAATTATCCAAAGTATTGAGCTGGGTAATGTTTCGATGGAAACGGGAAACCGCCTCATTCGTGGCGGCGGCTCGCTTTTCGGGATAAAAGCACGTGCTAAGCTGGGCGCACTTGATATCACTACCGTTATTTCGCAACAGGAGAGTGACTCCCAAACGCAGACTATTTCGGGCGGCTCACAGGAAACGGTGCTCAACATCGCGCCTAACGCCTACGACAACGACCGACACTTTTTCCTGGATTTCTTTTCACGTCAGGAGTTCGAAGGCATCATGGCGGATGTGCTCAATCCCCGCCGTCTTTTTGATATTGTGAATATTGAGGTGTATGTGCTCGATATTTCTTCCAGCGATGTGGAAGGCCGGGTGCCTGCCATCGCACTGCTTGATTTGGGTACAGTTGAGGGCGGGAACGGCTTCCTGCCGCCTAATGAGAATTTTGACCGCTTCAACCCCGGCGATCTTGAGCCTTACCGCGACCCGACGGTCGGTGTTTCGGCGGAAGACCTGGGCGTCGCTTCTGATGAATTTGAGGAAGGAATCTTCATTCCCCTTGTTGAAAATGTAGATTTTGAGATCAACCAAACCCTGGGTTATATCTCATTGCTGCGCACCCGCCTCGATAACCGTCAGGCCCTCGCCGTCTCCTTTTCGTACCGCGACCCAAGCGGCGAAATTGTGTACGTGGGTGATCCGAGTACAGGATCGAGTCAGCGCCTTTTCCTGAAGCTGCTTCGGCCGTCGAGTCAGAGTTCCAACAGCCGGGCATGGCCGCTCACGATGCGGAACATCTATTCGCTCAACACCTCCAACCTCACCCGCGACAACCTCGAGCTCGATATTTTCTTCACCGGGGGCACCACCGATCAGGTAAACATCCCAGGCCTGAACACCGTGCTTCTGCAGGATCTGGGTCTCGACCGCGTGGATGCGCAGGGTAACCCGACCCCTGACAACCGGGTTGACTTCAACACGCTTACGCTCGATCCGCGCGCCGGCCGCGTCATTTTCCCGTACCTTGAGCCTTTTGGCCAGCGCATTGTGGATATCATCAACGCCTCAAACCTCCCCCCCGATGAGAAGGAGCAGGCGATTCAGCGGTTTGCGTTTACCGAGCTGTACACAACCCGACCCAACAATGCAGGTCAAAATTCCCGAAATGCCATCTATCGTCTGAAAGGTCTGGCAAGAGGCGGCGTTTCTGACAGCTTTATGCTGGGCTTTGGTCTTATTCCCGGTTCGGTTCGGGTACGGGCCAACGGCATTGAACTCACCGAAGGCGTAGATTATGAGGTGGATTACATCCTCGGGAATATCGTAATTACGAACCGTACCTACCTGTCGGCCGGGCAAAATATTGAGGTTGAGTACGAAAGCAATCAGCTGCTGCAGATTCAGCAAACAACCTTTACCGGGGTGCGGGCGCAGTACAACTTCACCGACAACATCCGGCTTGGTGGTACCTTTTTCCGCCTGAACGAGCGCCCGATTCAGGATAAGATTCCGGTAGGGGATGAGCCCATCAACAACACCATTATCGGTTTTGATGCTAACGCCCGTTTCGACGCTCCCTGGCTCACCCGCGCGCTCAACGCACTGCCGCTGCTGCAAACAAGAGCGCCATCATCTATAGATATTACCGGCGAATGGGCGCAGCTCCGGCCCGGCGTGGCGCAAACAAGTGCGGTACAGCGGGCAATCAACCGCGGTGAGCTTTTCCCGGATGAAGAAAACGGCCTTGCTTTTATCGACGACTTCGAGGGCTCCCGCTCGACCATCAGCTTTCTCAATCCCGGCCGCTGGTTTTTGGCTTCATCACCCTACGCGTTGCCGGCCCTCGACCCGGACATGACCAACGCCTCTCAGGCAACTTCCGTGAGAGCAATCCGGTCGGATTACCGCTCGCAGTTTTCCTGGTACATGATTCCCTCTACGATTTCAAGAGGCGGCCTTTCTTTCCCCGAAAGTGCAGAGGTTTTGGTTGAGGATGTTTTCCCGAACCGGCAGATCAGCACGCAGGATCAGCGCACGCTGCAAACGCTCGATATCTATTTTAATCCCCGCGACCGCGGTCCGTACAACTACAATCCGGAGCTGCGCGACCTGATTGATAACCGCCCGGAAGAAACCTGGGGCGGCTTTACCGCGGTGCTTCCCGGAGGCCTCGGTGACTTCACCCAGCAAAACATTGAATACCTTGAGTTTTGGGTGCAGCCGGTACTGCCCGACGGCCGGCCGCCTTCTTCCTTCAACCCCGCCGATTACGACGGTACCCTTTTCTTCGATATCGGATCCGTGAGTGAAGACGTGATCCCTAACAACACCCTCAACACCGAAGACGGCCTGTATGAGCGGGAAAACAACCTTCGGATTGATTCCGAGGGTCGTTCGTACGTGCTGAATTCTCCGGTCGAATTTAACGGGCAGTTTTCGGTTGCGAACATCAACCGTGAGGATGTAGGCCTCGACGGCATTCCGAGTTCAGGAAACAACGGGCTTAACGAGCAAAGCCTGTTTGCTGATTTTATCGCGGCTATGGAGCAGGCTTTCAGCGATCAGCCGGACCGCTTGCAGGCCATCCGCAACGACCCGAGCAACGACGAGTTTGTGTACTACGACAATGCCGATGTGCGCGGGCTTCCGCTCCATGAGCGTTTTTACCGCATGTACGGCTACCTTGAGGGCAACTCCATCAGCGAGGGCACGCAGCGGGCGGTAACCAACCGGCCGGATTCCGAGGGACTTATCAACCCGGCGGTGGTGAATACCGAAAACTCCTTCTTTCAGTTTGAATTCCGGCTCAATCCGGCTGACTCAACCTCGCTCGCAGTTGGTCAGAACTACGTGGTTGATCGTCAGGACGGCCCGGGGCTCGTGGCGCCCTGGTATCAGGTTCGTATTCCGCTGCGCGATTTTGTGCGGGAAGTGGGCAACATTCAGGATTTGCAGCGGGTAACGCACATCCGCATGTGGATGAGCGGCTACCGCGAGCCCTTCACCCTGCGCTTCGCTACATTTGAATTTGTGGGTAACCTCTGGCGCAAAGCGAACATCGGAAATGTGGATGATGAGACTACCATTTTTGACATTTCGACCATCAACTTTGAGGAAAATGCCTCGCGCACGCCGGTGCCCTACCGCATTCCGCCGGGCGCTATCCGTTCTACCATACGTGGGCAGCAGGAAACCATTGTGGATAACGAGCAGTCGCTGGTACTGGAAGTACAGAACCTGAAGTCGCAGGATATCAGGATGATAAGCCGGGTGTACCCCGGTAACCTCAGCCTTGTGAACTACTCCAACATGCGGATGTTTGTGCACGGAGAAGGTTACGAAAACCGCAGTGATGTGGAGCTTGTACTGCGAATTGGCAGCAACCTGGAGAACAACTACTACGAGTACCGTCAGCCCGTAACGCCCACCGATACAACTTTTGCTTTCAATCCTGTTGGCGGAGGCTCAGGCCGGGAAGCGGCCCTGCTGGAAGACGCCCTTCGCGTGTGGATTCCCGAGGAAAACAGCATGAATATTGTGCTCGGTACCTTCAACGAACTCAAGCAGCTCCGGAATATTGACGGTATCGATCCCGATACGAAATATGAGCGCGGGGATATTCTGCGCGATGCGGTACCCGGAGCGGTTGTGGCTATTGTAGGAAATCCCTCGCTCGACCGCATCACTGAAATCGGGATCGGAATCCGGAATCCGCACGAAAGCGGCATTGATACCGAAGGCCGCCCGCGTGTAAGGGGGGATGCTAATGTGGGAACGGCACAGCAACAGCAAAACCGCAGCAACGGTGCCGGGGTACCAAACCTGGATGCACAGATCTGGGTGAATGAGCTGCGCGTTTCGGGCTTCGACAACCGCAGAGCCTGGGCAGGAAACCTTTCCGCACGCATTCAGATGGCCGATTTTGCGACCTTCAATGCCACGATGAGTCACCGACAGGATGGCTTCGGTGCAATCGATTCACGTATGGTTGACCGCAGCAAGAGCGATGAAACAAGCTACAACCTCAGCACAACCGTGAACCTGCACCGCTTTATCCCTGAGGCCTACGGGTGGAACATCCCCGTAAACCTGAGTACCCGTAACACTGTCTCTACACCGCGCTTCCTGCCAAGAGAGGGCGACATCCGCTTCTCAGACTTCCGCCGGGCTATCGAAAATGATGTGGCTGATCCGGCAGAGCGCGACCGCATAATCAGTGACCGGCTTGCTGAAATTCAGACCCGCAGCGAAAGCTATTCCGTGAACGTAACCGGCCTCACCAAAAACAACTCGCGCTCATTTCTGCTGCGCAACCTCGTTGATCCCATCACGCTCAGCTATAACTACACAACTTCTGAAGCGAGCAACCCGAACAACGCTTTCGATAACCGCTGGAACTACAGCACAAGCCTCAACTATAACCTGCGTTTCCGCTCGGTTGAGACCCTGCGCCCGCTCTGGTTTCTGGAGGATGTGCCGGTAGCCAACCTGATTTCGGGCTTCCGCCTTGCTTACCTGCCGCGCAGCATATCAACCACCAACACGCTCGACCGCCGCTACTCCGAGCTGCAGCGGCGCTCCTTCGACGGGCAGGATCCCTTCTCACTTCAGCAGCAGCATCAGTTCACCTACGTGAATACGTTTGCTATCGATTACGACATCACTCCGCCCATTAGCCTGCGCATGAACACCCGTACGGAATTTAATTTTGATGACATCTCCCGGGTGTTTTCCGAGCAGGACTCCCTCATTTACAACATTCGGCCAAGCTTCGATGTTATCAGCGATGCCCTTTTCAATTCTGATGTTGATGTACGGCGGGAGTCGTACACTGAGAATTACACGGCAAGCTGGCGGCCGCGCTTTACACAGGTAAGATCGCTCAGCTGGATGACGTATCAGGCCAACTATCGCGGTGGCTTTCAGTGGCGGAACTCACCGCAGGGCTCAGGTCTGGGTTCAACGGTGGGCAACACCTACGGCTTTGATCAGACTTTCGGCATTCGTCTGCAGGATTTGCTGCGGCGCATCCCGTTTTATGATGCGGCCGTGCGGGCTAACGAAGCCGAGTTCAGGCAGCGGGAAACCGAAGCGCGGCAGCGGCGGGAACGGCGCGAGCGCGAACGTGATCTCCGGCGGCATGAGCGCGCAGTGGAGCGTGCTCTTGAGCGCGGCGAAGATCCGCCGGAAATGCCGGCTAACCTCCGCAGGGCCGCCGGCCGGCAGCAGCAGCAGCCACAACAGGCGCAGGGCCGCGACTTCTCCGAAAACCTGACCTACCGCATCCGGCAGATTCTGCTTGCAACCGTGAGCATGCAAAACCTGGATGTAACCTACAACACAACCCGGACGGCGAGTCAGTCGGGGTATGCCGGCGGTCCAACCATTCTGGGTGCTTTCCGTGAGCCCGGCGACGGCGACTTCTCGCCCGGTTTCGGGTACCGCCTGGGTTTCACCAATCAGCTTCCGCTGGCTCAGCTGGTACGCCCGGAGGATGAGACACAGGTGTTCAGTCTGTCAAGCAACCTGAATGAAAACAACGAACTGCGCGTGCGTACCCGTGTAACGCCCTTCCGTGATTTCAACATCGACCTCGACTGGAACATCCGCTGGCGGGAAAATCAGAGCAACTCCCTCACCGTGAGAATCGACTCGGTAGCCACGCAGTTTAACCTCAGCGGAGAGGTGGAAACCTCGGTCTGGACCTTTGGCGGCGGCTACGGATCGCTGTTCCGCCGTCAGCTGCAGGTCGGTTTCGATAACCTGCCGGAAAGCGGCAACATCATCGCGCGCCCGGAAGACGGCGGGCCAACCCTGCTCAACCCGAACACGGTCGGGCGTGATTTCCGGGCAGCCTACCTTAGCGGGCTGGGCGGCACCGTCGATGCCCGCGACTACATGCCTTTCCCGATGCCTACCTGGCGCATCAACTGGGGCGGATGGGAGCGGCGCATCGGTTTCATGCGCACCTACATTAACCGCATGACCCTTACGCACAACTACAGCTCAACCTACCGGCTGCAGTGGCGCTTTCTGCCCGATGAGGGGAACCCGGTAAACCGGCCCGTCGGGGACTTTCAGGCCGCTGACTTCCGCGATGAGTTCGAGCCCAACTCCATCAACCTCACCCGTGCCTTCCAGCCGCTGATCGGGGTGAACCTGACCTTCACCAGTGGTATCCGGAGTACGATTAACTACAACCGCTCGCGCAATACCAGCCTCAGCCTCACCAACTACAACGTGGTTGAAAACGAATCGCAGGGGCTTTCGGTCTCCATGGGCTACAGCGCGCGCGGCTTCCGATTGCCGTTTATGCGGCGTTTCCAAAACACGCTCGACCTCAACCTGAACGTGAGCTACAATGAGGACATCCGCAAAACCTACGTGCTCAACAGCGACCTTTCGGATGTATTCCGCGGGCCTGCCGGGGAGATCGTCCGGGATGTAAACTTCTATGAGCCGGCAGAGCCGACCGAGCGCGGTGATGCCCGCCTCACCATAACCCCGAGTATTGGCTACACCTTCTCACAGACCATCCGTGCGAACTTTGAATACCGCTATAACCAGCTGATTCCCCGCTCGAGTGGTGTTTTTCCGCGTACCGATCAGGACATTATGTTCAACATCGTGGTCACCATCCGCTCCTGATCAACTATGGGAATTCTGCTGATTCTGATGAGTGTGAGCTGCTCCGTGCTGCTGGCCAACCTGCTCAAGTACGGCGAAGCCAACCGCCTTGCCATCCTGAACGTGCTTACGATCAACTACGTGGTTGCCTTTGGCAGCGCGCTGCTGCTCAACTTCCGCAGCGGGCTCCCGCTGCTGCCGGATTTCCCCCTGTGGTTCTGGCTGTTCTGCGCGTTCATCGGCTTCATCTTCATCGCAAACTTCTTCCTGTTCAGCCGCTCGGTGCATCAGAACGGTCTGGGCGTGAGCATAGCCGCCATGCGGATGTCGCTGCTCGTACCCGTTTTGCTCTCCATGGGTTTTTACGGGGAAGACCTCACACCGGCCAAAGCGGCTGGTATCCTGCTCGTTTTCGGAGCGCTCTACCTGCTCATTTCCGGTCGGGTGAAGCTCTCCCTCACACAAATCGGCAGCGCGGGACTGCTGCTGCTCATCTTCCTGTTTTCCGGTACAGCGGATGCTTCCCTCAAAATCTTCGAAGAAGAGATGAGCGCCGTGGCTAGTGAGGCACACCTGATGAGCGCCATCTTCTTTTTTGCCCTGCTTATCGGCATCGGCGTTTCCCTTCAGAAAGGCGACCTGCAGCGGCTCAGCCGCAGGGAAGTGATGCTCGGTGCAGGGGTAGGTATCCCCAACCTGTTTTCATCGGTTTTCCTGATTCAGGCCTTCGCATATTTCGATGCAAGCGTGGTGTATGCCGTTGTGAACATGCTCGTAGTTGCGGGCGGGGCCCTTGCGGGATACTTTTACTGGAAAGACGACATCAGCCGGAAAGAACTTACGGGCATTGCCCTCGCCATTGTGGCTATTCTGCTGCTGGTTGTATTTTGAGGGATGTGTTTTTTTCGGGGGATGGCCTTCTGCGCCTGATCTTATTTTTTATTTAGCAAAAAGTTCAACTGATAATATTCGATACTATGACTGACCTACAGCAAAAACCGCTCACCGATATTCTTGAAAAAGCCTCGGCTCTTAAAAAACGGATTGCTTTGCCGGAAGCCACCGATCCGCGCGTGCTCAAAGCCGTGGCTGAGCTTCACGAACGGCAGATCTGCGTGCCGGTGCTCACCGGTGATGCCGGCGAAATCTCAAAGGCGGCCAAAGCGCACGGCATAACCCTCAGCTCCGGCATCGAAATCGCTGAGCCTGGCAGTAGCGACCACACAGCGGCATTTGCCTCGAAACTTTATGAAGCCCGCAAACACAAGGGCCTCACCGAAGAAGCCGCGGCAGAACTCGCGGGTCAGCCGCTTTGGTTTGCAAACTTTATGCTTGATGCGGGCCTCACCGACGGCACCCTGGCCGGCTCGGTTCACACAACGGGCGACGTAATTCGCTCGGCCCTGCAAACCGTGGGCGTGCGCGAAAAAGGAGGGATGCTCTCCAGCTGCTTCCTGATGATTTTGCAGGACGGCAGCCGCGTGACCTACGCCGACTGCGGCGTGATTCCCTACCCCGATGAGCCGACCCTCGCCGGCATTGCGGTTGATGCCGCCCTTTCCCACCAAAAACTTACCGGCGAAGAGCCGAAGGTGGCGATGCTTTCTTTTTCAACCAAAGGCAGTGCGCGGCATGAGCGTGTGGCGCTTGTAACCGAAGCAACCCGGCTCGCCAAAGACCGCCGGCCTGACCTGCTAATCGACGGCGAGCTGCAATTCGATGCCGCCTTCGTGGCTGATATCGGCCTGCGCAAAGCCCCCGAATCCCCGCTGAAAGGCGCGGCCAATGTTTTCATCTTCCCCAACCTTGATGCCGGGAACATTGCCTACAAAATCACCGAGCGGGTGGGCGGTGCGGTCGCGCTGGGTCCCATTCTTCAGGGCCTTGCCAAGCCGGTAAACGACCTTTCCCGCGGCTGCTCGGTAAACGATATCGTGCTGATGTCGGCCGTTACAGCTCTGCTCTCCGAAGCCTGATTTTTCAGACTTGCGAACCGCCCGGCACTTATTGAGGGCACAGGTCGCATCACCCGAAAGAAAACAAAAAAAGCCCGCAGTTACGCACTGCGGGCTTTTTTGCTAAAGGGGGCGCTTTTAGTTGGTACTCACAAAAACGCGGTAGCCCCAGGCCGGCAGGCTAAAAAAGGTGATCAGACCGTCTTCCTGACCAAAAAGCTCGATGTAGCTTCCGTGCGGAACTTCGCCTGTTATTTCGAAGAGCTGTTCCTGATCGGAAAAGTTAAGTACCACAACCACATGGTTATCATCACGGCTTCTGCTGAATGCGTAGATAGCCTCATCAGCGGTGGTACTCATGCGGATCATTGGTCCGCCGGCTGTGCCGTTCTGCAGGGCGGGATGCTCACGCTTCAGGTGGAAGAGCGTGGAGTAGAAATCCACAAAAGGGCTGTCGAAATCCCAGTCGATGGGGTCTTTTTCGAAAAACTCGAGCATACGGTTAAAGCCGGTTTCCTGACCGTTGTAGATCAGCGGCATGCCTTCCATCAGGCTCATCATTACAGCAAAGGCCTCAACCCCATCACCCATTCGGTCGAACTCAGTGCCTGCCCATGAGTTTTCATCGTGGTTGGTAATGAAGTTCATCATAAAAGTATCTTCCGGGAAATCGCGGCGGAAATCTTCGATCAGGCCGTCGATTTCACTCAGCTCGCCCTCGCCGCGCGCGATGCGGTTCCACAGGTGGTGCATTTCCCACCAGTAGCCCATATCGAAGGCGGGGTGCAGCTCAGGGGTGTGGGCTTCGGCCAGCATAAAAACCGGCTTAATGCTGTCGAGCTCGCGGCGGGCGCGAACCCAGAACTCAGTTGGTACGAGATAAGCAACATCTGCCCGGTAGCCGTCGATGTTGAATTCCTCAACCCAGTAGCGCAGGGCGGAGATCATGTAATCGTGTACATCCGGGTTGTTGAAATTGAGCTGAATCACGTCGCTCCAGTCGGTTCCGTAAGGCGGCATGAAATTGCCTTCTTCATCGCGCTCGAAGAACTCCGGGTTGGTTTCGGTGAGCGGGTTGTCCCAGGCGGTGTGGTTGGCTACCCAATCGAGGATCACGCGCATTTCGAGTTCATGTGCGGTTTCTACCAGCGAGCGGAAATCTTCTTTGGTCCCGAATTCGGGATTCACATCGAAATAGTCCTTCACAGAGTAATAACTGCCGAGCGTACCTTTGCGCTCCACTTCTCCGATGGGATGTACGGGCATCAGCCATAAAATATCGATGCCAAGCTCCTTGAGCCGCGGCAGCTGTTCTTCCACTTTTGCGAAGGTGCCTTCTTCGGAAAACTGCCTCACGTTCACTTCATAAATGGTAGCACTGCGGCTCCACTCAACGGGTGTGAATGCGGGATCCTGGTAGGATTGCCGTTCTTCAGTGCTGCAGGCAAAGCTGAACAGAAAAAGGCCTGTAAATAAAAATAAGGGTAAAAACTTTGAGTAAGACATATTGAAGGTTTCTTAATTTAGTATATCATTTTAAGTAAAGCTCAGTAGCTGCTGATTGCGGCTTGCTGAAATATACTGATCCGGAATACCGCTTAAAATGGGGTATAATTGTGAAAATTTGATTTATAAAACATTATATTGAGATTCGAAATAAATGTTAGCAATATACCCTTATATATATTCAACGTGCACCTTTGAATAAAGTTTCGGCATGGAAGTGCGGTCTAACCTGTAACAGCTAAAACTTTTCCTTGATTTCTTTACTACAAATTCAACTTCCGGCCTGTATCGGCTCGTTCAATCAGATCGCAGCAGAAAGTAACTGCCAATTTGATGAGTTGAGGTATGCTCTTTGCGCAGAAGAACTGCAGCAGCTGGAAATCGGGCTTAAGTTTTGTTTGCTTACCAGGGTAACGCAGTTCATTGAATTACAGAAAAGCAGGTATGAAATCAGCGGAATACCCTTAATCTCTGGAGCTGAGGCACAAATTTTGTTTGTCGTAAAGGAGCTTGAGGAAAGCGAATTAGGTGTTAAGGGGAATTATTCAGGCCTAAACGCCTTATGGTGCATTGATGAAAACGCCAGGATTCTCTTTAGAAACGGCATCGCTGCCGGTATTGAGCATGAACTTCCCGGTGGTCCGGATTATATCTCAGAGGTTTTCAGAAATACAGCGGATGCGGCAGCTCCAGGTTGTGATTCCGGTGCCCCGGCTTTAGTTGCAGGTTTTGAAATACGACCGACAGAACAGCCGGGAATTTTTGTCGCTCAGCTTGATGTAAAGGAAAAACCTCCGGCGAAACCGGAATTCGTTAATGATGAGCTGCTCAGAATACTAACTGAAATCGATGTGGGGATTTTTGTTACAGGTCAGGATGGAGATATTATTTTCGTGAATAAGGCCTTTGCCCGGTTCTTTGGTTATGAGGGCTTTACGGAATTGAGTGAGGAAGTCGCGAGTATTACGCAGCTTTATAAAAAGCCGAATGAGCGCGGTACCCTCCTAAAATTAATTAAAGACAAAGGCCAGGTTGATTCAGTTGACGGGCTGTTTAAACATCGTGACGGCAGCACCATTCGCCTGACCGGTATTGTTAAACGCGAGCTCAGAGAATCAGACGGACGTATATTTCTGCATGGTGCGGTACTTGCATCTGCGCCTCAGGCAGCAACTGATCGGATTATTACCCCATATATATCTTTATTTGAGAGCTTGCCCGACGGAGTTGCGGTTGCTGATCTGAGCGGCAAAATTGTTTATGTGAACCGTTCTTTTTCGAAAATGTTCGGGCCTGATATAAAGCCGTCGGGCATAAAATTATCAGACTCACTACTTGCGTATAACCAAAGCAGCGAAAACCAGCTTAAGGCGTTTAGCGATGATATTTTCAGGATAACCAGAGAGAAGGGAAGTCACAGCGGCAGGTACTATCATATTACCAAAACAGGGCGCAGGGTAGTGGTAGCTGTGAGCTGCTCACAGGTTAAATCAATTATTGGCATTTCCAGTGGTTTCGTAATGCTTGCCCGCGACATCACGAAAAAAGCAGAGGAACAGCGGCATTTGATGCTTGCTAAACAGCGCGCTGATGATGCTAACAAGCTGAAAGAATCTGTGCTCTCCAATCTGAGCCACGAAACCCGGACACCGCTAACCAGCATCATCGGGTTTTCATCAATCTTATGTGAATATCTTGGGGAAGCCGACCAGGAGATCAGTGATTTTGCCCAAAACATTATGCGATCGGCAGAGCAGTTGCTTAAAGTGATCAATAATATGTTGCTGCTCGCAGAGCAGGAACTGAATAAATCTAAATATCCCTTGTCGAAAGTGAATGTTTCAACGCTTATGCATGAGGTTTTGCCTGAAATAGAACAGGATACGATGAATTCAGGCCTTGAATTCCGGCACAATATTATGGATGACCTTTATGCTGAAACAAACCATACGGCTGTTGTTCAGATTTTGCAGATGCTTGGCGCAAATGCAGTTAAGTTTACGGAAAAAGGCTATGTGGCTGTTAGGGCAGGAAGGGTAAACGGCGCCTTCATCTACATTGAAATAGAAGATACCGGAGTTGGGATTGCAAGCGGAATGCTGGAGCAGATTTTTGACCCCTTCATTCAGGAAAGTTTCGGAACTACGCGGCATTTTCCGGGTGCAGGCCTTGGGCTGTCGGTTTGCAAAAAACTATCTGCTATCATAAATGCAGATATACTGGTGCAGAGCAAAAAAGGAATCGGCTCCGTGTTTCGGCTACTGATACCGGTAAAAGCACAATAAAAGGGTAAATTGTTGGAACGGAACGGCTTTGCTATGCCGTTATGGTGCGCTGAAATGTCTTAATCTTATTTAGACCGATTAGACATAATGACGTTATTTTTGTATATTTAAACCTATTAAAAATAATCGAGCGTACTAAACTATTGTTTTTCAAGGTCAGATGAAGCTGTTTTTTTTGAACGGCATGTTGAGCACTGACGTTTTGGAACATCACTACCTACTATCATTAAAACTTAAGTCACTATGTCGAGACTCACAGAAGCAGAAGCAGTAGAAACTGCTGCCTCCAGAAAGTATAAGTATGGCTTTACGACAAATATTGAATACGAAGAATTCCCAAGGGGCCTTAATGAAGATATTGTTAGGGAGATATCCCGTCGTAAGGATGAGCCTGAGTGGTTGCTTGAATTCCGCCTGAAGGCATACCGTCAGTGGTGTGAAATGGAAGAGCCGGAATGGCCAAACCTGCACTACACCAAGCCTGATTATAATAACATCGTTTATTATTCCAGCCCCAAAGAAAAGCCTAAACTGAACAGCCTTGATGAAGTAGATCCTGATATTCTGGATACCTACAATAAGCTGGGTATTCCGCTTGAAGAGCAGAAGATGCTTGCAAATGTTGCCGTTGATGCTGTTTTCGACAGTGTTTCTGTAGCAACTACGTTTAAGGCAAAGCTCGCAGAGGCTGGTGTTATTTTCTGCAGCATCAGTGAAGCAGTGAAAGAATACCCTGAGCTGGTTAAGCAATATATGGGAAGTGTAATTCCTGCTAACGATAATTATTTCGCAGCGCTGAACTCAGCCGTTTTTTCTGACGGTTCTTTCTGTTTTGTGCCGAAAGGCGTGAAATGCCCGATGGAACTTTCCACTTATTTCCGCATTAACAACCCTGATTCGGGTCAGTTTGAGCGTACCCTCATCATAGCAGAGGAAGGTGCCGAAGTAAGCTATCTGGAAGGCTGTACAGCACCGATGTTCGATACCAATCAGCTTCACGCGGCCGTTGTTGAGCTTGTAGCCCTTGATGATGCCAACATCAAATACTCTACCGTTCAAAACTGGTACCCCGGTGATGAAAATGGTAAAGGCGGTATTTACAATTTTGTTACCAAGCGCGGTATCTGCAAAGGCGAACGTTCGAAAATTTCATGGACGCAGGTTGAAACCGGTTCTGCCATTACCTGGAAATACCCAAGTGTGATTCTTAAGGGTGATTACTCAACGGGTGAATTTTACTCTGTAGCCCTCACCAACGATTTTCAGCAGGCCGATACCGGCACCAAAATGATACATCTGGGCAAGAATACCCGCAGTACTATTATCTCAAAAGGAATCTCTGCCGGAAAGTCTCAGAACAGCTATCGCGGACTCGTAAAGATTGGCAAGAAGGCCCACGGGTCGAGAAACTACTCCGTGTGTGACTCCATGCTGATTGGCAGCGAGTGCGGCGCGCATACTTTTCCGTTTATTGAGTCAGGCAACAGCACCTCCTCAGTTGAGCATGAGGCAACAACCAGCAAAATTGGTGAAGACCAGATTTTCTACCTGCAGCAGCGCGGTCTCGATGAGGAAGAGGCCATTTCACTCATCATTAACGGCTTTTGTAAAGAAGTATTCAAAGAGCTACCGCTGGAATTTGCAGTTGAAGCTACCAAGCTGCTGAGCATCAAGCTTGAAGGCAGTGTGGGCTGATCCACAACATAATCATTCCTGATTTTGAGGCCGGTAAAGTTGAGAGACCGGCCCCGATTTTCATCAAAATAACCATCATTAAATCATTATTACCGTGTTAAAAATTATTGACTTACACGCTAAAGTAGAGGGTGAGGATATTGAAATCCTCAAAGGTATCAATCTTGAAATTGGTAAGGGCGAAGTCCATGCTGTTATGGGGCCCAACGGGAGCGGAAAAAGTACGCTTGCAAAAGTTGTAGCCGGACATCCCGCCTACGAAGTTACATCCGGGCAGATCCTGTTCGACGGCGAGGATGTTCTCGAAATGGAACCCGAAGAGCGCGCTCTTGCCGGTCTGTTTCTGGCCTTTCAGTACCCTGTTGAAGTTCCCGGCGTAAGCAACGCAATGCTTATTCGTCAATCTGTTAACAATGTGCGCAAAGCCCGCGGTCAGGAAGAGTTCGACCCGCTGGAGTTCGAAGATTACATTGCTGACAAACTGAAGCTGGTTGAAATGGATAACAAATTCCTCGACAGAAGTGTTAACGCAGGTTTTTCAGGCGGTGAGAAAAAACGTAATGAAATTCTTCAGCTCGCCGCAATGGAGCCCCGCCTTTCGCTTCTCGACGAAACGGATTCCGGTCTTGATATCGATGCTCTGCGTATTGTTTCAGAAGGTATTAATTCTCTGCGCGGTACAGAAAACTCCTTTATGGTTGTAACTCACTATCAGCGTATCCTGAACTACATCAAGCCCGATTTTGTACATGTTCTCATGGGCGGCCGGATCGTTAAATCAGGTGGCAGCGAGCTGGCGCTTGAGCTTGAAAATCAGGGCTACGACTGGCTCGTAAAAGAAACCTTCGTAAACGGAGAAGCCAAATGAGTACTGCCGTTCAGTTTGCACAAACAACCTATTTGAACGAGCTGCACTCTGGTTTTTCTGTTGAACCCACCGGTGTTGCACCTGTGGAAAGCGCCCGGGAGCAGGCTGCTCTCGATGTTAAGGAGTGGTCGTTTCCGACTCCGCGCGACGAAGACTGGCGTCAGCTATCCCTGAAACCCCTGTACCGGAATTCATTCTTACAGGCGGATTCAGCTGAAATTAGCCGTGATGAAATCTCGGAATACTTCCTGCCCGAAGCTGCACAATCTACAATTGTTGTGGTTAACGGCCGCATTAACACGGCTCTTTCAGATACAAGCGCATTACCGGAAGGCTGTTTTGCCGGATCGGTTAAAGATGCCCCTGGTTTTGTGATTAAAGCTCTCGAAGCCCATTTTGGCAAAGTTGCCCGTTATGCCAAAGATGCCTTCACTGCTTTCAACACAGCTGTACTTGCGGATATTTCGGTAGTATTTACGGCTAAAGATGTCAAAATTGAAGCCCCGGTTCACATCCTGCACATTACCGATGCCCGTACACAGGCAGTGGCTACAGCACCTCGCGTGTTTATATACGGTGAACTTTTCAGTGATGCTACTGTAGTGGAAGATTTTATCGGTGTGGGGTCGCAGATTTATTTCAATACGGCCGTTTCGGAAACGGTGCTTGAAGATGAGGCACACGTTAACCACATCAAAGTTCAGCGTGAGCAAAAAAATGCGTTCCACATCAGCCGTGTAGCTTCCCTGCTTGGCCGGGGCAGTAATTATAATTCCTACACCGTTTCAAGCGGTGCACAGCTGTTCCGCAACGAACCGCTTTCACTCGTAGATGCCGAAAACGCGCATGCCACGCTTGACGGACTTGTAATGGTTGATGGTAATCAGGTTTCTGATACGCACAGTACGCTTGATCACCTCAAGCCCAACTGTACGAGCCATCAGCTTCACAAAGTGATTGCCCTGGGAGAAGGAAAATCTGTTTTTAACGGAAAAATCTTTGTCCGTAAGGATTCGCAGCAGATTGATGCCTATCAGGAAAACCGCAACCTGCTGCTGTCAGAAAATGCAGATGTCTTCACCAAACCTCAGCTTGAAATTTTTGCTGATGATGTGAAGTGCAGTCACGGTGCAACCATTGGTCAGCTTAGCGATGAAGAGCTGTTTTACCTGCAAAGCCGCGGGTTGAGCAAAAAAACGGCCATGCAGATGCTCACCTACGGTTATGCTCTGGATGTAATCGAAAACATCCCGGTTGAAAGTTTGCGGGCACAGCTCACGCAACTCGTAGCCGATTTTACGGGCAATGAAGCAGTAGCGCAGGTATAATCCTGCAATTAACATCAGAAACAACATTCTTTCGTGAACGACTCCATCACAAAAAGCAAGGTAACTCCCGCCCGGATTCTCGAAATCCGGCGGGATTTCCCTGTTCTTGAACGAACCATTCAGGATAAACCTCTGGCTTACCTCGATAACGCCGCTTCAACACAAATGCCGCGGCAGGTAATCGAAACGGTTTCGGCTTATCACAGCTTCCACCATTCAAACGTGCACCGCGGTGTGCATCAGCTGAGTCAGGAAGCGACCGATTTGTATGAGGGAGCAAGAGAAAAACTCCGGTGTTTTGTTGGAGCTTCCTCACTGAAAGAAATCATTTTTACCAGCGGCACTACAGATGCAATTAATCTGATTGCCCACAGCTGGGGCGGTATGAATGTCGCTAAAGACGACGTCATCCTGATCTCAAACATGGAACATCACGCGAACATTGTTCCCTGGTATATGCTTGCAAAGAGAACCGGCGCACAGATTCAGGTTATTCCGATTCTGGATGACGGTTCGCTGGATATGAATCGTTTTTCTGAATTGATTCAGCAGCCTAATGTTAAAGCTGTTTGCGTGAACCATGTTTCGAATGCACTTGGCTCGGTTAACCCGGTTGAGGAAGTCTGCCGTATGAGCCGGGAAAAGGGTATTCGTACCGTAATTGACGGTGCTCAGGCTATAGGTCATTTTCCGGTTGACGTTCGCAGTATCGGCGCTGATTTCTACGCATTTTCCGGACACAAAATGCACGGCCCTACGGGCATTGGTGTGTTGTACGGCCGGCAGGAGCTGCTCGAAGAAATGGGCCCGTACAAGGGCGGCGGTGATATGATTCTGAGCGTATCTTTCGATAACATTTCCTGGAATGAGCTGCCCTATAAATTTGAGGCAGGCACACCGCCCATCTCACAGGCAGTTGGTCTTGGCGCGGCGGTTGATTATCTGAATGGTCTCGACCGGCAGCTGCTCTCCTCCTATGAAGATGAGCTGCTCGCATACACAACAAGGCGGCTGATGGAAATACCGGGTATGCAGCTCGTTGGAACAGCAGCAAAAAAAGTGTCACTCAATTCGTTTGTGATTAAGGGCGTGCATCCGCACGACATTGGCACTATTCTCGACGGGGAAGGCGTAGCGGTGCGTACCGGACAGCATTGTGCTGAGCCTGTAATGGACCGGTTCTGCATTCCCGCCACAACCCGTGCATCTATGGCCTTCTACAACACATTTGAAGAAATTGATCAGCTAACAGACGCCCTTTTAAAAGTAACGGAGTTATTTGATGTTACTGACTAACCGGTCAAAAAATCTGTATCAGGAAGTAATCCTGGATCATAACAAAAGCCCGCGGAATTACCGTGCAATTGAATTTCCGACCCATTTTGCCAAGGGCCATAACCCCCTTTGCGGCGACAAGCTGGACGTTTACCTGATTGTTGACGGTGAGGATGTAGTGCAGGATGTGAGTTTTGTCGGAGACGGCTGTGCTATTTCAAAAGCATCTGCCTCTATTATGACAACTATTGTGAAAGGTAAATCTGTGGATGAAGCCAAAGAACTGTTCACTGGGTTTCATGAGATGGCAACCGGAAAAATTGAACCGAGTGAAGATCCGAAACTGCGCCGGCTTCAGGTTTTTGCCGGCGTGAAAGACCTTCCCGCCCGTGTAAAGTGCGCAACCCTCGCATGGCACACGCTTGATGCCGCTCTGCGTAACAAACAAGAGATTTCAACTGAATAAATATTTTATCCGAAAACCTTTTTGGAGGTTCATTATGCCTAAAATTGCTGAAATTGAACGTACACCAAACCCAAATGCGATCCGGTTTGTATTGAAAGATCCCATCTCGCAAGGCGTTACAAGATCTTATGAGTCAGCTGAACTCGCCGGGAAAGACCCGCTTGCAAGTGAGCTCTTCAAAATAGAAAACGTCATAAATGTCTATTATGTAGATAAATACGTGACCGTTACTCAGGATGGCAAGGCCGACTGGAACGACCTGCTGCGCAAGCTTGCACCACCTATCCGTGAAGCTGAAGCCATTGGTGAGCTTGAAAGCGACGATGAAGAAGTGCACGTAAGCAAGGAAGCCATGAACGACCCGCGACTTGCCGAAATCAATCAGATGCTCGATGATCAGGTGCGGCCGTATCTGCTCGCAGACGGGGGCGGACTAAAAGTTCTTGGCCTTGAAGGTAACATTCTCAAGGTTCATTATCAGGGCGCCTGCGGAACCTGTCCTACCGCTACTACCGGAACCTTGTATGCGATTGAGAGTATGGTTCGTCGTATCCATCCTGAAATTGAAGTGAAAACGATCTGACACATTACTTCAGCTTAAGGCAGTATTATTTCATAAATCGAGAAAAATAATGGCGATAACCATCACTGAAAGAGCCGCACAACGCATTCTTGAAATCAAAGAGCAGGAAAAGCGCCCGGCAACTTCTGTTCTTAGAATCGGGGTTGCAGGTGGCGGATGTTCCGGGCTGAGCTATAAGATTGATTTTGACGATAACGGAGCTGCGGAAGGGTCAAAAGATCAGGTGTTTCAGAGCAAGGGCATTCCCATTGTGGTTGATATGCGCAGCTTCCTTTATCTGGCAGGTACCGAACTCGATTATACCGACGGCCTGAAAGGTCAGGGTTTCCATTTTGTAAACCCCAATGCCAGCCGAACCTGCTCCTGCGGTGAATCTTTCGCGGTTTAGAAAATTCTTTTTATGATGATTGAAAATAAGGTAGCAAAATCAGGCCTCATAACGCTCGACCTGGAAATGTTCAGGGAAAAGAGAGCTGTTCACAGCTTCGACCTAAAAGAATTTCTCTATATGGAGCTGATTCTCAGGGAGAAGGATTTTCGGGATGCGCTGCAAAACCTCGACTGGAGCCGCTTTTCCGGCAGTATCCTGGCGGTGCATTGCTCAACTGATGCCATAATTGCACACTGGGCTTACATGCTGGTTTGCAGCCATGCTGCTGAAGTAGGCGCAATTGTTGCCTATGGCAGCCCTGAGCAGGTAAAACTGGCTTCCATGCAGCAAAATGTGAGAATACACAACTGGCAGCAGTACGCGGGTAAAAAAGTGCTTCTTAAAGGCTGCAGCCACGAAGCACTGGATCCTTCGGTTTATACCCTTGCGACACAATGCCTGCTTCCTTTTGCTGATCGCCTGATGTACGGTGAAGCCTGCTCATTTGTGCCCGTTTACAGGAAACCAAAGGTTAAGCAGGCAGCTGAAGCGGAGTGAGCGTTTATCAGCGCTTCCCGGCCTGTTAAAGATTTAGGGCAAAGCTTTTCTGCTTTGCCTTTTTTTATTCATTCAGTGATTAGAATTCTCCGATGTCGATACAAAACCGGAAAAAAGACCACGTGTCGCTTTGTGTAACCGGCGATGTAAACTATGCAAAGACAAACGGGTTCGGGCAGTATGACTTCATACACAATGCACTCCCTGAGCTCGCTCTTAATCAAATCGATGTTTCGGCTGAACTGTTAGGCCGGTCTTTTGCCTTCCCGTTGTTTATTTCATCCATGACCGGCGGTTACAGCGGTGCGGTTTCTGTAAATGAGATTATTGCTGAATTTTGTGAAGCACATCAGCTTCCCTTCGGGGTCGGGAGTCAGCGTGCGATGCTGGAACGGCCAGATGAACGGGCATCTTTCAGCATCGCCCGAAAAAAAGCGCCTACAGCTTTCATAGCGGCAAATATTGGCGGATGTCAGCTTCCGCAGCTTAGCCGCACAGATATCGACCTCATGTTGGATGTGATTGAGGCCGATGCCCTCATCATTCATCTTAACCCTCTGCAGGAACTGATGCAGCCGGAAGGTGACAGGGATTTTCGGGGAATTTTGGGAAGCATTGGCGAACTTTGTGCAAATCTGACTGTGCCTGTAATTGTGAAGGAAACAGGTGCAGGCATTTCCGCAACGGTTGCAGCAAAACTGCATCAGGCCGGCGTTCGTGTGATTGATATTGCAGGTGCCGGCGGCACAAGCTGGAGTAAAGTAGAAAACGCCCGCTCAGAAAAGCCGAACTCCCTTTTTGATGACTGGGGGATCCCAACGGCCGACGCCCTGCAAATGATACAGGCTTCCAAACCGGAAGGTCTCGAACTGATTGCGTCAGGCGGTATCAAAAACAGCCTCGACATGGCAAAAGCAATTTGCCTGGGCGCCGATTTTACAGCTGCCGCACAGCCGGTAATTCGCGCCGTTATTGAAGAAGGCCGTGATGGTCTGCAACGGTGGTTTCGCGAATGGGAGCGGGATTTCAGGTTTGTGCTCTGTCTGCTGGGGGTACAGAATATCCGGCAGCTTTCACAACAGTACCTGCGGAAAAAATGAAAGTTTGTTTATGCCGATTCAACTTAAGTTCGATTAACGCTTACCAAAGCCTTACCTTAAGAATAATTATTAACTGAACCACACCGAAATCTTTTCAAGTGAACCACGAATTATCTCCGGCTGAACTGATAAAAAGGGCTTTAAACCGGCTTGAAATTCCGGAACGTCCAAAAAGCCTGTATGATCCTGTTAAATATACGCTTGCGCTTGGTGGTAAACGGATCAGACCGCAGCTTGTGTTGCTGGGTTGCGGCATGTGTAGCGGAAACCCAGAAGATGCCGTGAAGGCAGCACTCGCCGTCGAGCTGCTTCACAATTTCACCCTCATTCATGATGATATCATGGATCAGGCAAATTCACGCCGGGGTAAGCCGGCTGTACACGTACGCTGGGATACAAGCACGGCTATTTTAAGCGGAGATGTTATGTTTAATCTTGCGTACCAGCAGCTCGAACACTACATCCCGGAAAACGGCTTCCCACCTGAGCTTTTCGCGCAGCTACACCGGGAATTTTCTGAAGCAACCCGGATCGTGTGCGAAGGTCAGGCCCTCGATATGGAATTTGAAACCGCGATAGAGGTTGAGCTGGATGCTTATATCCACATGATTACCTGCAAAACAGCGGCACTGTTGGACGCTTCACTAAAAATGGGTGCCCTAATTGCAGGAGCGGATTCAAAAACGGTTGAAACAATCGGTCGCCTCGGCCTTGAAGCAGGTATTGCCTTTCAGATTCAGGATGATCTGCTTGATGCTGTAGCTGATCCGGATAAATTCGGTAAGCGGGTAGGGGGTGATATTTATGAAGGCAAGAAAACATGGCTCAGCTTAGAGGCCTTAAAGCGGACAAGCGGTGATGAACGGAACAAAATTTCAGCCATCCTTCAGAACGCATTATGTACCGAAACAGATGTTCAGTACGTTATCGATGCTTATCAAAAACATGGTATTATTCGGGATTCTGAAGAAGCCATAAAAAATCATTATATTTCGTGCCTTTCAGCACTTGGTCAGTTTAAGGAGTCTCCTTATAAGGAGGCTGTTCTGAATCTGATCGAAACACTGAGCAAGCGCGATAATTAAGAAAGTAAGTCCGGGATTCATTTTTTTTCACAAACAAACTGTAAGCTTTGAAGTTATCCTCTTTACCTGTTTTTTTTCTGCTCATTTTAAGCAGTCTCATTTTATTCAGCTGTGCCAACCAAAATCAGATTCGTCCGGGAGATTCGCTCGAAGTTGCTTTTGACAAAGCAATGGCCTTCTACGACCGCGGTCGTTTTGGGGATGCTGCACAGGCCTTTGAAACGGTCATAACTGTTGGCCGTGGTACTGAAATTGGCCAGGAAGCGCAGTTTTTCCTTGCTGAGAGCTATTACAAAAACCGTCAGTACCTGCTTGCAGCTTCTGAATATCAACGCTATCACGTGTTTTTTAACCGCTCTGACCGCTCGCCCGATGCTCAGTTTATGGAAGCTTATTGCTACTATTTGCTGAGTCCGCGCTATGAACTCGATCAGACCGACACCTTTCGCTCAATCGAGCTCTTTCAGCTTTTTATAAGCCGCAACCGTTCGTCTGCACGCGTGGAAGAAGCCGTTACGTACATTGATGAAATGAGAGAAAAACTTGCAAGGAAAAACTTCTCAGCAGCCGAACAGTACATGCGGCTCGGCCGCCGGACAGCTGTGAATTTCCGTGCTGCAGCAATTTATTTTGGCCTTACCATTGATATGTATCCCGAAACAAGCTTTGCCGAAAAAGCACAGGCCAATCAGATTCGTGCCTGGGTTTACTTTGCTGATAACAGTACTGTCAGCCGGCAGGAAGAGCGTTACAACAAGGCAATTGAAGCTTACGAAACCTATGTTCAGCTTTTTCCGCGGGGTGCAAACCGGTCTGTTGCAGAAAACTACTTTGACCGCGCAGTCGCAGGTCGTGATAGTGCAATCCGGCAGCTTGCAGGAAACTAAGGTAATCTGATTATAAAAAGCCGGATGTCTGAATCTTCAGATATCCGGCTTTTTCATTTAATGAAACCCTCTTCTTTACATGAAACCCAAAGCTATCGGTCTTTATGGCGGCACATTTGATCCGGTTCATTCCGGTCATCTTGCAGTGATTAAATCCTTTTTGAACAGTTCCGATTTCGCTGAACTTTGGGTTTTACCCTCACCGCTTTCACCCTTTAAACAGGGGGAAGCCGGTACACCCTACTGGCATCGTGCTGAAATGACACGGATTGCGATTAGAGGAATTCCAAAAGTTAAGGTTTGCACCATAGAAGAAACACTGCCCAAACCGAGCTACACCATTCACACCCTTGAAGCCTTATGTAAGCAGCACCCCGGGTATGCTTTTACAGTATGCATCGGAGCAGATAACCTCAGCGCTTTCTCCCGGTGGCATCGGTACCGGGATATTCTTGATATGGCTGATTTACTCGTGGCCGCGCGCCCGGAATTCAGTACGGAAGCCGTAGCGCCAGTGGTAATGCGGAAAGTCCGGTTTGCGGAACACGAACCCCTGAGCTGCTCCTCAACCAAGCTCAGAGAACGGCTTACACAGGGTGAGATACCAGCTGAAATTCCGGCAGATGTGTATTCTTACATCAGAGAACATAACCTCTATAGCCTCAACAATACATCGAAATCATAAACGCTGCCGCTTGTTTCTGAAAAACCGCTGCAGTAACTCCCTGCATTCCTCTTCCAGAATGCTGTGAATGATCTCAACCTGATGATTGAGTTTCTGATTAGCTGCTACATTCAGAAGTGTGCCACAGGCCCCGGTTTTTGCGTCGAGTGTACCGATGCAGATGCGTTCAAGGCGGGCAAGAACAGCTGCACCCGCGCACATGGGGCAGGGTTCGAGGGTAACATAAAGGGTGCATTCCTGCAGAAACTTATCATCAAGGGTGCTGCATGCCGCAGTTATGGCCTGCATTTCGGCGTGAGCAGTAGGGTCTTTAAGTGTTTCTACGAGATTGTGGCCCCGCCCAACAACTTTATTCTGGTGCACAACTACTGCACCGACAGGGATTTCATCTTTCTGACGGGCAAGTAATGCTTCTTCAAGCGCAAGCCGCATAAAGCGCTGGTGCGTATGCCAACCGCTGTATGCTGCAAAAGGGATATCAGGGTTCAATTTTTTAAGTGATAATTAATTCAGTATTTTGTGTTACTCAGAAAACAACCAAATTAGTAAAATAAGCACATAAAATTCATCATCAACCTATCTATACATCGGTTTTAACTATGAGTGCTGCTACGAGTGACGAGCTTGAACTCCTAATGCTACACATACGCGATATAAAAGATTACCCTAAGCAGGGCATCGTTTTTAAGGATATCACGCCTCTGCTGCAAAATGCAGACGCTCTTAAGCTTGCTGCTGATGTACTTACGAGGCCTTACAACGGTCATAATATTGATGTTGTAGTTGGTCTTGAATCAAGGGGGTTTTTATTCGGGCCAAGTATTGCGCAAAATCTAAATGCGGGTTTTGTACCGGTGAGAAAACCAAATAAGTTACCCTACAAAAAAATTGCTGCAAGTTATGAACTCGAGTACGGTAAAGATACGGTAGAAATGCACAACGATGCCATCAAAGCCGGCGACAGGGTACTTATTCACGACGATCTGATCGCAACAGGCGGAACGGCAGCTGCGGCTACCCGACTGGTTACGCAGCTGGGGGGCATTGTAATCGGATATTCTTTTTTGATTGATCTTACTTTTTTGAACGGCCGTAAGAAACTCATAAATGATACGTTGTACAATGCAGTAATTTCCGTCTGAGCCGGGAATTGCCTTTCAGGATGAATGCCTGTGAACAATTGCTTGTAATTATTAATCTAATACACCCTAAATAAACAGGAAAAGTATGATGACCAAGAACCTAATAAATTTCTCGCTGCTGTTGTTGTTGCTGATTTCAGTTTCAGCATGTGGCAGCAAGCTTGTAATCCAGAATGTGGATTTCGCTAACCCGATTGAAATGGTTATGCCGGCAGATGCTCAGGCTAATGTAAGCGACACCCGTACCGGTTTAAGTTTTAATCTTAATGCCATTCTCGAAAAAGAGGGAATAACTCCGGCTGATTTTGAAGGTACAGCTGTACGAATGATCAGAAACACAGACGGATTGTTTTTCCTGACGGCTCCCGGATTTCGCCACGTATTTATTCTCGAAAGCGGGCAGCGCGAGCTTAAGGAATCGCAGGTAGTTAGCATACCGGGCGAAAGACTCCAAAATCCGGCTTTTAATCAGCGGTCACCGCTCATTCAGCTTGTTGACGGCGACAGAAGCTTCAACCTGAGCAGCAGTGGACTGAATTAACAATAATTGTGGTGTGCAGCCATTTCGCATTTCAAAAAACCGGAAACTAATTTTATAGAGTAATTATCATGAATGAATATTATAGAAGCTTTGTGATGGCTGTTATGCTGTTATTCTTTTCAGGCCTGAGCCTGACTGTAACAGCCCAGCAGTCAGATTTTGAACGGGTTCGTTCTTATCAGAACGAGTATAACGTCATTCTCGGACAGGTTAAAGCCATTGAAACCATAAACGATGCCGAGGAAATAATCCTGCGCATTAATCAGCTTGAGCGTGAATTTGAAGAGTATGCAGGTCTGATTAACCGGTTTATTTTTCCGGATGAGTTTACGGTTCAGCTTACCAATTTGCGTGAAATTTCACGTGCAGCCCGTGAATACCTGATCCGAATTGGCGAACAGGATCAGACCATACAGGAGCTTACCGACCAAATCTCTGAGCTTACTTCTGAGCTTGAACGCTTCAGCGATGAAACCGAATCGCTTCGTTCACAGCTTCAGAACATGACACGCGACCGGAATGCAAACAGGGCTATGGCTCAAAACCTGCGCCGGGAACTTGATTCACGGGATGATTTTATTCTGAACCTGGTTGATTCTCTTTTTGTTGCCTACGACAATATGGATATTGGGAGCCTGAGTGCTGCTGAGCGTCAGGAAATGACGCTGCGCGCCGATCGTGAAAACGTAGTTGGCCACATTAAAGCCATCGTTGAAAGCAATATCAGCTTTGTTGACACCCACAGCGACCTCTCAAGTGAAGATTTTTTGCGGCTGAGAACGGTTCAGCAGCGTTTTGCCGATTCATGGAATAACCTCGGTACGAGACTTGCCGGAATGTATGAATCTTCTGCTACGCAGCAGCAACAGTTAAGTGATGTTAACGATCTGATGACGACCTGGAACAACCGCATTGAGCAAAGCGTATGGCGTTCACTGGAAACGACATTCGCTAATGCGGGTATAAACCTTTCATCATTTAACAGTTCGTCTTCTTTTTATGCTGCTTTAAACACATATATAGACGGCGCCCTTCAGCGAACTGCCGTTGATGGTGGCAGTGATGAAGAACTTGCCCGTTACAATACATTTGCCGGTGTTTGGTTCAACGATGTAAAGCAGAGATGGAACCCATTCCTGACGGAAGGCCGCATTCTTACTTTTGAGAATATTGCCACTATTGACCGGAAGCTCAGCGACTGGAATGTGAGTGCACAACCTCCGGGACCGAACTACCTTCTTTTTGTGATTTTGCTCGGTCTTGTAGTGCTTGCTTTACTTGTAGTAGTACTTACACGGGCTTCCAGGACAGAAAAATAAGTAATAGTTTAAAGTTCATCTGCATGTGAACATTCAGTCATCTAAAAAAGCCGCAATCAGTTCAATAGTGCTGTTGCGGCTTTTTTCGTTTTGAAAAGCTATGCTTACTTTACGAAATTAAAGCTGCTGAATCGGTGTTTCGCAATAGCGCAACCCAAACGGATAAACGCCAGAAAACCATTACTATTAGTTTGGAAATTCTGAATTAACTGCAAAACACAATAAACTCACTACACTATGCTAACTACACCAAACCTGACGCTAATCGATACGTTACGTGAAACTGCAAAGCGTCTTGAAGCCGGAGCAGATTATAACTGGTGCCACATGGGGCGCTGTAATTGCGGCCATTTGGCACAGACCATTACCCGGCTTTCACCAGCTGAAATCCATGAAATGGCACTGCTCAAAGCGGGTGACTGGAGCACACAATCTGTTGAACATTGTACATCAACGGGATATACTATCGATCATATAATTGAAACAATGCTTGAGCTTGGGTTAACCCGGCAGGATATTGTGCATATCGAGCGTCTGTCGGATCAGCGTGTGCTTGTTCGGATTCCTCTGGAACGCAGGAAAGTTATGAATCATAAAAACCGTGAAGATGTCGTTCTGTATATGCGCAGCTTCGCGGATATGCTTGAAGATGAGCTTTTAAGCACGGTGCCGAATGCAGAAACACTCCTTGGTAATATTGAATACCGGAAACATGAAGAAAAAGCCGGTCCCGTTCTGGCTTTATGAGATTCTGATTTAAAATAAACTATTGATATTACAGAGAATAAGCCTGGATTAAAATGCCGGGCTTTCTTTTTAGGTTCAATTAAGCGTGCTTTTTAAGTTCAATCAGCATCATACAAGGCATTTATTCGCTTTAAGCAGTATATTATACCTTATAAGTATGATGAAGGAAAAGCAGAAGTGTTTTAATTCAAAAGCCACTAAAAGCCTGAAAAATTTAATTTTTGTATGGAAGTTCTTAGCTCCGGGAAAACCTCGTTTAAGGTTGAAGTGCCTTATAAACTGTTTCATACAGGAGAAAACCGCCCAAAGCCACTAATTGTGTATCTGCATGGTTCAGGGCAAAATATTGAGTCTTTTGAGAAAAAAATGAAAGCCCTGCAGGCTGTTGAAGCCTATCATTTGTTTATTCAGGGTCCGTATCCGGATTTTCGGAAAATACAGCATCGCGGAAAGTGGGGATTTGGCTGGTATCTGTATAACGGAAAACAGGGTTCGTTTATAAAATCCCTTGAGTACACTTCAGAATTTATTCAGTCGATAATTGATACTGTTACGCTTCGGCTGCATGTGAACAGACTTTGCATCATCGGGTACTCAATGGGTGCTTATCAGGCGGGATACTTTGCCTTAAGCAGGTGGAAGCATACCAACGATCTGATCATGATAGGCGGCCGCGTGAAGGCAGAATCCTTTTCCGAGAAAAGACTGCGGAAATGTATGCATATGAACGTTATTGCGCTTCACGGGAAAGATGATAAAACCGTACCGGTTGATTCACAGCGTGAATCCTTGAAAATTTTAGAAGAGCAGGGGGTACCTACCCGGTTCCTTGAACTGGAAGGTGATCATAAGATGAATGATGACATAAACGATGTCATTATCAGCATTCTTTCCGAAATAGGATATGATATTATTTCTGAGTTCAAAGCTGATGACCCGGCTTCTGTGCAGTGAGTACAAACCTTAACCATTTGGAATTAAACAAAAATGAAAATCTTAGTCGTTGAAGATGACAGAGATATCGCAAAGTTGGTTCGGCTTGTATTGCAAAAGCAAAATTTTGAGACTGATTTTGCTGAAACCGGAACACAGGGGCTTCAGCTCGCTCTGTCTAAAGAATATGATTGCATAATTCTTGATATAGGCCTGCCTGAAATTGATGGGCTTGAGGTATGTCGCAGTGTCAGAAACCACAGAAATAACACTCCAATTCTTATTTTATCAGCATTTGGGGAGCTTGACACAAAAGTTTCAGGCCTGAATTACGGTGCTGATGACTATATCGAAAAACCATTTCAGGTACAGGAGCTGCTTGCCAGAGTTAACGCTCTCATCCGCAGAAGCAAGCAGCAAAGCCCTGATCAAAGCTTCTCATGCGGTGATCTCAGGCTCGATCTTGTTGCCAGAACATTCAGGGTGAAGGGGCAGGATGTTAGCCTTACCAACAACGAATTCGATATCATGGCATTCTTGTTCAAAAACTGTAATCGAATCGTGAGCTTTGATGAGTTGTCTGATTATGTATGGCCTGATGGCGACCGAAAAGAAACCAATCATGTTAATGTATATATCAGCTATATACGAAAAAAAATAAGTGCCATTGATCAGACGCCCTACATTGTAACGGTCCGAAATCAAGGATTTAAACTCATGGAACCCGACAGTTCCCAGTAAAACTTGCGGATAATGGCGGGTATTTCCAACTTGCAGAAGCAGTTAAGTGAGCATTTAGAGCAGTTTGTCACCCCCGAAAGGGCTAAACGAATGCATGAAGTTCTTGACAAACGAACACGCTTTCTTACCGTTATTCTTGAGGATATCTATCAGCCGCAGAACGCATCTGCAGTTTTGCGCAGCTGCGATTGTTTTGGCGTACAGGACGTCTTTTATATTGAAGACCGCTATCAGTTTCAGATCAGAGCGGGGGTAACACGTAAGGCACATCAGTGGCTTACGATCAGCAATTATAACAGCGAGAATGGAGGTACAGATGCCTGTCTTGCTGAAGTAAAGCGAAGAGGGTATAAAATTGCTGTAATGACTCCGGACGCTGATACCTTGCTGTCAGAGCTTTCCCTTCGGGAGCCCGTTGCTTTTTTGTTCGGAACGGAAAAAGAAGGCGTTTCTGAAAAAGCATCGGCAATGGCCGACTACAAACTCAAAATTCCAATGTTTGGGTTTTCTGAAAGCCTGAACGTATCTGTATCAGTAGCCTTAACGCTTTACCATACTACATTAAGGCTGCATTCAGAAAAAACAATGCAGCAATTTGGCCTGAGTCCGTGTGAGAAAGAAGAGTTGTGGAATAACTGGCTGAAATTGACGGTAAAAAATGCTGACGTAATTGAAAAAAAGTTTCTGGAGTCTCGACTGTCTAAGTGAAAAGGGGAAGAGGGAATGCCCTGTTTTGACGGAAAAATTAAAAAGGCGCTGTTTCTTTTAGAAACAGCGCCTTTTTAATTTTATCCTATCGATATAAATCGGTACAGAGACTTTATTCGAGTAAACCGCGTTGTTGTGCACGGTGTATTCGGGTAAACAGCTGATATTCCTGTGGTGTGAGATCAGCAAACAGGTAATTTAAAGGATCAACGGGGCGGCCGTTTTTATGGATTTCATAATGAAGATGAGGGCCTGAAACGACGCCTGATCTGCCTGTGTATCCGATTCTTTCACCGCGCTGAACGCGGCGGCCTACACGGATTCCGTCTGCAATGGCAGATAAATGTGCGTATCTCGTTAAATATCCGTGCCCGTGATCAATATCTATCGTAAGGCCGTAGCCACCTGCGCGGTTTGCAGCGTATCTTATTACACCATCACCCGGGGCATAAATCGGTGTGCCGATACTCGCTCTGAAATCCAGACCCTCGTGCATACGCCGAACGCCCAAAACAGGATGGGTCCGCATACCGTATCCGCTGAGTATGATGCTGTCAATCGGCCGCAAAATGGGAAGATGACGCATTTTTTGACTGTTCCGATTATAGAACTCACGAACTTCGTCGAAGCTGTACTGCTGAATTTGCAGACGCTGTTCAATATTTTCAAGTTCAGACGATGTTTGCCTGAGAAGGGCAGTTGTTGAGGGAGCAAGGCCTTCAAAAGAAACAAACAAATCAGCACCACCGGCCCCGGCTCTGCGTTGCTGCTCATCTATGGGTTCCATACCCAAAACGGTGCGATAAACTTCATTATCACGGCGTGAGATGTCGTGGAGGCTTTCAGAAAGCTGTGAAATAAGGTTCTGATGCTGAAGATGCTGATTCAGTAATACCCGATTTTCAGCTTTTAAGGCAAGCTCCGCAGGCGATCCGGAAAGATATACCAGTGAGGTTATAAAAAAACCCGCAACAACAATACCGATAAGCAGGCTTGTTGTTAAGGTGTGCAGGATTTTGTCTTTCTTTGAATACTCCACAACAACGAATTCACATTGTTGCGGGTCGTAATAATAAAGATTTTTCAAGGTGAATCAATCAGTTTATATACCCGCAGTCTAAAGCAGGTTTATGTCCACGGTTTTTTATTTAACCCCAAGCAATATAAGCCGGTACCTTTTAATTAACAAATGAAGGTACGGCATCTGAAAGTGTGATTATCGTTGCCCGGCATAGGTATGGTCAAGATCGGAATAGACCAACTCCTCAAGAATAGTAAATAAATCAACAGAAGGTCGGAAATCATTGTTCCGAAGGATCGTTCCGTCACGGCTGATGAGTACATAGAACGGGATTCCGCCTGCTCTGTAGCTGCGGAAAGTAGCCTGATTAAAACCGGTTCCGTCAAAGCTATGAATCCATGGCTTCTCAAAACGGTTAAGCATGTTTTGCCAGGCCTGAAAGTTTTCATCAAGCGATACGGAAACAATTTCAAAATCAGAGGCATCATAGGCCTCGTAAATTTCAGTCATGTATGGAATTTCCTGAATACACGGCTGACACCAACTCGCCCAAAAGTCAAGCAGTACGTATCTGCCCTGCAGGTCTTCAAGTGTTACTGTTTTACCGTCTGCTGTTTGAAGCGTGAAGGGTATAGCGGGCATACCGGGCTGCGTTTTACTGATTTCATTTTTTAGTTCTGATAAAAACTCAAAATAAGCCGGTTCTTTTTTGAGTTCATATTCAAAGGTGCTGAGTAATGCTGCACCAGCTTCATAATCAAAATCACCCATCTCTTCAGCAATGAGGTACATGAGTGCATGTCGCATTGCACGTTCGTCAGTTGTGTACTCCAGCAGCTGCCAGCGTGTGCGCCGCACTTCTTCAGCAACCGTCAGTACCTGATTTTGTGCGTTTTCCGAACGTGTTTCCGGATTATCTCTGAAATCAAAAGTCTGTATCCATTCATTCGCAAAATCACGGATGCCCGCTCTTTGGGCGAGCTGACTTTCATAGCTAAAAAAACGCTGTATTCTGGCTTCTCTGATTACCGAAAGCCGCGCGAGCTCAAGGTTTATGCCGGGTTCATTTTTGCGAAGCCTTATTTCCTGAAGCCTTCCTACAAGGTATTCACCTGTATATCTGTGAATCAGATAGCTAAAAGGTGTTTCACCAAGGAATTCTTTTGCACTTGAAATTTTATTCCGGTGCGTATTCAGGTACTCGTTAGGCTGATTTCGCAGGAACTTTTGCCGCTCCCGCACTTTATGCCTTGATAGTGCTTCCGTTTCCGACAAAAAAGTGAGCAGAGACTGATAATGCTGCCTCGCGTAGCCGCTTACGCGAATGCTTCCCGGAAAATGAGCATGGTTGAAGGTCAGCTGCGTATGTTCGCCCGGTGCAAGATATACCGGAAATGTACCGTTGTTATATATGAGAAGGAAGTTTGCGGGTTCACTCAGCTGAACTTCAAAACGGAAAGAACCATTTTCATGGACCGGAGTTTCAACAATTACAGGATCACTGAATTTATAATGAAGCCGCTCAATTTCAAGTGAAATAGTATCAGACCCCGGGTTGCTTACAGTTCCACTGAGCACAGCGGTATGCTCGTTTCCCGTACAGGAAAGTAAAAATACTGATAATAATAGCTTTATGGAAAATGCCGTGTGCATGGATAAGAGATGTTTGCGTTCAGGCTTAAATAACTCATTTTCAGATGATTATTCATCATGTATAAGGCCGAGTTAACTGCATTTAACGTCTGATTACACAAGCTGCAGGCGGATGTATTCTTTGAAGGCAGTGGTTCACAATAAAAGCTTTGTAATGATAAAAATAGCACAAAGGTGCTTGTTTTCATACATTTTAAGAGGTTCAGGGAACAGCGTTAAACAGACGTATTCCTATTTTGGAGGTTCCGGATTACGACACAGGATTGTATTTTAAGCCAAAAATTTAAATTCATGCACGCTGTTTTAGCTTTAGAAACCTCCACGCCGGTTTGCTCTGTTGCCCTGAAGACGGGCGACAAAATAACCAGCCGCTCTGCAGTTGGCACAGGCATTCATTCCGAACACACTTTTTTGTTTGTACAGGAACTGCTTGAGCATGCCGGACTGCAAGTTCATCAGCTTGATGCAATTGTTGTTTCGGGCGGGCCTGGCTCTTATACCGGGCTCCGAATTGCTTCAAGTGCAGTTAAGGGGATGCTTTTTTCAGGAAATACGCCGCTTTTCGCAGCTGATACACTGGCATCAATTGCAGTGAGCCGGCTGATGAGCCTAAAAGACGGAAGAAGCAAGCGGCTGCACGCAGTTCTTAATGCAAGGAGAACGCACTTATACCATCAGACCTTCCTGCTAAATCCTCAGACCGGGCTGCAGCCGATATGCAATGCATCGGTGCGCGGGCTTGCTTCTATTGAAGGTATGTTTGAGCAAGGAGATATCGTAGCAGGTACCGGCATCGGGCGCCTTTCAGCTGACGCACTTGCCGGTTATAAAATTATACAGCTTGAGAATGAGGATGCGCTCCGGGCTGAGAGTTTAATCGAAATGGTGCTCAATCCTGTATATTCAGCCTGGGTTAAAACCGAAGACCCGCAGTTTTTTGAACCTCTTTACGGCCTGGAAGAGGAAGCCTGATCTGCAGTTGCTTAAATTGTGGAAACCTGATTTCTTCTTTGTATTTTGGCAGGCTGATATTTATTCTGAATTCCGTGCCATTCCAAATATTTATTTTTATAACAGATCATTAAACTGAATACCTATGAGTTGGTTTAAGCGTAAGGGATCCAATATTGTAACTGAAACTCCCAAGGATATGCCCGAAGGAGTTTGGGTTAAAGTGCCCGTTACCGGTGAAACGGTTCACCGAAGGGAGCTTGAGGAAAATGCCTGGGTATGCCCCGTAAGCGGTTATCATTTTTCGATGGATAGCAAAGGTTATTTCGACCTGCTTTTCGACAGTCAGGAGTACACAGAGTTGTTCTCGGGTATTGTTTCGGCTGATCCTTTGTCTTTTACCGACCGGAAACCGTACGCAGACCGCCTCAAAGAAATGCAGAAAAAAACAGGCCTTGAAGACGCTGCCAGGGTAGCTGTCGGAAAGTCGCGCCGTAACGATATGGTTGTTGCCTGTATGGATTTCCGCTTTATAGGTGGAAGTATGGGTTCGGTAGTAGGCGAAAAAATTGCCCGCGCCATTGATTATGCCCGCGAACACAAAATTCCGCTGCTTATTATTTCGCAGTCAGGCGGGGCACGTATGATGGAGGGCGTTCTCTCTCTGATGCAGCTTGCTAAAACCTCTGCTAAACTCGCTCAACTTTCAGAAGCCGGTGTTCCGTTTATCAGCCTGATGACCAACCCTACGACCGGCGGCGTAACCGCAAGCTATGCTATGCTTGGAGATTTTAACCTTGGTGAGCCCGGGGCCCTCATTGGGTTTGCCGGCCCGAGGGTAATTCGCCAAACCATTGGCCGCGACCTTCCAGAAGGCTTTCAGACTGCTGAGTATCTGCTCGAGCACGGCTTTCTGGATTTTATTGTACCCCGCACTCAGCTCAAAAGCAGGCTTGCCAAACTGCTGAATGTACTAAATAAAAAATACGAGCAGCCATTGCAGGATTAATTACTCGTTTTTTGGTTTTTATCAGCCAATGTACCTGCTGCATTGGCTTTTCTTTTTCAAATAACCGGCGGCACGCTTTTTCTTATTAAGTGTACGTCAGTTCAATCCGGATTACTATGCGATTTGCGGACTACGCAAAAATTTACCTGAAGGCCGGAAACGGCGGTGCAGGATCGGCTCACTTCAGAAGAGAAAAATACATTCCCAAAGGCGGTCCTGACGGGGGAGACGGAGGCCGTGGCGCCCACATAATTCTCAAAGGCAATGCCAACATGAATACCCTGCTTGACCTGCGGTATAAAAAATTTATCAGAGCACCGCACGGAAACCCCGGTAGTAAGCAGCAAATGACTGGCAAAAGCGGGGAAGACCTCATTTTACCTGTTCCGCTTGGTACTATTGCCTATGAATCTGAAACCCGCCGGCTGCTCGGTGAGGTAACTGAAGACGGGCAGGAACTGCTTGTCGCGCAGGGTGGCAAAGGCGGGCTCGGTAACACACATTTCAAAAGCTCTACCAACCAAAGTCCGCGGTATTCTCAGCCGGGTGAGCCTGGTGAAGAAATTGTAGTGGAAATTGAATTAAAACTTATTGCCGATGTAGGCCTTGTGGGTTTCCCAAATGCGGGTAAAAGCACGCTGCTTTCTGTTGTCTCAGCAGCACGGCCCAAGATTGCTGATTACCCTTTTACAACGCTCGAACCCAATTTGGGCGTGGTTCAGCTGCCGGATTATCGCAGTTTTGTGATGGCTGATATTCCCGGGATTATTGAAGAAGCCCATCAGGGTAAGGGCCTGGGGCTTCGTTTCCTGCGGCATATAGAGCGTAACCGTGCACTGCTTTTTGTAGTAGCTGCCAACACTGATATTGAAGCCGAATACAACATTCTGCTCGAAGAACTACGGCAGTACCGGGCCGACCTGCTTGAGAAACCGCGGCTGCTGGCCATCACCAAAATGGATCTCCATCCCGGGTTTGAACTGCCTGAAGAGCCGGATCTTGATATCCCCTACGTTTGTATTTCCGGTGCCGCAGGCCACAATCTTGATGTGCTCAAAGAGATGATCTGGAAACTCATGCCAAATGATTCAGGTGATGAATGAGAAGCAGATTCGAAATCTGATTGGCCTGAGCCTGGTTCCGGGGCTGGGCGCTTCACGAATTATGAGGCTGATGCAGGCCTTTCCGGATCTGGATGAGGTGTTCCGGGCCGATGCCGCTTCGCTGATGCAGATTCCCGGTCTGGGCAAGGCTACAGCCGCAGCTATCGGCCGTTTTAAGGCCTGGCAGGAAGTGGACCGCATCCTGAAAGTGACCGACAACACGGATGTTTGGCTGCTCTCCCTCGATGATGAGCGCTACCCGCACAGGCTGCGCCATATTTTCGACCCGCCGTTGCTGCTTTGGGGCAGGGGTGATGCAGCAGCTTTGTCGGTGCCTGGCATTGCGGTAATCGGCACGCGTAAGCCCGGCCCCTATGGCAGGGCGCGGGCACAGCAGTTCTCAGGAGATATTGCCCGTTCGGGTCTGAGTGTTATCAGCGGGCTCGCTTATGGAATCGACACCCTGGCTCATGCTGCGGCCGTTGAGGCCGGCGGGCTTACGGTAGCCGTACTTGGCTCCGGTATCGACCGGATTTACCCCTCAGCAAACCGCGCACTCACTGAAAAGATTGTGGCCTCCGGCGGCGCTGTAATTTCGGAATTTGCCCCCGGCACCAAACCGGACCGGGAAAACTTTCCGGTGCGCAACCGCGTGGTGAGCGGGCTCAGTACCGGTGTGCTTGTGGTAGAGTCTGCAACAACCGGTGGCAGCATGATCACTGCCTATGCGGCCCTCGATCAGGGGCGTGAAGTATTTGCGATTCCGCACGATATTACCAATGAAGCCGGCTCCGGCGGCAATACCCTCATCAAAAAAGGGCATGCTAAGCTCACCATGTGCCTCACTGATATTGTTGAAGAAATAAATCTTCCGGCAGGAATCATAAAAGCAAATACGGCACCACAAAATCAGCCGGGTCTGTTTCCGGTTGAAGAACCCAAACCGGCAGCAATCCTGCCCCAAAAATCTCCGGCAACACCAAAATGGAGGACCCTAAAGGAAGTATCACAGCGGGATGACCTGAAAGCGGTTTGTGAGGTTCTTGAAACAGGCGAGCATCAGATTGATGACCTTGCCGAAAAGCTCGAAAAGCCCGGGCACATCCTGCTTGTTGCGCTGCTTGAGCTTGAAATGCTTGGCTGCGTGAAAGCCAAAAGCGGAAAACGGTTCGCCCTCAGCTGAAAAATTTATCTTTATAAATTACCGGCTTACTCAGCAGCCTACAGAGGCGATTTGCTTATGTCTAAGGTCAGTATCAGAATATTCCCCTTATCGTTGTAGCTAACATTTGCAGCCTGATTCATTAAATAAACGCCCCGCCCGCTGGGCTTAAGCAGGTTCTCCTCAGCAAGCGGGTCAGGAATGGTGTCAGGATTAAAACCGCTGCCTTCATCCTCAATTTTGATAATCAGCGTTCGGTTTTCCGTAATCTCACAGTGCATGTATGCTTTTTTGTTTCTGTCAAACTTGTTGCCGTGTTTGATAGCATTGGTAACCCCTTCAGAAACAGCAAGCATTAAGATTGCTTCAAAGTCCTCATTCACAGTAAAATGACTTATGATAGCATTAATTACTTCCGGAAGGCGGTCAAGCTCTGCGAAATCAGATTCAAAGGTAAATGATAAACTGGAAGGGGCCATTGGAGACAGATAAATTATTTGGCTGTTGTCTGTAAGCAGGTACTTGAAGCAGTTTAAAGCTAAAAAAAAGGGATGAATAAATTCATCCCTTTTTTTAATAAACAAAACCTGATCAGAAAATATTATCAGGCGTAAATTCCGCGCAGCTTTAGGGTATCGGCTACCTTCTTAATTGCATACACATAGGCCGCCTGACGCAGGGTGATGTTGTACTCTTCCTTCACATCAAAAATGAGCTGGAAAGCATTGCGCATCATGCGGTTAAGGCGGCGGTTAACGCGCTCTTCCGTCCAGAAATAACCCTGACGGTCCTGTACCCACTCGAAGTACGATACGGTTACACCGCCCGCATTTGCAAGAATATCAGGAATTACCAGAACGCCTTTCTCCTCGAGTATGTCATCTGCGCTGGCAGTAATCGGCCCGTTTGCACCCTCAGCAATAATTTTTGCCTTGATGTTCGGAGCGTTCACCTTGCTGATCTGATCTTCCTTGGCAGCCGGGATCAGTACATCGCACTCAAGTTCGAGCAGGGCTTCATTGCTGATGGGCTCAGCGCCGGCAAAACCTTCCAGGGAAAATTTGTTCGCAGCCGAATATTCGATGGCAGCCGGGATGTCGATGCCTTCCGGATTGAAGTAGCCGCCGCTTACGTCGGATATCCCGACCACACGAGCGCCCTGTTCGTACATCAGCTTGGCTGAGATGGAGCCAACGTTCCCGAAGCCCTGAACCACAACTTTGGAATTTACGGGCGAGATACCCAGCTTGCTCATGGCAGCGAGTGTTACGGTAACAACGCCGCGGCCGGTCGCTTCCCGGCGGCCAAGTGAACCGCCGATAATCGGTGGCTTACCGGTAACGACCGCCGTTACGGTTTTGCGGGCGTGCATGGAGTAGGTATCCATGATCCAGGCCATGGTGTGCTCGTTGGTACCCATGTCAGGGGCGGGGATGTCTTCATCCGGGCCGAAAACTTCCAGCATACTCGCGGTGAAACGGCGTGTAAGCCGCTCAAGCTCACGGGCACTCATCTCACGGGGGTTACAGCGTACGCCGCCTTTGGCACCGCCAAAAGGAACGTTCACAACCGCGCACTTCCAGGTCATCCAGGATGCAAGCGCCTTCACCTCATCAATGTTAACATCAGGCGCAAAACGCAGGCCGCCTTTGCTTGGGCCGAGTACGTTGTCGTGAATAACGCGGTAGCCTTCAAACACTTCAAGCTTACCGTTATCCATTTCCACAGGAATAGAGACAGTAACCTGCTTTACCGGGTTAGACAAATATTTGAAGGTACCTTCGTCAAGGTCCAGAAGCTCCGCTGCAAAGCGAAACCGCTCCATCATCGACTCAAAGGGACTTTCTTTATCCAGTTTGGGACCTGGTTCTTTGTAATACAGCGTGCTGTATGTGTCTTTTTTATATGGCATTTTTGTAAAGATAAATTGAGGAAGGAAAAAAATCGGGCCTCCAGAGGTTCGGAACAGGGTTTCGGCAGTCTCAAATAAACGGAGAGTGCCGTTTTCCGAACGGTCTTAATTTTTGTTCGGACCTCCCGGAAACTCATAAATGAAGCCCGGTTGAAATATTCCGAATGGCCTTTTAACAGTTGAATCAGTCAAATATTGAATAAGAGCTGGTCTCAGAAATTTTTGTTTGGATACATTGCTGAACAGCATATAAAAATAAGAATTTTATCAGCCCAAATGATAGTCCGAAACGGCATAAATTTATCAGAATCAGTTGTTCCCCTTTCCACTATAGTAACATGTTAGATGTATGGTTTAGTCGTGATCAGCATCCTAAGGAAAGAGGCGTTTTATCCGTATTTGGTTTTAAGGCTGTGGTTTGTTTAATTCAGTCAACCCGGAAAAGAAACTCATCACATATAAAAAAAATGATAAACAGCCCGAACCTCCAAAACCTTGTAATCATATCCGCTGCAACGGCGCCTCAGCGGGCGGCAGCATCAGACGCTGCTGAAATGGTGAATGAGCTGCTGCTCGGGGAAAGGGCCGTTTTGCTGGAGCGTGACAAAAGCGGGCGCTGGCTTAAGGTGAGGGCCCTGCACGACGGCTACGAAGGCTGGGTGAGCGTGGCGCAGGCGTATGTTTATCAGGATGATGAAGCCGGATTCAGCGGCTGGAAAAGAAGCCGCAGAGCCGGGATGCTGCTTGAGCAGGCAAACGGAAATCAGCTGCGCGTGCCCGTCGGGGCCTTGCTGCCGGCCGAAGAAAACGGGCGTCTCTGCTTTCCGTTTGGCAGCTATGAAATTATAAGGCAGGGGGCGGATTTGCCGCCGGACCTTTTGGGAGCAGCGAAGGGGTTTCTCGGCATCCCGTACCTGTGGGGCGGGCGGTCCGATTTCGGTATCGACTGCAGCGGACTCGTACAACAGCTTGGCTTTCTGTTCGGCATTCCGTTTCCCAGGGATGCTTCACAGCAGATTAAAGCGTACCCGGTTTTGAGCCGGAATCTTAAAGATGCCTTAACGGGCGACCTTATATATTTCAGCTTCGACGGGACCCGGATTGTGCACGTAGGCCTGTACCTCGGCGGCGGCGTTCTGCTGCATGCCTCGGGGGATGTGCGCATGGAGCTGATTGATCCCGATAAACGAAAAACGTCCGGCTTCGTGTTTAATGAGCGCCTGTCAGGCGCTGTTGCCGGTATTCAGCGCCCGGGCTTTACCGGAAGTACATAATTGCCAACTAACTCAGCACAAAATGTTTGACGTTAATGTGTTAATCCTGAATCAGGACTATCAGCCCCTGAATGTGGTTGATGTGCGGAAATCGCTCATGCTCCTTTTTTTGGATAAGGCTGAGCTGATCCATGACTACCCCGACCGCTCCATCCGCACGGTGATGTCCGATTATCAGTACCCTTCGGTAATCAGGCTCAAAAAGTATGCGCGGGTGCCGTTTCGCTTTATCGTGCTTTCCCGTAAGAACGTGCTCAAGCGCGACGGCAACAAGTGTCAGTATTGCGGCAGTACCCGCGACCTCACCATCGATCACATCATCCCGCGCAGCAGGGGAGGCGATGACTCCTGGGAAAACCTCGTAACCGCCTGCAACCGCTGCAACAACAAAAAAGGCAACCG
>JAFIET010000100.1 GCA_020832405.1 Balneolales bacterium
CCCCCCCCCCACCCCCCCCCCCCCCCCCCCACCCGCCACGCCCCCCCCACCCCCCCCCCCCCCCCCCGCCAGGGCATCACAGCCCTGATGTCAGCACAGAGGCGGCCCGCAGTTTCGGCAGTACCGGTTGCCGCCCCGATTTGGGTGATGGCCTCCAAAGCCTGCGCTACCGTGCTGATTTCGGTAACGAGCAGCGGCGCAAAGCCCCGGATGGCTTCGGCATCTTCGCGGCGGTTTTCTTCGCGGTTGAGCACAACGAGGTCGGGCTTGAGCTCCCGGATGCGGTCAATCCGCGGGTTTTTGGTGCCGCCCACGATGGCTGCCTCTTCGATTTTTCCGGCGGGATGGATGCAGAAGCGGGTACGGCCAACGACTTCAATGTCGCCGCCGAGATCGAACAGGAGTTCGGTGAGGCTGGGTACGAGGCTTACGATGCGCATAAAAGAGGCTGCTTCTCAGCCGGATTTTTTTGAGGTTTGGGATGCCATCACCCGATATACCGCCGCAAAATAGCCTGCGCCTGCGCCGCGTAGCTTGCGCCGAACAGGTTTACGTGCACAAGCACCGGGTAGAGGTTGCAGAGGTCGGTCCGCTCTTCGAAGCCCGGGGCAAGCGGGTAGTGCGCGTTGTAGGCGCGGTAGAAGCCGGGCGAAAAGCCGCCGAAAAGCCGGGTGAAGGCCAGTTCGGTTTCCCGGTGACCATAGTGCACAGCCGGATCGATGAGCACGGGCGCGCCGCCGGTGGTGATGAGGTAGTTGCCGCCCCAGAGGTCGCCGTGCAGCAGGGCAGGCGGCTCGTCGGGGAAGAGCTCCTGCACGCGCTTTTCGAGCGCATCCAGGCTGCTGAGCCAGCGGTTTGGCAGCAGACCGGCCTTTACGGCAAGGCTGAGCTGCGGCTCTATGCGGTGCCGCATGAAGAAGTCGGCCCAGCCGGTTTCGGGGCTGTTGCGCTGCGGCAGCCGCCCGATGAAGTTGTCGTGGTCGAGCCCGAAATGCGGACTGCTGCAGCGGTGCAGGGCTGCGAGTCCGGCGCCGAGGCGCTCCATGGCGGCTTCGGTTTTGGCGGCAGGCTCGTGCCAGCTCATCAGCAGCCAGCTGTGCGTTTGTGTTGCGCCGCTGCCGAGCACTTCCGGCACGGTAAGCCCGGTATCCTGCCCGCGGAGCAGGGCAAGCCCGCGGCTTTCGGCTTCAAACATCGGGGCGAGCGCTGCGCTGTTCCATTTCAGCACGGCCCGCCGTTTTTCACTGCCCAGCCAGATCAGGGCTACCTCATTGATGGAGCCGCCGCCGAGCATGCGCTCAGCCTGCGGTTTAAATCCGGTATGTTCGGTCAGGGCTTGGGTGAGATCGGCTGGGAGCATGATGAAATCAGACGGAAACCTGCGATTTGAGCTTGAACAACAGCTGCTCACAGCTGCGCTTCACAATCTGAAACACGTTTTCGAAACCGTCGAGGCCGCCGTAGTAGGGGTCAGGCACTTCGCCGTCGCCGGGTTTGGGGTCGTAATCGCGCAGCAGCTGAACCTTTTCGCGCTGCTCGTCGGTGGTGCACAGGCGAAGCACGTTGTCGCGGTTTTCGTTGTCCATTACCAGAATGAGATCGAACTCATCAAGGTCGGCACTGCGGAACTGCCGCGCGCGGCTGAGCAGCTGAACGCCGTGCTTTTCGGCAATGGCCCGGCTCTTGCTGTTGGCCGGCTCGCCGGTGTGGAAGGAAGCCGTGCCGGCGGAGTCGATCAGGAAATAATTTTCGAAACCGGCTTCTTTTACCAGGTGCTGCATTACGCCCTCACCGGTCGGGCTGCGGCAGATATTGCCGAGACACACGAAAACCATTTTGTAGGGGTCTTTAAGGGTGATGGGCCGCAGGGGCGGAAATCCTTTTAAAGCCATGTTATTTTTTTGAGTAAAGGTTGAGAGATTGGGGGAGGAAGCAGAAAATGTTCCCGCATCAGTTACCGGCATTCTGAAGCCGCTGAAGCAGCTCTTCAGCACTTACACCCATAAAGGTGAGATCGTCTTCGGCGGCCTGCCGCAGCTCGCTTTCGGGGTAGGTTTCGATCAGGCGGGTGTACATGAGGCGGGCGTTGTCGGGGTCGCCCAGCATGTGGTGGTAGGTGTAGCCTGCCAGAAACAGGGCGCGCTCTGCCTGCGGCGTGCCGGGCCATTCACGGGCAAGCTGCCGGAACAGGTTCACGGCTGTAACCGGTTGATTGAGGGCATCAGCCGTGAGGTTGGCCGCAAGGAACAGCATTTCGGGCGCCTGTTCGTGCTCCGGGTGCAGGTAGGCAAACATGCGGTACTCTTCGGCGAGAAAGCGGGCACGGGGTGTAAACTCAGGGCTGTTGGGGTTTTCGAGCATCAGGCTGCGGAACTGTTCTTCGGCCTGGCTGATTTGTTTGAGCCGGAGTTCTTCCTGCGACAGTACGGGCTTCGGAGCAGGCTCTGGGGTGCAGGATATGGGCAGGAAAGCCGTCATCATCCCAAAAAACAAAAGAAAAAAAATAAAAGGTCTGTGCTGCATGGCTGCCTGAAAAATAGCTGAAGAATTGAAATTCATGGTAAGACCTAAAAATCCGTATATTTGCCCTCTTAATCAAAATTATCCAAAAAAGCCTCTAACACTCGTATGGGTGCCAAATTCACCGAAGTCAAAAACGTCGATTTCCCAAAACTGGAGCTCGAAGTACTCGAATTCTGGAAGAAGCGCAAGATTTTTGAGAAAAGTATCTCAACCCGTGAAGACGGAATCCCTTTCACTTTTTATGAAGGTCCGCCAACAGCGAACGGGCGTCCGGGCATCCACCATGTGATGGCCCGAACGGTGAAGGATTTATTCTGCCGCTACAAAACCATCAAAGGCTACAAAGTTAACCGAAAGGCCGGCTGGGATACGCACGGGCTTCCGGTTGAAATTGAAGTTGAGAAGAAGCTGGGCCTCAAAGGCCGGGCGCAGGTTGAGGAATTTGGTATTGCCGAATACAATGCCCGCTGCCGCGAAAGCGTGCTCGAATACAAGGATTTATGGGATGAACTCACCCGCCGCATGGGCTACTGGGTTGATCTCAGCGATCCTTATGTAACGTTCAAAAACGAATACATCGAGTCGGTCTGGTGGGCGCTCGGCAAGCTTTACAGCAAAGACCTGCTGTATAAAGGCTACAAAATTCAGTGGTACTCGCCCGGCAGCGGAACCGTGCTGAGTTCGCACGAGGTGAGCCTTGGCTATCAGATGGTGCAGGATCCCTCGGCTTATGTGAAATTCCGCCTTGATGAGGCCGCCGATACGTACTTCCTTGCGTGGACGACCACACCCTGGACGCTCATCTCAAACATGCTCCTCGCCGTGAAAGACGACCTCACCTATGTGCAGATCCGCGTTGCCGGTGCCAACGGTGAGCCCGAGTACCTTGTGCTGGTGAAAGAGCGGCTCGAAGTGATCCGCGAAGACTACGAAATTATCCGCGAAATGAAGGGCGCCGAGCTGGTAGGCAAAACCTATCAGCCGGTTTACGATTACGCCCTCGGCACCTACGGAAAAGAAGCCGCCTGGCGCGTGGTTTCCGCAGATTTTGTGACGACTGAGGACGGTACCGGTATCGTACACCTCGCGCCGGCCTTTGGTGCCGATGACTTTGCCGTGTGCAAAGAGCACGACATCCCCCTGTTTAACCCCGTAACCAAAGACGGCGTGTTCGACGGGCAGGCTGAAATTGTGAAAGGTGAATGGTTCAAGGATGCCGATAAAATCATCATCCGCGACCTCAAAGAACGCGGCGCACTGTACCGTCAGGAAACCTACGACCACAACTACCCGCACGACTGGCGCAAAGGCACCCCGCTGATTTCCTACCCGGTGGAGTCATGGTTTATCCGCACTACGGCTTTCAAAGACCGGATGATCGAGCTCAACAACACCATCAACTGGAAGCCGGCGAGCACGGGCACGGGCCGCTTCGGTACCTGGCTCGAGAACAATGTGGACTGGGCGATTTCGCGGCAGCGTTTCTGGGGCACGCCCCTGCCGATCTGGGTGAACGACAACAACCCGGATGACATGGTATTTGTGGATTCCATCAACATGCTGCGCGAGAAAGCGGGCATCCCCAAAGATCAGGAACTCGACCTGCACCGTCCGTTTATTGATGAATTTACCTGGAAAGCCAAGGACGGCGGTACCTACCGTCGAATCCCCGATCTGGTAGATGTGTGGCTGGATTCCGGCGCCATGCCGTTTGCGCAGTGGCACTATCCTTTCGAGAACAACCACATCTTCAAAGAAAGCTTCCCCGCTGATTTCATCGCAGAAGGCGTGGATCAGACCCGCGGCTGGTTCTACACCCTGCACGCCCTGGCAACCATGCTGTTCGACAAGCCCGCTTACAAAAATGTGGTATCGAACGGACTTGTGCTCGACAAAAAAGGCGAGAAAATGGCCAAGAGCAAGGGCAACGGGGTAGATCCTTTCGAAGTAATCCGCAGCTATGGTGCTGACACCGTGCGCTGGTACATGATGAGCAACACCCCGCCCTGGGAAAACCTCAAGTTCAGCGAAAAGGGCCTGCAGGAAACACAGCGCAAGCTCTTTAATACGGTGATGAACACCTACTCCTTCCTTGCGATGTATGCCAATATCGACGAATGGACCTACAGCGGAGCCCGCATTCCCGTGGCCGACCGCCCCGAGATGGACCGCTGGATCATCTCCCGCATGTACACCACCATCAAAGAGGTGGATACACATTTTGAAGATTACGACCCGACAAAGGCTGCCCGCGAAGTGGAGCAGTTTGTGGAAGACCTCAGTAACTGGTATATCCGCCGCAACCGCCGCCGGTTCTGGAAGGAAGGCAAGAGCCTCGACAAAACCGCTGCTTACCAAACCCTCTTTGAGTGTCTGGTGAGCCTGAGCAAGCTCATGAGCCCGATTGCGCCGTTCTTCAGCGAGTGGCTGTACCGCGAGCTGTACAAGGTTCACAAAATGGAAGAAGAGTCGGTGCACCTGTCCTTTTACCCGACCGTGGAAGAAACATCCATCGATAAGGCGCTTGAATACCGCATGTATCAGGCGCGGCTCATCAGCTCCGTGGTGCTGCGCATCCGCAATAAGATTGCCGTGAACGTAAGGCAGCCGCTGTCGCGCATTATCCTGCCCACGCAAAGCCCCGAGCACCGCGACGCCGTGGAGCGCGTGAAAAACATCATCCTTGATGAGGTGAATGTCAAAAACCTCGAGTATGTGGATGATGATTCCGGCATCGTAAGCAAGAGCGCGAAGCCGAACTATCCGGTGATGGGTTCGCGGCTTGGTAAGAAAATGAAGGCGGCTGCAAAGCGAATCGCTCAGTTAAGCAATGATGAAATAAATGCTTACGAAGTAAAAGGCTCGATTCAGCTGGAGATCGAGAATGAACAGCTTACATTCCAAAAAAATGATATTTTGATTATACGCGACGGGCTGAAAGGCTGGGAAGTGGAAACCGAAGAAGGCATCACCGTAGCTGCCGACACAACCCTCACCGAAGACCTCATCCGTGAAGGATTGGCCCGTGAAATTATTAACCGCGTGCAAAATATGCGCAAAGAGGCCGGGTTTGAAGTTACTGACCGGATTCGACTGACAATTGTCGGTGACGAAGAAACCGCGAGTGCCGTGGAAAGCATGCAGGCGTACATCAAACTCGAAACCCTGTCTGAGGAAATTCACTCAGTTGCTGACAACACTGATGATTTCGAAAAAGAATGGGAAATCGATGATAAGACCGTATTAATTGCCATTAAACGTAAACCCAACTGATACTTTAAGAGGTAACGACAATGAGTAAGGACACCGACCCCCGAGTCTCCCCGTACACCGATGAGGAGCTGGAATATTTTAAGGAAATCATTATAAAGAAAAGAACCGAAGCTGAGCAGGATCTTGAGATGCTTCAGTCTGCTATTCGTGAAAGCACCGAAAATGCTTCGGATGAGTCCGCTTATTCATACCACATGGCTGATGCCGGCACCGATGCACAGGAGCGGGAGAAAACCTACATGCTGTTCAACCGCACCAAGAAATTCATCCGCTACCTCGATGATGCCCTGGTACGTATCAAAAACAAAACTTACGGGGTTTGCCGTGTAACCGGAAAGAAAATTTCCAAAGGCCGCCTTGAGGCTGTTCCGCATACGCAAATCAGCATCGAAGCAAAGCTCAAACAAAAATAAGGTCGCCGCTTTAGCGTGAATCCCAAGTCTGAAAAACTCGCCTGGTTTTCGGCGATGGCCGTGATTGTGGTCATCCTCGATCAGTGGTCCAAAACCGTTGTGCGCACAAGTCCGGAATTACACCGGCTCACCCTCATCGACGGATGGCTGGCGTTTAACTACACGACCAATCCCGGCATGGCTATGGGTATTTCATTCGCCCCGACCTTCGTGATCAGCATTATTGCGATTATGGCCACCATCGGCATTGTGTGGTACACCATCAGCGTGATGGATCAGGCGCCGAAGGGCTTCGTGATCTGCATGGGCCTGGTAATCGGAGGGGCACTCGGTAACATTGCCGATCGCCTTTACATGGCCGTGATTAAGGGCTACGGCAGCGTGCTTGAAGGCGCTGTGGTAGATTTTATCCATTTCACCTGGATCTGGCCCGCGTGGGTACCCTGGGTTGGGGGAAGCCCGTCTTTTCCCTACATCTTTAATGTAGCCGATGTAGCCATTTCAACGGCCATCATCATTTTGCTGGTGTTCTCGAAATGGCTGCTGCCGGCCGATCCGCCAAAAGAGGCTGCTCCGTCGGAAGTGCCGGTGCAGCAAACGGAGGCGATTACGACGGATACTCCCGAAACAGAAACCGCATCGCCCGACAGCGAAAAGCCCGAGACTACCACTCAGGCGGCATCCGAAACGGATTTGACACCGCTTTCAGGCGATGAAGCCAAGCCCACAAAACCGGCCTGAGCTTAAGCCCATGTCTGCCTCACTTTATACCCAAAAACTGATTGAGGCTTCCCGGAATACTGAAAACCGTCTCAGCCCCGGCAGCAAGCCCGATCAGTTTGATTTCCATATTCAGGGCCAAAACCCGGTCTGCGGCGACCGGGTTATTTTTTTTGTAACGATGGATGGAGACCGCATTGCCGGCATCAGCTACGATGTCGCTGGCTGCCTGATGTCGCAGGCCTCAGCCGCATTTCTGGCTGTTTTTGCCCGGGGAAAGGCGCCTGAACAGCTTCGGGCACTGTATGAGGAAATCAGCCGCATCACCAGTCCCGACGGTCCGGGGCCGGACCCCGCTGCCGACGAGCAGCTTGCAGCCGCAAAACCCTGGCTCGCCCTCGCCCAAATCCGCGACTATCCCGCCCGCCGCAAATGCGTGATGATGGCCTGGGATGCCCTCATGAAACAGCTGCCATCCCTGCAATAGGCCGAATTCAGAAAGACGCGCAAAAAAGAAGCCCGCCTTTCAGTTTCAGCTGTAAGGTTTTTGCCTTTCGGTACTCTTTGATCCAAAATAACTTCAAAGATAAACCTACCGGAATAATGGCTGAAATTAACCTCAAACAAGCTGAATACACTGCGGAAATCGTCAAAAAAAGCGGCGTCCGCAACATGCTGCCCGAAGAGCAGCCCCGTGAAAAACTCATGAAATACGGCCCTGATGTGCTCACCGATTCCGAGCTGCTGGCCATTTTGCTGCGCTCGGGCACACAGGGCATGAACGTGATGGAAGTTTCCCGAACCCTGCTGGAGCGCAGCGGCGGTATCCACAAACTTGCCCGACACGACTGGGAGGAAATCAGCGGCATACGCGGTATCGGCAAGGTGAAGGCCATCACACTTGTGGCCGTTTTTGAACTGGCCCGCCGCCTCAGTCAGGACAGCGAGGCGGAGAAAATCTTCTTTTACTACCCCGAGCAGGTATATTCTTATTTTGGCCCGATGCTGCGCGATCAGCAGAAAGAAATATTTATCGTGGGCTATCTCAACTCGGCTAAGCAGCTCACCGGGTACGACCGCATCAGCGTTGGCGGGGCGAATGCAACTATCGTTGATCCCAACGAAGTGCTTAGGAAGGCTATCATTAACCGGGCGCACAACATTATGCTGGTTCACAACCACCCAAGCGGCAACCCGCGCCCCTCGCAGGCAGACTCCAAACTCACCAAACGCATTCAGTCGGGAGCCCGCATGGTAGGCATGGATGTGGCTGATCACATAATTATTGCCGGCTATGAATGGACGAGCTTCAAAAAGCTCAGCATTATTGAGTGAAGAACTTTGTATATTTACAAGGGGCACGAAAGCCACAGAAACCCGGTGAAAAGCCGGGTTTTTTGTTGCAGGGTGCCGGCATTTTTACCTCAGCGCCGGCCATAGGTGCAGCAGGTAACCGGAACTTCCGATTGTTTTTTCGGGTGATGCGTTTCGATGCCTGCACCTGTTTCTGAGCCGGCTACTCACTATTTATATTTTATATTCCGCCTGCCCGTACGGGTGCGGCATCTGACATCTTCTTCCTGTTTCCGCATGAAAGCATACCTGGTACGCATCCTCACTGAAGCCCTCGCGAAAATTACCGATCAGCCGGTTCAGGCCGACATCATCATCGAAAAGCCGCGCAGCGCGGATCACGGTGATGCCGCTACAAACCTGGCCATGACCCTCACCAAAAAGCTGGGCATGCCACCGCGTAAAATCGCCGAAGCCCTCAAGGCAGCCCTCCCGCTTGATGACGGCTACCTCAGCGCCGTAGAAATTGCCGGCCCTGGTTTCATCAACTTCCGGTTTTCCGAAAAATGGCTGTACGGTCAGCTTTCCGAAATCCTCGAAACCGGCGCGGGCTACGGCAAAACCACCGAAAATGCCGGCAAAAAAATGCAGATCGAGTTCGTGAGCGCCAACCCGACCGGCCCGCTCACCGTGGGTCACGGCCGTAACGCCGTACTCGGCGACACCATCGCGCGCCTGCTCGAGTGGACCGGCGCTGCCGTTGACCGCGAATACTACTTTAATAATGCCGGCCGGCAGATGCGCGTACTCGGTGAAAGCGTTCGGGCCCGCTACCTGCAGGAGCTCGGGCAGCCAGCGGAACTGCCCGAAGACGGTTATCAGGGCGGGTACATCACCGATATCGCCAAAACCCTGATCGACGCGCACGAAGAATCCCTGCTGGGCTGCCCCCCCAACGACCCCGTTTTCAAAAACGCGGCTGAGCACGCCATTTTCGCGGATATCCGGAAAACGCTGGAGCGCATGAACATCCGCATGGACAGCTTCTTCAACGAGCACACCCTGTATGAAGACGGCTCCATCGACCGGGTTGTGAGCCGGCTGCGCGAGCTTGACCTCGCCTACGATGCCGACGGCGCGGTCTGGTTCCGCACCACCAAATTCGGCAAGGAAAAAGACACCGTGCTGGTAAAAAGCACCGGTGAGCCGACCTACCGCCTGCCCGATATTGCCTACCACATCAACAAGCTCGACCGCGGCTACGATACCTGCATCGACATTTTCGGGGCCGATCATATCGCGACCTATCCCGACGTGGTTTCTGCGGTTGAGGCCCTCGGCTACGACAGCAAGCGCATCGATGTGCAGGTGTATCAGTTTGTAACCATCGTGAAGGAAGGTATTCCGTTCAAGATGAGCACCCGCAAGGCCAACTTCGTGACCCTCGATGAGCTCATGGATATGGTAGGCAGCGACGTTACCCGCTTCTTCTTTCTCATGCGCACGCCGGGCACGCACCTCGAGTTCGACATAGCCGAAGCAACGCAGCAGGGCGAGAAAAACCCCGTGTTTTACCTGCAGTACGCACATGCGCGCATCCACAGCATCCTCAGCAAAGCAACCGAGGAATACGACCTCAGCGCGGAAGCGGACTTAGGGCTGCTCACCCATCCCGCCGAAACAACCCTCATTAAAGACCTGCTGCAGTTCCCTGATATGGTGGCACAGGCTGCGCATCACCGGGAGCCGCACCGCCTCATCAATTACCTGAATGAGGTGGCCGCGAGTTTCCACCGGTTCTACCACGACTGCCGGATTATGGGCGAAGCCCCTGAGCTTGCCGTTGCCCGCGTTGCGCTGCTGCGCGCCGTAGTAACGGTGCTGAACAACGGCCTCACCATACTCGGTATTCAGGCACCCGAGCGCATGTAGGCCGCGGAGCTTCCTCTTCCCAAAAAATCCGGGCCGGATTCGCTGCAAAAGCGGGTC
>JAFIET010000101.1 GCA_020832405.1 Balneolales bacterium
ACACCCCGCCCGTTCGCTGCGCTCACCCGGGCACCCCTCTCGAGAGGGGAATTGCCCGCTCGGGTGCACTTAAAATGTTGGCGGCAAGCAGCTAAAACCTCCAAGGTTTTTGAAACCTTGGAGGTTTTTCCCTACTGAAGCCCGCGCCAGCTGGCAATGGTCCGTGGATTTAGACGGATCGGGCCGGATTGGCAAGGATTTATTGGGTGCCCCGCGGCTACGCCTGTTACCAGCCGAACAACTCCAATAAAAATTTTTAGTGAAGAAAACCTTCAAATTTATTTCGGAATATCTAACCTTTTTATTAGATTATTAGCGGTATTCTTACTCTTAAATACTGAATACTTTCAACGGTTTCGAATGGCTATTCATTTCACATAAAAACAAAGATTTAGCCAAGCCGAACCAACTTAACCTTTACCGATATGACGCGCATCACCACTATTATTCGCTATCTGTTGCCGCCGCCGAACTGGCGGATTCCGGTAATTGTGCTTATGGGCGCGCTGTTTGGGATAGGGGGATATGCCTTCATTGTATCGAACGCCGTAAGCTATCTGAGCGACGATCCGGCTACTTGTGTAAACTGCCACGTAATGGGCCCGCAGTATGCAACCTGGTTCCACAGCTCGCACCGCGAGCATGCGAACTGCAACGACTGCCATGTGCCTCAGGATAACCTCATCAAGCAGTATTACTTCAAGGCGCAGGACGGCCTCCGGCACGCGACCATTTTCACCCTCAACACTACGCCCGACCCCATCGTGATGCACGAGGCGGGTCAGCGGGTGGTGCAGGCGAATTGTCAGCGCTGTCACGACCACACCAATCAGTTCGTGACTTCCGGCCATGTTACCTACGATCATGTGCAGGAGGGGCGGGGGCAGCTCTGCTGGGATTGTCACCGCGATGTGCCGCACGGCACCGTGCGCGGGGCCGCTTCCATACCCAATGCCCGCGTTCCTGTACCGCAATCTCCCATGCCCGACTGGCTCAGACAGCAGCAAAACCGCTAATATTTTTTTAATCCATCCTATTATGAGTTCACTCAGTAATTCAATTCAAAAACGACCCTGGCTGGGCTGGCTGCTGTTTTTCGGTACCATGGCTGCCGTTTTTCTGCTTGGCGTGCTAACCTACACCATTATCGAAAACCGCACGGCCGGTCAGTTTGCCTTTGTCTCTTCTGCTGAAATTGATCCGCTTGAGCCCCGCGCCGAAGCATGGGGCCGCTTCTTTCCGCGTCAGTTCAACACCTACAGCCAAATGGCAGATACCACCTTCCGAAGTAAGCACCTCGGCTCGCAGCGCCGCGACCTGCTGGAAGACAATCCCGCCTTTGTGATTCTGTTCGCCGGTTTTGGCTTCTCGCGCGATTACAACCTGTCGCGCGGCCATATCTACTCCGTTAGCGATACCCGCGAAACCCTGCGTACCGGCGCTCCGACCGCAGCCGGCGACGGACCGATGCCTGCAACCTGCTGGACCTGTAAATCACCCGATGTGGTGCGCCTCATGGATGAACACGGGGTTGCCGGCTTCTATGCGCAGAAATGGTCTGATTTCGGTGATGAGGTCGTAAACCCCATCAATTGTGCCACCTGCCACGAGTCAGATGACATGAGCCTGAGCCTTGCGCTGCCGGCCCTTACCGAAACCTTCGCCCGGCTCGGCCGCGATATCAGCACCGCAAGCCATCAGGAGATGCGCTCTCTCACCTGTGCGCAGTGCCATGTGGAGTATTATTTCGGGGAAGACAACTACCTCATTTTCCCCTGGGATGAAGGCATGACCGCCGAAGATATGGGCCGTTACTTCGATAACATCGGCTTTGCCGACTGGATCCACCCTCTCAGCCGCACCCCGTTGATCAAAGCGCAGCATCCGGATTACGAAGTCTTCACCACGGGCATCCATTATCAGCGCGGGGTTTCCTGCTCCGACTGCCACATGCCCTACAAGGCAGAAGGCGGCATGAAGTTCACCGATCATCAGATCCAAAGCCCGCTCAACAACATTGCCGCGGCCTGTCAGACCTGTCACCGGCAGAGTGAAGCTGAGCTCATCCGCAACGTGTACGACCGTCAGGATATGGTGAAGGAAGTCCGGGTGAAGCTGGAAGCCGCCCTGGTGGCCGCACACCTTGAGGCCGAATTCGCCTGGAACCTGGGCGCTACGGAAGATCAGATGCGCGAAGCCCTGCACCTGATCCGGCACGCACAGTGGAGATGGGATTATGCCGCAGCCACACACGGCGGCTCCTTCCACGCACCGCTGGAACTCACCCGCACCATAGGCGACGGCCTTGATATGGCGCACCGTGCACGCCGCAAAATTGCGACAACCCTGGCCGAACTTGGTCATATAGGCGAGCCGCCGCTGCCGGATGTTTCAACCAAGGAGCTGGCTCAGCGCTACATCGGCATCGATGTGGAAGAGCTGCAGGCTTCCAAAGACCGCTTCCTTGAGGAGCTGGTGCCGCAGTGGCTGCAGGAAGCTGCCGCACGGCATGAGCGCTGGGACATCCGCCGCCGTGAAAACCCGACCAACTACATCAATCCGTAGCCAAAACCTTACAGCGCGTATTTCCGCTTTTCAAAAACGGCGGCTGTGCCACCAACACACAGCCGCCGGAAATACCTGCCGAAAATTTTATACCCAATATCACCTGTGTTATGAGCCTGAACACCTCTGCAAACAACCGCGCACCGGGCGCAATCACCCGGAAGAAGCCCGTCTGGGCATCCCCCTGGGGCTATGCTGAAGGCTGGCTGATCTGCCTCGCCCTGCTCATCACCGGCACCGCGCTTCAGCTCACCATTGGCGGCCTGAATGCGAACGCCCTGAGCTGGCCCGTCAACATCATTACCGGAAGCATTTTTACAGCCGTGCTGATTTTCTCCTGGTACTTCCTGCGCCGGCTGCCGATGGTAAACTGGCTTGCACGCGTGCCGGCGGCCATCACCTCCATCGCCCTGCTCACCTTTCTGGTGCTCATCATGGGCTTCACCCTTCAGGAAGATGCCGGCAACCCGGCCTGGGTGCAGCAGCTCGGCCTTTCCAACATGACAAGCTCCTGGCCGTTTTTATTCGGGATGATGTTTTTCATGGCCTCCCTCGGCATGGCAACCCTGAAACGGCTCACCCCCATGAAAGGCCGCAACATCGGCTTTTTCCTGAATCACGCGGGCCTGTACATCGCCATACTCGGCGGACTGCTGGGCGCTGCGGACCTCAAGCGCGTGTTCTTCGATCTCACGGAAGGGGAGGTGATGTGGGGCGCCGTTGACCGCGACGGCCTGTACTACGAAATGCCGCTTGCCGTGGAGCTGGAGCGCTTCAATATGGAAGAATTCAATCCTAAAGTAGCCATCATTTATAATGAAACCGGGCGGATTGTGCCGGAGTCGATAAGTCAGATGTTTGAAATGGGGAAGGGGCACCGAGGGAATTTATACGGCTGGGATGTGGAAATCCTGGAGTTTCATAAGATGTCGGGCCGCATCGACGGCAGGTTTGAGCCGGTAATTGACTACGGCGCACCGCCCGCAGCGCTGGTGAGAGTCACAGACTCCGGTGGTCAGCAGCTGGAAGGCTGGATCACGAGCGGCAGCTTCATGTACCCGCATCAGCTGTTGCACGTCGATCATGAGCTGGCCATCGCTATGACCATCCCGCAGGCGAGCCACTACAGCTCAGATGTGGTGATCTACACCCCCGACGGGCAGGTGCGGCAGGCCCGTGTGGAGGTGAACAAGCCCGTAAGCGTGAACGGCTGGAAACTCTATCAGTTCAGCTACGACGACCGTTTTGGGAAATGGTCGTCATCCTCCACGATTGAAGCCATCCGCGACCCCTGGCTGCCGGTCGTTTACACCGGGATATTTATGCTGATTGCCGGCTCCCTCTACCTGATGACGCTCGGCAAGGCGCCCGAAACAGAGCCGGATGATACCCCGGCGCTTCATGAGGCCGGGATGCCATCCCCCGATAAAAAAAATAACACCCCGCTGTACGTTGCCGCGCCCGGCCCTGATGCCGAAAGGGCGCTGAAACCAGTACGCAAGCCGCAGCAAGAACCTGAATTTGAAGGAGTAGTGTGATGATGCCGATTGACCCAACTTTGTTTACGATTGCAGCCATTGTGCTTTGGGCACTTGGGATGCTGCTGTTTCTGATTGCCGGCGAGCGGAAAATGGTGAAGGTGCTGGCCCACGCGAGCTACCTTGCAGGGATACTCGTGCTCGCGGTATTTACCTGGATGCTCTGGGATATACTGGGGCGCCCGCCGATGCGCACCCTGGGCGAAACCCGGCTATGGTACGCCATGTTTCTGCCGGTAATCGGCTACGCGACTTATGTCCGCTGGGATTACAGCTGGATTCTGCACTACAGCGGCGCGGTTGCCATCGTGTTTCTGGCCATCAACCTGGTGTACCCCGATAACTACGACCGCGACCTGATGCCTGCCCTGCAGAGTGTGTGGTTTGTACCGCACGTGATCGTGTACATTTTTGCCTATGCGCTGCTCGCGGCCTCCGCCATTGTAGCGGTGAAAGGGCTGGCGATTCAGTATTTCGGGCTGAAGTGGAGCTGGTCGATGCAGCTGGCCGATAACCTGGTGTACCTCGGGCTGGGTTTCCTTACGCTCGGACTGCTGTTCGGCGCCCTCTGGGGCAAGGAAGCCTGGGGGCACTACTGGATGTGGGACCCCAAGGAAACCTGGGCCTTCCTCACCTGGATCGGCTATCTGGCTTACATCCATTTCCGCTACCACAAACCCAACAAAACCGCCGAAGCCAACTGGATACTTGCAGTGGCCTTCATCATCCTGCTGATCGCCTGGTTTGGGGTGAACTACCTGCCCTCGGCGGCCAACAGCGTGCACACGTACGCGCAATAAAGTACTGGATTCGCTGTGTTCAGAAACCCAAGCTCCGGGCGGGTCTTATGACCGGTCCGGAGCTTTTTTTTGTCCGGTGATATTACCTGCGCAAAGGGGGAAGAGCTGGTGAGAGAGGGTTGGCGCGGACGGCGCTTCAGGCAGAAGTCAGGGGATTTGTTACGCGGTCTGCCCCTGCTTCCTAACGGTCTATAGTATTGGTATATAATGGATTAGGGAAAGCTCGCGGAACGAATAAGGCTGCTTTAGGTTTATGTTAGGTACAATTTATCTCAACGGCGAAAAAAAGACATCAGGTTCTGTCTGCCTCAAAAGGCCCGATCTTTAGCTGCTGAACTAACCTCATAAGGAGTACCCCTATGTTGCGCTACAGTATCATTTTTCTGATTATCGCCCTTATTGCTGCCGTGCTTGGCTTTGGCGGCATTGCGGGAGCGGCTGCTTCCATAGCACAGGTTTTATTCGTGCTGTTCCTGATACTGTTTATTGTCTCGCTCGTATTCGGGCGCCGCAAACGAGTCTGACGCTCTCATCCACCGGCATACAACATACCATCAACTAAAAGGGAAAAATCTATGAAACAGATTTTTGGTGCGGCTTTATTACTTGGCGGACTTGTGCTGCTTTATTTTGGCTGGGGCGAGTATAATTCCTTTGCTTCAGATGTATCCGAAGCCTTCACAGGTTCACCCACCGATAATGCGGTGTGGTACCTCACCGGCGGCGCGATTGCAAGCCTTGCGGGAGTGCTGTTGCTGATCGGCGGAAGGAAAAACCGGAGCTGAACCAGCAGCAGTGGAATTGGAATACCAAAAGACGGGCTGTTAAGCTTCAGTATTTAGCAAAAAAGAAGGCTGCTCCTGTAAAAGGGGCAGCCTTTTGGGTTTGTACGGGTAAGGTGTTTGGGTAATGTGTGTATAGTCTGGTAAAGTCAGAAGGGGAAAAAAATCAAACGTGGCCTGGCAGCCTGATTGCAACAATCTCCCGCATACTTGGTTCGTGGGTCAGTTCTTCAAAATGAAGATCATTTATGCCCAGGAAATGGAGCTGATTATCCGGTTGAGCGACCCATTCGTTTACAGCGATCCGGTAGGTTGCAAACGGATCTATCACAGAAGGAAATACCCCAACTACGAATTCGCCGGTGCGTTCTTCCCAGCTGAAATTGTTGAACTGATTTGAGCGGGCACAAATTGTTTTCAGTTGTGAGCCTCTTACGCTGGTGGCGAAGAGCCTGCTGTCGAAACGGATCGTATTTTCGATATCATAATACCTAACTTTTCCGTTAGGTAGAACGGGTCCAAACGTAGTGTTATTAATGAATACAGCATCTGTTTTAGTATGTTGCCTGAACCAGGTAACGGTGTTGGTCAGAAACCGGGTAGGGGTAACGCGCTGATTGTAGGCCCCTGCAAGATCGCGTTCCGCAGTGCTGAGATGCTGGGTTTCACGGCTTCGTATCATTTGAACCATAGGCTCGTCTTCATTCAGGTGTTCATCAAACTCAACTGTGGTGATGGCGTAAGAGCGGGGATCTTTATCCGTGGCTGCACCAATATCAATAACATCGCACAGATGCCCGCCCCATGAGGTATGCAGGGCGAGGTGCGAATGGGTTTGGGAATGTGCCCTGAGGTGATCATGCCCTCCGAGGAAAATACTGCCCACCGGCATGAGATTCAGAATTTCTTTGTCGGTAATCAGGCCGTCGTGGTTCATCACAATGTGTACGGCCCCGTTGTGCAGCAGGCTGCCGGTGTTTTCACGAAGATAGCCGGCAGGATCAGGGAAAATCCAGCGGTTTCGGTGTACCGGGCGGTAAGCTGCCTGATTGCTGCATGATAGCCCGATAATGCGCACAAGCTGATTGTTCTGCATCAGTGATATGGCAGGAGCACCAAGATGACGGCCATCTGTACTGCTTTTGATGCTGGAAAGAACTGCAATATCAAGCTTGCGCAAATTGTCGGCTACAGTTCTGAAATCGTCTTCAATGCCGCCTTCATGGTTGCCGAGATTCACTACAACCTGAGCCATTTTGCTGAGTCGTTCAAGGAAGTACCACTCAAGCGCTCCGCGCGATCGGATTGCTACCTTGTTGCTGCTTTCAAAAATATCGCCGTTAATCAGAACAAGAAGCTTGTCTTTGCTTTGCTGTGATGTTTGTTCAATAAAATTGATAATTCGGGGGAAATGCCTGTGGGAGGAATGCAGGTCAGCAAGGCAGATCACGCGGATGTTACCCAAATTTTCTTCGTCGCCAAAGTCGGGTTTGAGGCATGCGTTTAAAGACATAAGGCCAAGAAAACCTGTAGCGCTAAGCTTCAGGAAGCGGGCCCTGCTCATAGAGTTGTTAAAGTCCATTGTTGCTTTTCCTAAATGTGAGTCCAAAAAAAACACTGCAAACCGGGCATCGGTTTGCTTTGCGAATAACTGAATAACTACAGAGCAAGATTAAGGTATCTATATATTTGTAAAACCTGTATAAAAGGCATGGTCCCTATCAATTTAGGGAGGGTGAAATCGAGTCCTTGTAATTAACTTACCCTTCAACCAGGATTACAAAAAATTAATATAGTAATGCTAAAGAACATTTGCACAACATTTTTACTGATAATTTTGCTGCATCAGCCTGCGTGGAGCCAATCCGCAGCTGATGATAACGGCTACAAGATGCCTCCGGCAGAAGTAGCCGCCATTGTGGATGCGCCCGCAACTCCGGCTGTATCCCTTAGCCCGACCCGGGAGTTCATGATGCTGATGCATCGCGCAAGCCTTCCGGGTATCATAGAGCTCGCGCAGCCGGAACTCCGCCTGGCCGGCATCCGCATCAATCCCCGAACCAACGGACCAAGCCGGTCGGCTTCGTTCACCAACTTCGAGCTGGTTGATATGAGCACGGGCGAAACAATGGCCGTAACCGGCCTGCCCGAAAACCCGGCTTTGGGAAGCCTGAGCTGGTCGCCCGACGGCAGCCGTTTTGCTTTCACCCATACAAGCCTTAGCGGTATTGAGCTGTGGATCGGCTCCGTTGCTGATCAGAGCGTGCAGCTGGTTCCCGGGGTGCAGGTGAACGACACCTATTTTGGTTCAAGCCTGGGATGGCATCCCTCGTCTGAACGGCTCTATGTTCGCGCGGTGCCGGCTGACCGCGGCGCGGCCCCGCAGCCGGAACTCGCCCCCCGCGGACCGGTAATTCAGGAAAACATCGGCCGGGCTTCTCCCGCGCGGACCTATCAGGACATGCTGGCCAACGAGCATGACGAAGACCTTTTCGAATATTACTTCACCTCCCAAATAATAGAAGTGGAGGCGCAGCGCCTTTCGCTTCGCCCGATAGGGGAGTCCGGTATTATCCGCAGCATGGCGCCGGCGCCGGGCGGGGAATTTCTGATGGTGGCTTTCACCGATCGGCCGTTCTCCTACACCGTGCCGGCTTCCCGCTTTCCGCTGCGTACCGAAATCTGGGATACCGACGGCAACCGGGTCGAAACCGTAGCCGAAATTCCGCTTCAGGATGAAATTCCGATTGGCTTTAATGCCACTTCTGAGGGGCCGCGCAGTATCACCTGGCGCAACGATGCTCCCGCAACCGTTGTATGGGTGGAAGCGCAGGATGAAGGCAACCCGCGCATCACGGCCGATACCCGCGATATCGTATTCATGCAGGAGGTACCGTTCACCGGTGCACCCGATGTGATGGCGCGGCTCGAATACCGCTTCAGCGGAATCATGTGGGGGCACGAAAACCTGGCGCTCGTTCGTGAGCGCTGGTTCGATAACCGTAACGAGCGCATGTGGCGCGTAGCCCCGGAGAACCTGCGGGGCAGTCAGCAGCTGGTTTGGGACCGCAATTATGAGGATATCTACAACGATCCCGGAAACCCGCAGATGCGCATGAACGATGCCGGTTACAGCGTGCTCAACACCGACGATTCCGGCTTTGGGTTGTTCCTCACGGCCATAGGCGCCTCCGATGAAGGCAACCGCCCTTTCCTCGACCGCTTCGATGTAACGAACGGGGAAACCGAACGCCTGTGGCAGAGTGAGTCGCCGTTTTATGAGGTCGCCGTTACCATGCTCGATAACAGCGGCAACCTGATCGTTACACAGCGCGAATCGCAGACCGTGCCTCCCAACTACTTCCTGCGTAACCTGCAGGCCGGCTCTGAAATTGCCCTCACCAGGTTCGAGCACCCGAATCCTGATCTGCGGGATGTGCGCCGGGAGCTCATCACCTATGAGCGCGCGGATGGCGTGCCCCTGAGCGGCACCCTGCTGCTGCCGCCGGGCTACAATCCGGAAACCGACGGCCGCCTGCCCCTCATGGTGTGGGCTTACCCCCGCGAGTTCCGCAGCGCCGATGCCGCCGGTCAGCGCTCCGATTCGCCCTACCGCTTCGTGAATATCGGCTATTGGGGTCCGCAGTGGCTCATCACGCAGGGCTACGCCGTGCTCGATGCCGCAACCATGCCCATCGTGGGCGAAGGCGACAAAGAGCCTAACGACACATTTATTGAGCAGCTTGTGATGAACAGTGAGGCGGCCATCAATGCCGTAGCGGACATGGGTATTGCCGATCCGAACCGGGCTGCCATTGGCGGGCACAGCTACGGGGCGTTTATGGTGGCGCACGTGCTGGGCAACTCAGACCTGTTCAGGGCCGGCATCGCGCGCAGCGGCGCCTACAACCGCAGCCTAACGCCTTTCGGCTTTCAGCGCGAGCAGCGCACGATTTGGGATGATACCGACCTGTACATCACCATGTCCCCGTTTTTCAATGCGCACAACATCCGCCATCCCATCCTGCTGATCCACGGTGATGCGGATAACAACTCCGGAACCTTCCCCATGCAGAGTGAGCGGCTGTTCCAGGCCATTCAGGGCCTCGGGGGAACAGCACGCCTCGTGATGCTACCCCACGAATCGCACGGCTACCGCGCACGCGAATCGGTGATGCACATGCTCTGGGAGACCCTCCGCTGGCTCGATACTTTCGTGAAAAACGCCGAAGAAATTACGGAAGCCAACTGAGATTGTGAGTCAGTTTGTCAGTACAGTAGCTCAGTGTGATATTTTTGCCTGAGCTGACGGAGCTGAGTGAAGCCTGAATCCAAAAACGGGCCGGTGCGGTTAAAGTGCCGGCCCGTTTTCGTTTATGGGATTCCTCAATCCGGAAACCGGCTAATGGCACGCGGATCGAGCCGGATTTACGCGGATTTTCTTTGATAGGATGCAAACCACGCGTTTCCCGTTAGGGAAAGCAAATGGGTAGAAAATGGGAAAGGCCCCGTCTCCAA
>JAFIET010000013.1 GCA_020832405.1 Balneolales bacterium
CCGGAAATCAGAACAGAGACTATGGTTTCGGCCACCGATACTTCGGGCCCGCCTGCTGTTGGGCTGTGCGAAATCCTGAGCAGGGCGCCGGAGCTGCTGAGCTCAACGGTTAGCTCAGACGGCACGGCAGCTTCTTCCACACTAAAGCGGATGAGGTAGAAAAAGTCAGCTTCTGCGCTTTCCCGCGAAACGTGTGTTACGGTCTTCTGCCAGCGGCTCCAGATGCTTTCGTTCAAAAACGAGCGGGCCCTTTGCACGGCAAGGGTGTCAGATACATCAGCACCGAGCGGACCCATGCCGTGCGATAGCACGGGCTGCCGGCTGCCTTCCATCTGCAGCTCAACCAGCTCCGAGCTTTCGCTCCATTTGGTGAGCACGGTAACAGTGCTGCTGTCAGCCGCTGCGCTTTCCCCGGCTGAGGCCGGCAGCGCCAGTTCGTAGCCTGCCTGCCATACATAAAAAGGAATCCGGGCCTGATGCGCCCCTTCTGTGGTTCGCATGGCCCGCTTACCGTTCAGCCGGATGAAGGTATTGGTAAATTCGTGCTGCTTAACAAGTTTGGGTCTGTCCGCCGGGCTGACCTCTGAGGCACCCCAGTGCGTAAGTAAGGTTTGGGCAGATTCCCGAATCTGTTGTTCAGGGTTGTTCAGCTGTGGAGCGGCACCCGGTATGGCCAGGCCGTGGATGGCAAAAGCCAGCATCAGGCAGAGCAGTCCGGCGGCAATCCAGGCTGAATCGTTATTTCGGAAATAGGAAAACAAGCAGGCTAAGGCTAAAAGAAGGATGATTTTTACTTCAAAATGCACCTGCCAAATTAGCCGAAATTACAAAGCTTTGCACCTAAACCTTTAGCCGGCTATGAGCGCCACCAGCAGCGGCCTCAGCTGCTCTTTATGCAGCATGCCGGGCGCATAGCCTTCTACGTAGCCGTCGCGGTTTATCAGAAAAGTCGTCGGGATGCCCCTTATCGGACCGTACAGCCGGGCAACGGTGCCGTCATCCACCACCTGCGGGTAATTAATTTCCATCAGCTCCACAAACGGCCGAACGATTTCCCAACCTTCGCGGTCAACCGAAACTCCGAGGAAGAGCACATCCCCCTGCATCTCTTCCTGAAGTGCCATAAAATCGGGGATTTCCTCCCGGCAGGGCGGGCACCAGGTTGCCCACAGGTTCAGCACCACAACCGTGCCCCTGTGATCGCTCAGGGTGAAGGGGTTACCTTCCATATCTGTCAGGGTGAAATCCGGCGCTGGTTTGAGCTCGTCGCTGCGGGTGAGCGGATCGGTGATGTCGCGCATCATGATGGAAGGAAACTCAGCCGGACCCGCCGGACGGTTCGAAAAATAAAAAAGCGGAGCTGCAGCAAGCAGCATGAAGAGGATGATGAGATAGTGTCGGAGCTTCATTTTATTACTGTATAGTTATTTAGTTTCTGCAAAATACGGAATTAGCTGCAGAACCCCGAGCCCGAAGAAATCTGCCACACTTAAAATAGGTGTGTAGTTGCGTCTTTGTGTTTAGCCACCCTGCTGAAGCGGCTGCACGCCTGATATCTGAGCGCTTTACCGCCTCAGCTTTTTATTTAAGTATTATTTATGATAGTTTGTTTGAGGAATACAGATCGACGGAATCAGCTTGCGAGCCTTTCTGTGTTCGCTTTGCCATTTGCAGCTATTTGTTCACTTATGAGGAGAGTTGATGAGAATTTGTCGATTTCATAAAGGTAAAGGAGCCATTTTGGCCGCGGCCATTCTGCTGGTTGTAGTAGCAGGCTGTTCGGAAGAAAACCCGGTAAACGTGACTCCTGATGAAGTAGCCGGTGACTACAGCTTTTCCCGTTTTGAGTTTATTCCTTTAGCGACGGCAGTAGCGCCCGCGAATATTCTTGATACGCTGATAACCGCAAATTCTTTCCTGAAACTTACACAGGGTGGGCAGTTTCTTCTGAACTATCAGTTTACAGAAGGCCCGGAATCAATTATAGCAGGAAATTTCTCGCTCACAGCAACTCAGGTTAAACTTATGGCTGCTGCAGGATCAGAAGCGCGGCTGGCACCGCTGCTGCTTGATCCAACCGTGCATCTTGACCGCATACCCGAAGAGGGACAGATAGGGGAAAGGCTTGAGTTAAGTATTGTTAAAACAGCTGATCTCTCAAAGTTTTCAGACCGGTATCAGGGGCTGCCTCCTTTACAGGGCAGGCTGGAAATTATTCTTACACCGCGCTGATCAGCTGTAGGAGGATAAGACCGCCTCAGCAGCGCCGGTTACAGTTAACTTCACCCCGGTCCAAGCTGCCCAAAACCACAGCCCGTAAATCGTGCTGAGCGAATAGCCAAAAACGGAAGTCTTCCGGTTTGTGCCTGTAAGGTCCGGCGGACTTGCATAATAGTCTAAAATGTGATATTTCGGCAGTTCCCGATTTAATATGTTCACAAATAACTTTCGATGTAAGCCTTTTTATGATGAGAACAAAGCTACTGACCTTCCTGCTGCTTGTATGCTTCGCGGCAGCACCCGCCGCAATTGCTGCCGGTGAGCGCAGCACCGAACCTTCATCAGCGAACAAGCCTGCCGGTGCCGGCTGGGCCGAAAGCTACCGCGATGTGGCCAACCGGCTCATCGAAGCCGCCCTCGATCCCGAAAATGTGGACTTCATGTGGGAGCGGCTGGCCTGGCTCACCGATTATTACCCGCACCGCCTCAGCGGCAGTGAAATGCTCGAAGACGCCATAAACTGGATGTATGAGCAGCTGAATGATGACGGCTTCGACCGCGTGTACAAGCAGGAAGTGATGGTGCCGCACTGGGTGCGCGGCCGCGAATCGCTGATGTTTCACGGTCCGTGGGAGCGCGAACTGCGCATGCTCGGGCTCGGCAGCTCGGTCGGTACGCCGGCTGAAGGCATAAGGGCGGAGATTTTGGTCGTGCAGAGTTTTGACGAGCTCCGGGAGCGCGCCGCCGAAGCAAGGGGCAAGATCGTGGTCTGGAATGTGCCCTTCACCACCTATGGCGAAACCGTGCAGTACCGGGTACGCGGTGCCTCCGAAGCCTCACGGGTCGGGGCTGTTGCCTCACTGCTGCGTTCCGTAGCCCCGTTTTCGATGCAGACCCCGCACACCGGCAACATCCGCTACGATGAGGATGTCGATCCCATCCCCTTCGCGGCCATCACCCTGGAAGATGCCGAGCTGATGCAGCGCTTTCAGAACCGGGGCGAACGCATGGAAGTGACCCTCAAAATGGAAGCGCAGATGCTGCCCGATGCCCTTTCACACAACATCATCGCCGAGCTGCGCGGCAGCGAAAAGCCGGAGGAAATTGTCGTAATCGGCGGACACATCGACTCCTGGGATATTGGTCACGGCGTGATGGATGATGCCGGCGGCGTGATCGCAACCTGGGAGGCCATGCGGCTGATGAAAGCACTCGGCCTGCAGCCCCGGCGCACCATCCGGCTGGTCGGCTGGACCAACGAGGAAAACGGCGTGCGCGGCGGCCTTGCCTACCGAGATATGGTGATGGAAGATGGCAGTTTCCGCAACCATCAGCTGGCTTTTGAAATCGACTTTGGCGTATTCGCGCCGCTCGGCTTTGGCTTCACCGGCACAGAGGAAGCGTTCGCAATGCTCGAGCCGATCATGGAACTCACCGCACCAACCGGAGCCGAAATCCTGCGGCGCGGCAGCTCCGGCACGGTCGATATCGGTCCGCTCATGCGCGAAGGTATGCCGGGCATGGGCATCGATACCGATGTGGAAAAATACTTCTGGTACCATCACACCGATTCCGACACCCTCGATAAGCAAAACCCAGAAGATATCGCCCGCGTAATTGCGGCCACAGCCGTAATGATTTATGTGGTAGCCGATATGGAAGCCCGCCTGCCCTGGGCAGATGAGTAAGAAAAAATGAGCGTTTCCTCCTGCCTCCGCCTGCGCTTGCCTTTCTGCGCCTTCTTATTTTAGGGGGAACTCCGTGCGCATCACGGTCTTTCGTGCCGTTTATAACCTAAAAAACCCACGGCCAATCCCGTGCTTTTGGTTTTCTGCGCCTTAAAAAGAAACGCAAAAAACCGGCCTGGTCCGCAATAGCCGCGCGCCATCATCGGGCGTTTTGCGGGATGGCGCAGGAAGGTGTAATGATCCGGATTCAGGGTGATGCTTTTTCTGCAAACGAATATTTTGAGCTTTTTAAGCCTTTGAGCACCTATATTTAACCTTCAGATGTTGCAAAACAGCATCAGAACCAGAACCAGAACCTAACCACAATTCAGGCCCGGATTTATGAGCAAAAGACTTTTTGGCATCGGTTTATTAACGGTTTTTCTGCTTGCGTGTACGGTTGAGACCGACGAGCAGCGCCTGCATCAGCTTTTTGATGACTACTGGGCGTATCAGCTTTCGGTAAATCCTTACCTCGCGGGCAGCTCGGGCAGCACCGATGCCAACGCGCTGCTGCCCGATGCCGGCCTTGATGCCCTCTATGCCCGCTACGATGCCAATACCCGATTTCTGGAGCGGCTGCGCGGCATCAGCTACGGCCGGCTTTCCGCGCAGGATCAGATCAGCTACCGGCTATTTGAGCGGCAGATGATGAACGCAACAGAGGCGCACGAGCTTCGCGAGTACCTGCTGCCGCTTAACGGCTGGTGGGATTACCACGCAACCTTTGCCGAGCAGCCCAACCGAATGCCTTTCGGCACCGTGGCTGACTACGAAAACTACCTGTCGCGGCTGCGGGCTTTTCCGGCTATGAACGCGCAGTACCTGCAGCGGCTGCGCATGGGCGTGGAGGAAGGCATCGTAAGGCCGCGGGTGGTGCTCGAAAATTACATCCCTACGGTGGAGGCGCTGATTGCCGCCCGTGCGGAAGACAGCCGCTTTATTGCCCCTTTCGACCGCTTCCCGGCTCAGGTTTCGGAGGCCGAGCAGCAGCGGCTGCGTGCTGAAGCCGTGCAGCTGATTGATGCGCAGGTACTCCCGGCCTATCGTGAGCTCGCCGCTTTTTTACGGGATGAATACTACCCGGCCGCTCCCGAAGCCATCGGCATTTCGCAGGTGCCGGGCGGCGAAGCTTATTACGACTACCTTGTGCGCTTCTACACTACGCTCGACATCACGCCGGATGAAATTCACGAGACCGGCCTTTCGGAAGTGGCGCGCATCCGCGCGGAAATGCTGGAAGTAATCGAAACCACCGGCTTTGAGGGCGATTTCGATGCTTTTGTGAATTATCTGCGCACCGACCCGAAATTTTACGCACAGTCCGCTGAGGAGCTCCTGATGCGCACGGCGCTCGTCCTGAAAAAAATGGACGGTGCCCTGCCCGGCTTCTTTGGCAGGCTTCCGCGCATGCCCTACGGCCTCCGCGAAGTGCCCGATTACCTCGCCCCGCGCATGACGACCGCCTACTACAACAGCCCCGCACAGGACGGCACCCGGGCCGGCTTCTATTTTGTGAACACCTACGACCTGCCGAGCCGTCCGCTGTATGAGGTGGAGGCGCTGTCGTTTCATGAGGCTGTGCCGGGGCATCACCTGCAGCTGGCGCTTCAGCAGGAGCTGGAAGGTTTGCCGGATTTCCGCCGGAACAGCAGCTTTACCGTTTTTGTGGAGGGATGGGCGCTGTACTCGGAGTGGCTGGCGCTGGAGATGGGCTTCTATCAGGATCCGTACAGCAATTTTGGCCGCCTCACCTATGAAATGTGGCGGGCGCTGCGGCTGGTGGTCGATACCGGCATACACGCCAAAGGCTGGACCCGGCAGCAGGCTATCGATTATATGGCTGAAAACTCAGCCCTTACCCTGCTCAATATCCGGAATGAGGTGGACCGCTACATTTTCTGGCCGGGTCAGGCGCTGGCGTACAAAACGGGCGAAATCAAAATCAGGGAGCTGCGCCGCGAAGCGGAAGAAGCACTCGGTGATGCTTTCGATATCCGGGCATTTCATGATATGGTGCTGGCCAACGGCAGCATCACCCTGGAAGTGCTGGAAGAGCAGGTGCGCGGCTGGATTGCCGAAAACCGCTGAGGTGCACTCTTGAGCCGCTGATTGTGAAAAACAAAAAAGCCGCATTGGTTTTGGAAACGGATGCGGCTTATTAAAAAAGTCAGGATTCGGATTTCAGGGTCGGGCGTGCGCAAACTGCACCGGATCGGGATGCAGGAACCGGGTAAGGTCGTTGATGCGGTAGATGCAGCTGCCGGCCTCGCTTCGGATTTCGAACACAAGCGGCTCGGTGTTGCGAATGCCGTCGATCTGTTTTTGAAGATTCGCGAACGAAATGCGCTGCCCGTCGAGGTAAATCAGGTTGTCGTTGTCGAGGGTGATTACAACAACCCGCGGTGTTTCAGGCTGGGTGTTGAGCTGCAGGGAAAGGAGGTAAAATCCGGAAAGCAGCAGCAGGCAAAAAAAGGCGGTTAGTCCAAGCTTTTTCATAATCACATCTTTTATGAAGAATAAAATTTAACATAACAGCTTTGTCGCTTGCATGCAAGGGGCTTAATTGTAAAACAGAATGTTTTGCAGCTGCCCTAATGTTTACTGCGTGTGCAGGTAAGCCTTTTCAGATACGAATTAAACAAGACATGAAAAATCCCGTTTTTGAAGAAACGCAATCGTTTGGCCGGCATGGACTTTGGTTTGCCATGCTGAGCATTTTTGTGATAGTACTGTACTCGTTTTTCCAGCTCACCCTCATTGGCGTGAACACCTTTATCCTGCTGGCGATGGTGCCAAGCATTGCGCTGTTCTTTTTTCTGGTGATGTTTTTCCGGAGGATGGAGCTGCATGTACGGGTTGACGAGCAGGCACTGGAGTTCCGCTTCAGCCCCGTTCAGAATGAGTTTCAGGTGATTGACTGGGAGTTTGTGCAGGATGTTGAAGTTGTGGAGACCAGCCCGATACGGCGGCTTGCAGGCTGGGGTGTGCGCTACGGCCCTACCCGCGCCTACACCGTGGGTGGAAGTGAAGGGGTTGAAATCAGCTTTTCTAACGGGCGCAAGCTGTTTTTGGGATCGAAACGGGCGGGCGAGCTGGAGCGCACGATCCGGAAGTTTCGGAACAAGGCGAAGCGGCTGTAGCTGTTCCCGGATTTTGCTGTTTGGTTAAGAGGCCTCAGTGCGTTTGTTGGGCCGGGTATTTTGGGAGCGCCTTCACCCCAAAAAGCAAGGGACAAGCCGTTGACTTGGGATTTCTCACAAGCACGAAAAACAGTGATGTGCACGGAGTTTCTCCCAAAAAATAAAGCCCCGCTGTTTGCTTAGGCAGCGGGGCTTTGTTTTTGATGTCTGTATTGCCTTTGGTTAGACGGGGATAAACCGAAGCTGAAGTACGAGTACGAGCGCGTGCCGGCTGAGGTCGCCGGGGTCGGCTGTGCCGAGGTTGTAGTTGAGGTAGGTGCGGGCAATTTCGCGGTTTTCGTGGAAGAAGTAGCGGGTGATGCCAAGGGTGATGCTGTCCTGATTGTAGCGGGGTACATCCCGGAAGCTGCCGGCCTGACCCGGTTTTTGGATGATTTTGTCGAAGCGGCCGAGTATGTGCCATTCGCGGGTGAGTCCGTAGCCGATTTCACCATAAAAGCCGTTGAGATCGTAGGCACCGTCGATGGTGGCGACTCCGCGGTTGGTATCGTTTACACTCATTTCCATGTATTCAAATTGTGTGTAGAGGCGGTCGGCGCCCAGGTTGTTGGTAGCAAGCCGGATGGACCATGAGGTGCGGTCGAGGTCGAAGGGTTCGCTGCCGCCCTGCACGAGGTCGCGCTGCTGATTGGTGGAAACGTGCCCTCCAAGAACGAGGCCGTCGATGAGGGTGTAGTCGATGCGTGCGCCGTACAGCCCGCTGCCCCAGCTGCGGTTGGTGATGGTGGTACCGGTCTGGTTGAAGCGTCCGGCCCCGTTACCGGCGTGAATGCCGTACCAGAGGGGGCCGTAGGTTCCGTACACCATCATGCCGATATCGCGAAAGGCGTCGTAGCCCATGCCGCTGGCAAGCGTTGTGGTTACGGGTGGGCGCTCGTAGAAAAACAGCCGGGAAGACACAAGCCGGGCGGTATCGTGCGATTGCCCCGGCATGATGAACTGCCCGAAGCGAAGGTTCAGCCACGGCCTGATGTGGGCATCCATGTGGAAATCGAGCAGGATGTTGTTTTGGCCTGAAAGCTCAAGCCAGGTTGTGGCACTGAAGGTTTCGTTGAGGCTTCCTCTTGCGGTAAGCCGGGCCCTGCGCACGCGGAAGCCGCTGTTGTTAAGTTCGCTGCCGGAGCTCAGCTCGGTGTGCTGATCGGCTACGTACCAGGTTTGGATGTAGCCGCCAACCCGGAGGTCAATCTGAGCCTGTGCCTGATAACTGACCGACAAACTGATTAAGACGACAAGGAGGGCGAAAAAATAATTTTTGAGCGTCATTATAATAGATCTGAGTGTGTGAAAGGTTTTTTAAGCGTTTGGTGAAATTCTGTGTGTCTGTTACTGACCGATGGACTCTATGCCTTCCAGCCATTCGGGCAGAACGGTAAGGTCGATATCCCAGATGAGCGGTAGTACAAACACGGTGAACAGCACGATGATGATTACACCGATGATGTTCAGCCAGACACCAGCCCGCGCCATCTGAGGGATGGTAACAAAGCTGCTGCCGAATACGACGGCATTGGGCGGGGTAGCAACCGGCAGCATGAAGGCGAAGGAGGCGGCGATGGTGGCGCCGATCATGAGTCCGTAGGGGTGCACGCTCATGGCAAGCGCCATACTCGCGAGGATGGGCATCAGCATGGTAGCTGTTGCGGTATTGGAGGTAACCTCGGTGAGCAGGATGGTGAGCAGGGCTACGGCGAAAATAAGGATGATGATGTTGAAGCCGGACAGGAACATCAGGGAGTTGGCGATCCAGGCGGCAAGGCCGGTTTGGCTGAAGCCGTGCGCGAGGGCAAGGCCGCCGCCGAAAAGCACCACTATACCCCAGGGAATTTTAACAGCGGTCTGCCAGTCGAGCAGGAAAACGCCCTGCTTGTAGTTGGATGGAAGGATGAACAGAATCATGGCGCCGGTGATGGCAATCGCAGCGTCGTTGAAAAAACCGAAGTCAACGAAACCGCGCACAATCCATGCGGCGGCTACCAGACTAAACACCCCGAGGACCATTTTCTCCTCTTTGGACATCGGGCCCAGTTTTTTGAGTTCTTCGTTGATGAATTCACGGCCACCGGGCAGCTCTTTGATACGCAGCGGGAAGGCGACCTTGATAAGGTAGCCCCAACAGAGAATAAGCATGATGGCGGCAAGCGGCACTCCGTAAAGCATCCAGAGGGCGAAGCTGATCTGCTGATCGAAAAGGGTTTCTGCGACTCCTACAAAAACCGTGTTGGGCGGCGTACCGATGATGGTGCCCACTCCGCCGATCGAACAGGCGTAGGCGATGCCGAGCATCAGCGCAATGGCAAAATGGAAGTTTTCGGGGCGGGTATCGACGCCCTGAACATTGTTTTTCTTTACGATATCAGAGGCCTGCTTGATTACGGCAAGGCCGATGGGTACCATCATCATGGCGGTAGCAGTGTTGCTCACAAACATCGAAAGAATGGCGGAGGCAATCATGAAACCCAGAATAATGCGGGCCGGTGCGGTACCCACAAGCTTAATTACGGAGAGCGCAATTCGCCGGTGCAGGTTCCATCGCTCCATGGTAACGGCGATAAAAAAACCGCCGATAAAAAGGTAGATGATCTGATTGGCATACTGCGCGGTTACCGAGCCGGTAGGCATAACCCCGAGCAGCGGGAAAAGGCTTATCGGAAGCAGCGCAACGGCGGCGATGGGCAGGGCTTCGCTCACCCACCAAACGGCCATGAGTACAGCAACAGCACCTACCATGTGGGCCTGCGTTGTGAGGGATTCCGGGGTGGGCAGCAAAACTATCAGCAAAAATAGTGCGGGACCTAAAAAAAGGCCGATACGGGACCTGAGGTCATAGGTGCTCATAAAATCAGGGTTATGTAATTGAAGGATTTACGAAGAGCGGTGTTTCGCTACCGGACTGCGCAGGGCATTGTATTGGTTGGCTAATAATCTAATTTGAATATCAGGGTTCAATTATACTCAAAAAAGCGTTTCCTTTCAAAAATAATTTACGAGTCGCAGACAAAAAGCTACCCTGACTTTTAAAAAGCATAAAAAAAGCCCGCAATCTGATATTGCGGGCTTTTTTTATACAAAATATATGAAAAGCGGCGGTTCAGTTTTCTTAAGGCTACCGCCTGCGGTCAAACTTCAGGCGAAGGTCGAACCACTCTTCCGTCATGCCGTTACTTGCATCTTCGATGGTGGTTTGCTCGAGCCACATCTGTATTTCAGTACGCATGTTGGACCAGGTTTCGTGAAACGGGCAGGGCTCGATATGTCCGCAGCCGGGTATGCCAAGAAAACACTTTTCGAAAAAATCGCTGCCGTCGATGGCGTTCACGATATCGATAAGGCGGATATCTTTGGGTTCTTTAAGCAGATATACGCCACCGTTCAGCCCCCTGCGGGTGTCGATAATTTTATGCGGAACAAGCCGGGCAAGCGTTTGGGACAGATAAGCTGCAGGGCAATTTAAGGGACGTGCAAGGTCACCGGCTGAAACGGCTTTACCCATTGGCTCACGTGCGAGCGCAATGATGGCTGAAATAGTGTATTGAGCACCTTGTGACAATAATTGCATACGGGCTGTTTCTTTTGAAATGGGTTTGAGAACTTGGAATCTGAAATATATACATAATAATATAATTTATAAATCAGATTTATGCGCAAAAGAACAACAAGATTAAGGGCTTGCAGCTGCAATCAGTTGCAGCTGTTCATTACACGGTTAAACCGGAATGTAACCGGTTTGTCGGATCTTGGGAGGCTAACAATATGAAAAGGTGTGGTAATGACGGTTAGGTAAGCACAGGAGGGGTCAGGAAATTCATTTCGTACCCAAATCTGAAAACGATCTTCCTGTTCATCAAAGCCTGTTATCTCAATATTGTAGCCGGAGCTGTTGCTTTCCCCCAACCAAACCGCTGCAACCATTCTTTTACTAAAATCGATTTCCGGAAATGGATCAGAGAATCCTCCCTTTTCGAATTCGCGGGCAAGCGATTCATATGCGTCCTGCGATTGAATAAGGAGTTCAAAAACAGCTTCGTCATCACCTGGCTGAAAAGGAGCATAATTTCCTTTGGCAATGCTGAGGGGTTCCGGGGTTTCAGCTTGGTTTTCCATCTGCAAATTTTTGGATTGCGAGCAGGCACTTGCATAAATAAGGAGGACTGCGGTAAACAAGAGTCCAAATATAGGGGAAGTGTTCTTCATAGTTAACAATTATTTAGCGTTTTGGTAAGCTATTATATCTACGGAGATGATGATAATCAATTGTTTTGAAGTAATTAAGGGTACAGGGGGCTCGGGGTTTTAAATCGAGGATTAAGTGTAAAAAATAAGATACGTATTTGTACTGTTATCAATAATACGTAGTTTAACGTAGCAAATAACGAAGTTCAGTGTATGAACACTGTGAGATGGCCATTTAGGCAAAAGTGCTTTGAGCGATGAGGCCTACACTGGTAAAGGTTGGCAACTTGAATTTATTATTCGCTTCTAAAATCAAAAAACGACGGTACACTCAAATATGGAATTTAAAACAGAAGCTCCTGCGAAAAGAATTCAGAAAAGGAAAAAGTCGGTTGAGAAGTCAGATACCAACAACATGAAAGGTATCAGCAGAATTGACTCTAAAGGAACCCACGGCTGGTATGTTCGTGTGTACAAAAACGGGAAAACATATTCCAAGCTCTACTCCGACAGCAAATACAACGGGAAAGAACGGGCTTTAAAGTTTGCACAAAAAGCACGGGAATTAGCCCTTGAAACTATAAGCAAAATACCCGACAAGCCCATTCGCAGGCTTGTAACCCGGGATAAACGAAATAAGTCAGGCGTGGTAGGTGTAAGTAAAACCCAGAAAACGCTGAAAAGCGGGAAGGTAAATCATTATTACCAGGTAACCTGGTCGCCCAAACCCGGAAAAATAAAAAACCGGCAATGGAGTGTTCACAAATACGGTGATGAAAAAGCCTTCGAGCTTGCCAAATCATTTCGGGATGAAGTAATGCTTGATATTTACGGAGAGCGCTACGAAGACTACCTGAAAACACAGGATGAAACGGACTCAAATAACAATGAGCATGTAGCTGAAGCCGAATCAGCACACGGTGCTTTTGCCTAATCTTAAAAGCGGCCGGTAGTAAAGTTGAACGTTCTTCAAATGGTAATACAGGGCCTCAGACAGAAAAACATCTGTCTGAAGCCCTTTTTATTGCTGCCCCGGGCTGAAGCCACATTTAATTTGAGATAAGCGCATTTCGCGATTAAGGAGAACCCCCCGGGCCTTTAAACACCGTTTTTATTAAATGATGGAAGCATGAAACTGCCTGCTATCAAAATTGAAGTCTTTTGCATATCTTGGCAGGATATTTAAAGCTTAATAGTTGCTTTAAATCCGGATATGATAAACCTGGCACTGCGCTGCTTCGTGCAGCAGATAACAAGCCGGGAATCAGATCTGCGCTCTTTGCCTGACTGAGTAACGAATTTTGTGCGTAACAGCTCAAAAGCATGATTAGAATGGTGGCATTCAGGTAAGCAAACCTGAATGCAATCGGGTTTTGCAGCTTATGTACGTATGGCAGTCTTTAAGACCGTAAAGATACGAGCCGCATGTTATTACCCCGGGTTCACGCCCCGCCCGTAAACAGTTCCATCAGATATTTGTTTAAACAGACTGAAAGCACCTGAATATTAAAGGCAAAGCAGTCAGCTTGTATCGACGCCATGCATTTGACCCAAACCAAAACGGCACTCACAAGCAGTCTAAACCGGATTTAAGGCAAAATAAACATCATTTTTAATTTAGTCTGATTTGTTATTTACTGATTTCGACCTCAGCACTGAGGTGCTCGACGGTATTCTGGATATGGGTTTTGATACCCCAACTGAAATTCAGAAAGAAGCTATTCCTATTGCCCTTGCCGGCAAAAACCTCCTTGGTACATCATATACAGGTTCCGGAAAAACAGCAGCATTTGTAATTCCGGTAATACAAAAAATACTTTCAAGCCGAAAATCGGGCATACAGGCCCTGGTGCTTGCCCCAACACGTGAACTCGCCCAGCAAATTGACGAACAGTTCATGGCTTTGGGCTATCACGCGAACATTTCAAGCGCCTGTGTTTACGGCGGTTCAGACTGGTCGGCTCAGGAGAAGGCGATGAAAGCCGGCGTAAATGTAGTCGTTGCCACACCCGGCCGCTTGCTCGATCAGATGAAAATCACAACCTACGATTTCAGCAATATTGATGTGCTGATTTTGGATGAAGCTGATCGCATGCTCGATATGGGGTTTCTGCCTGATGTTAGAAGCATCATAAACCGGATTCCTTCAAACCGCCAAACCCTGCTTTTTTCTGCTACAGTAACACCGAGGATTGAAAGTCTTGCCAATGAATTTACACAGGGAGGTTTTGAACGGATTGCCGTAGGCCGGATTGCACCTGCTGCCGGTATCGATCAGTACTACTACAAAATAGACGACGCCCGCAAAAAAGATCTGCTGATTCACCTCTTTAAAGAACAGCAGTGGCATTCTGCTATCGTTTTCGCTTCAACCAAGCGTGGGGTGGATTTGCTCTCACGTTCGCTTAATAAAATGGGCGTTGCCGTTGAGAGTATGCACGGCGACAAAGAACAGAAAGACCGTGAAGCAACCTTAGAGCGCTTCCGCAGCGGCAAAACCAAGGTCATTGTTGCAACAGATGTGATGAGCCGTGGCATAGATGTTGATGATATCTCCCATATCATCAATTACGATGTGCCTAACGACGAGGATGATTACATCCACCGTATCGGCCGCACTGCACGGGCTGAATCCACCGGAACAGCCATTACCTTTGTATCCCGCCGCGACTGGCGTTCCATGCTTCAGATTATGGATGCAAAAGGGCTGGAAATCAAGGAAGGTCAGGTACCTGAAGAAATTGCTGGTGCAGCACAGCAGGATGGCGATGCAGAACAGGATAACCGCGAACGGGGTGGTCGGGGCAGGAATGCGGGCCGGAGCCGGGGTTCATCCGGCAGGGGAAGCCGGCCCCGCGAAGACAGACCGCAGCCAAGGCACGAAGACACCGCAGTGCAGCAGACACCTGATACGCAGGAAGAAAGCCCTGCCCCAAAAAACAATGAAGAAGAACAAAAAGGCTCCGACAGGCCAAAGCGCAGGCCAAAATCCAGAAGAAGAAAAAAACCACAGGGGGCTGATTCGGAAACTTCCGGACAGGATCAGAACGGTGAAAACCGAAAAACAGCCGCTACCAAAAGTGCTGACGACGACGGACAGCAAGTACGAAAGAAGAAGCGCCGTAACCGTAAGCCGCGTCAGAAAAGATCACAGGATTCTAACAGTGGTGAGGCAAATCAGCAGCCCTCACGCAGTAAAACTTCTGATAACCCGTCTTCGGGCCGCCGTCGGGCTCCGGGTCGGAGCCGGCCTCCAAAGAAGACCGGCGACCGAAGCGAAGTGATACGCCAACAGGAGAAAAAAATCGAACAGGTACAGCAAAGCAGCCTCAATTTCCCGGAAAAACAAACATCAAAAGCCACAGAAAACGCCGGCTTTTGGGGGAAACTTAAGAAGAAAATTCTGGGATAATTCTTCGTACCTTTGGAACATTAAGATGTGCATAAAAAAATCGCTTCTTTCTGGAAGCGCTTTTTCAGAATAGATTCAACGATTATATCAAATTTATTGCTTTTATGGAAAACCTGCGTTTTTTTGAACAGGTGAACCTCAATTTCGATCGTGCTGCGAAATATGTGAAGTTCACCGATGGTCTGCTTGAGCAGATCAAAGCCTGCAATACCGTATGTCATTTCACCTTCCCGCTGAAGCGGGATAACGGCTCCATCGAAACCATCCATGCATGGCGGGCCGAGCACAGCCATCATAAGCTGCCCACCAAAGGCGGTATCCGCTACAGTATGATGGTGAACGAAGATGAGGTAAAAGCCCTCGCCGCACTCATGACCTATAAGTGTGCCGTTGTTGATGTGCCGTTTGGCGGAGCAAAAGGTGGTGTCAGAATCGACCGCCGAAACTACTCCACCGCCGAGCTTGAGCGCATCACACGACGCTTCACCTTTGAGCTCGTAAGCAAAAACTTCATTGGTCCTGATATTGACGTGCCCGCCCCCGACTACGGAACCGGCGAGCAGGAAATGGCCTGGATCGTTGATACCTACACGGCCATCAGCCCGTCTCTCAATGCTTTGGGATGCGTTACCGGCAAACCGATAGGTCTTGGCGGCATCCGTGGCCGCACGGAAGCTACCGGCCGAGGGGTATTCTTTGGGGTGAGGGAAGCCTGCGATAACAAAGAGGATATGAAAGCCCTCGGCCTTGAACCCGGTTTAGCAGGCAAACGCGTGATCGTGCAGGGCTTCGGGAATGTGGGCTATCACTCAGCCAAATATCTGATGGAAGCCGATGCCAAAATTATTGCAATCTGCGAGTGGGACGGCGCCGTTTACAACGAAGACGGCATCGATATCATCGCGCTCGATCTTCACCGCAAAGAACACAAAACCATTACGACCTTCCCCGGGGTAACTCTCATTAAAGACAGCCGCAGCGCGATGGAGCTTGATTGCGATATTCTGGTGCCCGCCGCACTCGAAGGCCAGATCAATGCTGAAAACGCACCCCGCATCAAGGCAAAAATTATTGCAGAAGCTGCTAACGGCCCTACAACGCAGGAAGCCCACGACATCATCAAAAGCCGCGGTGCCCTGGTAATTCCTGATAATTACCTGAATGCCGGCGGGGTTACGGTTTCTTATTTTGAATGGCTCAAAAACCTTTCTCACGTTCGCTTTGGCCGGATGGACCGCCGCTTCGAGGAAAACTCAGCCCGCCGCATGCTCGATGCCATGCAGGTGATGACCAGCAGAAGCCTCTCTGATGAGGACATTTCGAAGCTCGCACACGGCGCAAGTGAAGCTGATCTCGTAGATTCCGGCCTTGAAGACACCATGATTACAGCCTACAATGAAATCAACGAAATCCGCAAGTTTCACGGTATTGACCTGCGCACAGCAGCTTTTGTGAGCGCAATTAAAAAGGTGGGCAGTATTTATGAGCGCATGGGCATTTTCCCGTAAGCGAATCTGAGCCAGCGAGGAAAACACACCACTCCTGAGCGGTCAAACTGTAAAGGGGCGCATCGAAGGCCGGGAAGCTGATCATCTCTTGCCTTGCCTTGCCTTGCCTTGTCCGTCTCCCTCTGATTTTTTTTGGGGGGGGAAACGCCTTGCGCATCACTGGCTGCAGTGCTTGTGGAAAATCCCAAATCGGCGGATTAGCCCGTGCTTTTGCGCCTGTTACTCGCGGATTGGGTGTACCCTGCCGGATTTACACAGGTTTTAGGCTTACTGATGGGATAGCGAAACTGCCCCCCCAAAAAAAGCACGGGCTAATCCGCCGATTTGGGATGGCACGAGCAGCACTGCAGCCAGTGATGTGCACGGAGTATTCCCAAAAATAACAGCACCGGGAATGCCAAAGCATACTGACTTCAGCCTGCAACGGTGCGGACAACATTAAAAAAAGGCCGCTGTTCCGAACGGAGCAGCGGCCTTTTTTTGAGATTTAGGCTGTGATGGTGGCTGGCCAATATCAGGCGGCTTCGAGGGCTTTGATGCGCTCATCGAGCGGCGGATGGCTCATAAAGAGCGCCTGAATGCCGCTGCGCTTGCCGGACGAAATGCCGAAAGCATTCATCGATTCGGGCATCTGATCGGGAACCTGCGACTCAGCCTTGAGGTGCTTAAGGGCACTGATCATGCCGGCTTTGCCGCCAAGTTCGGCTCCTGCGCGGTCGGCCACGAACTCGCGCTTGCGGGAGAACCACATCACGATCATGGCAGCCAGAATACCGAGGATAATCTGCATCACAATGGTTACAACAAAATAACCGATGCCGTAGCCGCTGTCATTTTTAAGAATCTGACGGTCCACGATATGGCCGATGATGCGGGCAAAAAACATCACGAAGGTGTTAAGCACACCCTGAATGAGCGTGAGCGTAATCATGTCGCCGTTTGCTACGTGACCAATCTCGTGGCCCATAACGGCACGGATTTCGTCTCTGCTGTAGCGCTCAAGCATACCGGTGCTGATTGCAACGAGGGCGTTGTTGCGGTTCCAGCCGGTTGCAAAGGCATTGGCCTGCTGCATGGGGAAAATCGCAACTTCGGGCATGTCGATGCCGGCACGGGTGGCCATGTCGCGTACTTCGTTAAGCAGCCAGCGCTCGGTTTGCGTGCGCGGATCCTGAATAATCTGGGCTTTGGTGCTCCACTTCGCAATCGGCTTGGACAGCAGCAGCGAAATCACGGAGCCTATCATCCCGAAAACAAAACAGATGATGAGCAGGTTGGTGAGGTTAAGCGCCCCCGTTTCATCAAGGGTTGAGCCTACCCCCAAAATGCTCAGCACAATACCCGCAACAAAAATAATTGCAAGGTTGGTAAGCAGAAATAAGGCTATTCTGAACATATAGTATTTATGATTTTAATGTTGATTCGGTTGAAGTTTTGTGACCCTAAACGTAGCAGGGCCGGTTTATGATATACGCGCCGGGTAGGTTCCCAGTACTTTGATAAAGCCTGAGTGCTCACGCAGTTTTTCGAGTGCCTCTGCGGCAGCAGGTGAGGCCAGGTTGCCTTCAAAGTCGATATAAAACAAATACTCCCACGGGTTTCCGGGGCTCGGTCGTGATTCCAGTTTAGTAAGGTTGAGGTCGTACTGATGCAAAATATTCAGCGCCTGCGCGAGGGCTCCCTTGCGGTGTGCCGCGCTCATAATGATGGAGGTCTTGGTTTTAATCTGTCCGTCACAAACTACAGGCTCCTTTGCAACAACCAGGAAGCGGGTAAAGTTTTCTTTTTGGTTGCCGATAGTGTCGCTCACTACGTGCAGCCCGTACAGCTCGGCAGCATCGCGGCTGGCAATGGCCGCCTGAGAGAGGTCGTCATCTTCCAGTACTTTTTTCGCTGCCATAGCGGTATCGAGATAGGCCTCAACTTTGCAGTGATGCAGCTTGGAAAGGTACTCCGAGCATTGCGCAATTGCCTGCGGGTGCGAGTAAATGCGCTTGATGTTGGATACGGGCACATCGCTCAGCGTTACGAGGCAGTGCTGCACCCGCACTACTTCTTCGCCTACCACGTGCAGCTCATGCTTGTGCAGCAGGTCGTAGGTATCGTTGATGGAGCCGGCGGTTGTGTTTTCGATGGGCAGCATGCCGTAGTGCAGCGAGCCGTTATCAACGGCTTCGACCACATCGCGGAAGGTTTCGTAGCCGATGGAGAGCAGTTCGTTGCGGCGGGTGCCGAAGTGCGTGTGCACCGCACGCTGACTGTAAGCGCCGTCCGTACCCTGATACCCGACCCGAAGCAGGCTTTCCGCATCGCGCAGGTTGTGGTGATCCATCAGGAAATCGGTCTGAAAACGCACCGAGTAGTCGATGATCTGCCGAAAGAGGGTCATCGCAAAATATTTGTCGACGCCCTGTTCCTGTGCAACCCGCCCGATGCGGCTCAGAATTTCGTGCTCCCGCGAGGGGTCGCGCAGCACGGCGCGCTTGTCGCGCTTGAGGTGCGCGGTTTCCTGAATCAGCTTTTGCCGGAAAGCAAGCGCTTCAAGCAGGTTATGGTCGATGCGGTCCAGCTCTTTGCGGATATCGCTAAGCTCACGTTTCTCACTCATTTTGAAAGGATATGTGGATTAAAATCTGCATTCATACAAGACGGGTAGCACTACAATCTCCGTGCCGGATTTTGCCATTTTGCTTCACAAAAGCAGCATGGCATCCCCAAAAGAATAAAATCGGTATTTTTTCTGAATTGCGTGCTCATAGATACGCTTCATTTCTTCATAGCCGGTAAATGCGGCAATCATCATAAGCAGGGTGCTTTTGGGCAGGTGGAAGTTGGTGATCATGCTGTCGGTATGTTTGTAGCGGTAGCCGGGTTTGATGTAGATGCCCGTATCCCCCGAGCCGGCTGCGAACTGCCGCCCGCTTTCGGGCAGCGACTCCAGCACGCGTGTGGTAGTGGTGCCAACCGCGGTGATGTGCTTGGCCGCGCTAAGGGCTTCGGCCGCCTGCGGACCCATCATCCAGCTTTCGGTGTGCAGCTTGTGCGCACTAATGTCGTCGGTCTTTACCGGCGCGAAGGTGCCGAGCCCTACATGCAGGGTCACTTCAGTAGTCGGGTGACCTGCATCGCGCAGTTTTTGAAGCAGCTCTTTGGTGAAGTGCAGTCCTGCGGTAGGGGCGGCTTTGCTGCCTTCCGGCTTGGCGTACACCGTTTGATAGCGCTCCGCCAGCGATTCGTCGGCCGCAATGTAGGGCGGGAAGGGCGTGTTCCGGTGTGCTTCGAAGGCCGGATGGTCGAGCGGGAGGTTAAAGGTGAGCCTGCGCAGGCCGTCGTCTTCGATGTGGTCAACCCGCGCGGTAATTTTATCTGTGAGCGCAATTTCGCGCCCCTGCCGGAATTTCTTGCCGGGGCGCACCATCGCATCAACCGTGTGCGGATTGTGGGTGTGGGTGATGAACACCTCCATCTTCCCGAAAAGCAGCCGTGCTTTTTCGACCCGGCTGTTGTTCATCACCAGGGTGGTTCCCGGGTGCAGAAACGCACCGAGCTGATGGAAAACGGTATCGGTAATTTCGCCCGTTTCGCGCCGGTACACCAGCAGCCGGGAGTGGTCGCGGGGCTCAGCCGGTTTCTGCGCGATAAGCTCAGCCGGCAGCTCGTAGTCAAAATCAGAAAGCGTAAACTGTTTCATATTCAGTGAGGAAACCGCAGGCAGATCAGGGGTTGATGACGGCATCACAAACCTGCTCCCAGCTCTCGCAGATGAGGTCGGCCGTGGTGTCTTTTTTGTGAAAATCACTCACCCCGGTGTACAGAATGCCCTTGATGCCGAAGCCCTGCGCACCTTTGATGTCGGTCTGCTGAATATCGCCGATGTGCCAGGAGCCCTGAGTGCTGCTGCCGGTTTCGGTCAAAATTTTCTCAAACATTTTGGGATGCGGTTTGCTTACCCCTACTTCATCCGAAAAAGCAAAAGCCGAAAAATGCCTGCCCAGGCCCTTGTCGTCCAGAAAGGCTTTCAGCACGCGACCGGGAGAGAACATGGTGTCGGAAATGATGCCCAGCTTGTAGTGAGCGGCCAGTTTTTCGACGGCTTCCAGCACACCGGGCGCCAGCTCGGGCGGACCGTCGAGCAGGGATTCCTCATAAACGAAGGCCAGCTCGCGCTGCTGCTGCGCGCTCACCGAAAGCTTCAGGGATTCAAGGGTGAAGCCCACCAGCTCGTATGAATTCGGGGTGCGGGCCTGCCCCAGCCAGATTTCGTCGAAGCGTGCGGAGGCATGGGCGTGCGCCTGCTTAACATCGGTGGCAGAAATATTTTTCCCGAATGATTCAGCCAGCTTATGCAGGGCTTCAATGCGGCGTTTGGCGCGTTTTTCGCCGTTGGTGTGGGCGTTTACGATGGTGTTCCAGAAATCGATGGAGATAAAAGAAGTGCCGGGTGTTTCCATAAAGGTGAAGTCGGATTTTGAAAAAAGATGGCAGCCTCTGCTGCCGTAAAACTGGTGTGTCGGGCTTCAGAGCTGAAGCAGTTCCGGGCGCTCGCTGAGCAGCAGGGGCAGGGTTTCTGATACGGGCACCTCGTGCCGGGTGCACCACTGCGCAAGTTCGTCGCTGAAAAACCGTGAGCGAACCAGAAATGGCTTCATGCCGAGCCGGAGTGCGGGTTTGAGATCGCTCGCCTTGTCGCCGACCATGAGTGACCGGCTCAGATCCAGCTGATGCTCTTTTGCTGCCCGTTCGAACAGGACCGTGCCGGGCTTGCGTTCGTTCAGCAGCTCCGGATCCTGCCCCTCATGAAACTGCGGATGCCAGGGTGCAATGTACCAGCCATTAATCTGAACGCCGGTATCGGCCAGCAGCCTTCCGGCATATTCGTGCAGCGCGTGCACCTGTGCCAGCGTGAAGCGGCCGCGCGCGATGCCCGACTGATTGGTGACCACAATCAGCTTGTATCCGGCCTGCTGAAGTTTCAGCAGGGCTTCGGGCACGCCCGGAATCCAGTCCCACTCGTGAGGCTGGTGCACAAAATCGTGATCCACATTCAGGGTGCCGTCGCGGTCAAGAAAACAGGCAGGCTGCATTGGAGGTGCGTTCATTCAGGTTTGATGGGGGTTTGGCCGGGCAGCGGAAAAGGTCCGCTGCGATCCCACCAGGCTTTGGTGCGCAGCAGGGAAATGATGGTTTTGGAATCGGTGATTTCACCGGAGTGGACCATCTCAACGGCCTTCGCGAACGGAAGCCGGAAATGGGTGAGAAACTCATCATCGTCAGTGTTCTCCCGCCCCTCAGCCAGGTCCCATGCGGTAAACAGGTGGATTACTTCATCTGAGTAGCCAATGCAGGGATGGAAAAAACCGATGTAGTGCAGCTCGCGGCAGCTGAGGCCGGTTTCTTCGGTAAGCTCCCGCCTTGCCGTCACTTCAGGCGGCTCACCTGCGTCGAGCTTTCCGGCGGGCACCTCCAGCAGGGCCTGCTGCACCGGGTAGCGGTACTGCCCGATAAACATCACATCCCCGTTCTCAAAAACCGGCAGCACAACCGAAGCGCCGGGGTGTTTGATGTACTCTCTTTTCGAGCGGCTGCCGTCCGGCAAAATGACGTCATCCTGCCAGGCATTCAGCAGTACGCCCTTGTAAACCTGTTTGCCGGAGTGGCGTTTTTCTTTAAGCCAGGCCGATTTCCCGGCCCAATTTTCAACAGAATCCAAAAATGTAAGCGGGTTTAGGGCAGTCGGGATAACTGCACGGTGCTGGGGAAGGGTGATGCACTCTTTTCGTGTAAATTCGCGGGATTAGAAGTATCTTAATAATCTGATGCGATTGGCATTAAAACGTATAGCTTCGCAAAATAACCCTTTAATCATCATTTTGGAAACTGCGAATAACATATCAGAAACCGGCCAAAAACCAACCAAGCAGATTTGGACGGTAGGTAATTTTCTGTCAGTTTCCAGAATACTCGCCCTCCCTATTCTGATATGGCTTCATTATGCCAACGACTTCCAGCCAAATCTGGAAATGAAGCTTGTGGTGGGCTACATCATCCTGTCAGATTTTCTGGATGGTTTTGCCTCCCGGGCGCTTAATCAGGTTAGTGAGATGGGCAAATGGCTCGATCCGCTGGCCGATAAAGCCTGCGCCGGAATTCTGTTCGCCTACGTCTGGTGGATCGGCATGGTGCCGAGCTGGCTGTTTGGGTTTATTGTGCTGAGGGATGTCCTCATTCTGGCAGGTTCCCTGCTCATTAAGCAGAAAAGAGGCAAGGTGGCCATGTCGGTGATGGCCGGCAAAATTGCGGTAAACATCCTGGCACTGTACTGGCTTGCGCTGGTGTTTACGGATGCGGAAACCCTCACCCTTATTCTAAAATATGCCAGTGTGACCATGCTCGGGTATTCAAGCTATATTTATCTGAAGCGAGGGTACGAAATAATGCAGGGCGCACAGTATGAGTGAGGGCTGCCCCTGCGGTATATCGCCTTAAAGATTATTTTCAGCAATTTGTCTGCTAACATGCAGACAGAACCAAGCGAATAAAATTATTATGAGTTTTTTAGAAAAATTAGGCTTTAAAAAGAAGGAAGAACGGCTAAAAGAAGGCCTTGAAAAAAGCCGGACCGGCCTGCTCAGCAAGCTCGGTAAAGCGGTTATCGGGAAGGATACGGTTGATGAAGAAGTACTCGATGAGCTCGAAGAAGTGCTCATTACCTCTGATGTAGGGGTATCAACAACCCTCAAAATTATCCGCCGGATTGAAGAGCGGGTGAAAAAAGACAAGTACCTGAACACCAGCGAGCTGCAGCGCATTTTGAGGGAAGAAATCATTGCGCTGCTGCGCGAAAATGATACTGACAAACCGGCCGAGTTTGAAGCGGCAACGCCTGCCAAACCCCATGTTATTATGGTAGTTGGGGTGAACGGCGTGGGGAAAACGACAACCATCGGCAAACTTGCCTGGCATTACAAGCAGGCCGGAAAAAATGTACTGCTTGGTGCAGCAGATACCTTCCGGGCCGCGGCGGTAAATCAGCTCACTATTTGGAGCGAGCGGGCCGGGGTGCCCATTATTCAGCAGGGTCAGAATGCCGATCCGGCAGCTGTTGCCTACGATACCGTAGCCGCTGCAAAATCGCGCGGCGCAGATGTAGTGCTGATTGATACAGCCGGCCGCCTGCATAACAAAAAAGGACTGATGGACGAGCTCTCGAAAATTAAACGTGTGATGAGCAAAATCGTACCGGAAGCCCCTCACGAAGTGCTGCTTGTGCTGGATGCCTCAACCGGTCAGAATGCCATGCAGCAGGCGAAGGCCTTCACGGAAGCGGTCGATATCACCGGTCTGGCGCTCACCAAGCTGGACGGCACTGCGAAAGGCGGCATCGTAATCGGGATTTCTTCCGAGCTGAACGTGCCGGTGAAATATATTGGCGTTGGCGAACAGGCAGCTGATTTGCAGGTTTTTGACCGGGTCGGCTTTGTAAATGCACTTTTTGATAAATCCTGATAGCGCTCGACTTTGATACCTGATATTGTGCGCAATTGAGCCGGCTGTGGGGGAAGCCGGGAATATTTAAATAGTTACTCATTGAGCTTGACTAATATATAAACGTTAGCTTAATTGATTGCTGTTAAAGGACTATTAGATTAAATCCTAAGATGACTGTATGAAACCGCAAGGCAAGCTGCTTAAAAGCGCTATGCTCATTTTATTGTTCTGTTTACCTGTACATACGCCGTATTGCAACGCAGGGGTGTTTTTTTATGCAGAAACTGTAAAAGCGCAGACAAGTGTTGCTGCCGACAGCATGCAGATCGTCAGGCTATGGATAACTGAGGCACAGCTTCTTAGGCGTCAGCTAAATCAGGCTTCAGCTTTGGAGTTATTGGATAAGGCCGAAGCATACCTTGAGCGAAATCCTGATATTGACCTGCAGTATATGTTGTTTACCGAGCGTGGTTTTTTCTACAGATGGATTGGAGATTATGATCAGGCAAAGTTAAGTTTTAAAAGAATTCTGGATTTCATAGATGAAGATGATGCACATCGCAATGCGGTAGTTAATAACAGTATTGCAACCTTACTCAGAGAAACAGGAGAATTTGTTGAAGCCCTTAACTATCATCATCGCTCCCTGCAGTACCGTTTTCGTGTTCAGAACGGTGGTGAACTTGGCCTTGCAGCAACATACCTGAACTATGCCCGTACTTTCGACGACTTAAACCGCCTTGATCAAAGTCTGGTGATGTACGAAAGGGCACTTCACTATGCAACGCTGATCAACCACAGGCGCCTGTATATGGAGATTGTAAGCAGCTTTGCCAATGTGCTGAACCGCCTCGGAAATTTTGATGCTGCCATGCTTTATTACAGGGAAGGTCTTGAAGCCGCGCAGGAATTTGGAGAAACCAGATCCAAATCATTGCTTTACAGCGCGTTGGGGCTGGTGCATCTTAATTTAGGGGAACCTGAGGCTGCAAAGTATAATTACGAGCGCTCCTATGCTATGGTAAAGGAGGTGAACTTGCCCTGGGTTGTACGGCTTAAGCTTTCATATCTGGATATTTTGTTAAAAACCGGTGATACAGTTAAGGCGCATGAGGTAATGAGTGCCACAGAAGAAATCATTGGGGAGCTTGGGTCGCAGCTTGAAACGGCTGACTTTATAGCCCAAAAGGCATATCTCAGCTATCTTAATTCTGATTACATATCAGCAGCGCGATATTTTAGGGAAGCGGGTACCAGGTATATTCAGGCCGCTCCTTACCGTATCGAACCCGAATTTTATTTCAGGAAAGCCTTCAACCTGATAGCAATTAACGAGCAGGCAGGCCTCATTCAGGCCGGTGAAGCTCTCGAGTACCTTGAGAAGTTCCGCCTGGAGACGGCATTAACGGGAAACACACGCGCGGAATACTTTAGTGAGCTAAGCCGGTATGTGTCTGAAATAGTTCTGATTTACATGAAAAAAGGAGATGCAGCTAAGGCCTTTGATGTAGCAGAACGCCTCAAATCAAGAGTTTTTTCAGAAGAACTGAACCTCAGCAGCCTGCTTTCGCAATCTCTGATTGAAATTAACAGACAGCAGGATTTTGAAGTACTGCAGGCCGGGATTATTTCATTGGAAAATCAGGTACTTCAGGCTGCCGATCCTATACAGCGTGATATGCTGCAAATGGAGATCGAGCAGCAGCAGTTAAGGCTTGAAGCACTGTTGGGTGAAGTCTCGCTTATAAACCCGGCACTGCACGAACTTATGAACCCGCCGCGCATCAGCCTTGCACAGGCCGCTGCTCAGTTAGATCAGGGTGCCGTTGGCTTACATATTGTTACCGGGGGCTCTGAAACCGGCTATCTGGCCTTCACCAATACAGAAACGCGACAGGGGGTTGTAAGCCTCTCCGGTAAGGAGCTTGCAGAAAATGTTACCGGAGTGAGGGAAAGAATTATTTCAGGGCTGCCTTTATCAGAGCTGAAGCCATTTTTGGATGAAGTAACGACAGCCATGATACCGGTTGAAATTCTGGAGATTTTGGCCGGTGCCAAAGAGCTGATTATTTCGGTAGATGGTGTTTGGGCGTATTTGCCTGTTGCTGCCCTGCGCTACCGAGATACTTATTTTGCTGAAACAAAAACCATCTCCTTTACCCCCTCTTTTACTGCCCGCAGCCTGCTAAATCAGCGCCATCTGATTAACCGAAATGGCAGGCGTGAAGCACTTGTGTTTGCTAATCCTGTAATCCCGGCCTCTGACCCGGATGCCCGAACCTCCGGAAACATCGCAGATATGCAAAACCTGCGCCCGCTGCCGTTCAGCGAGCTTGAAGGTCGTTGGGTTGCTGAGTTTTTCCCCGGAGCCGTACGCCTCAAAACGGGTACGGAGGCAAGAGAAACGGTACTTTCTGAGCCTGATATTTCACGCTACAGTCTTATTCACTTTGCTGCGCACGGGTTATTGGATGAACGTAACCCGCGGTATTCCGGTCTGGTACTTGCAACTTCTGCAGAAGATGAGGGTTACGGTCATAATGTTGACGGATTTTTGAGGACAACTGAAATCAGTGCTTTACGGCTAAACGCTGATATTGTAATGTTAAGCGCCTGTAATACGGGTATCGGCAGGGTTTTAAGCGGTGAAGGAGTGCTTGGCCTGCAACGTGCTTTCCTGAACGCCGGCAGCTCTGCGGTAGCCGTAACCCTTTGGAGTGTGGAAGACCGTGCAACTTCTCTGCTGATGCGAAATTTTTACCAGCAACTAAACCGGCAATACGAGGAACGGCCGCGGTTCAGCCGCAGAAACACGGAACTTAACTATAAAGAGGCTTTGCGCGAAGCACAGCTGAGCCTGCTTGAAAACCCGCAGTATGCTCACCCGGTTAACTGGGCATCCTTTGTAATTACAGGCAGGTGAAAACGGGCTCAGGTAAGCGCAGAATACATGTGCCCGTTTTTTTATTACTGACGATCTGTATGGGCTGATTCAACGAGCATAAGCAGCTCCTGCAGGGAGCGGGCAAGCTCAGGTTCGCTGCTTTCCATGTGCCCGTTAATGAGGTTTCGTACAAAGCGCGTGAACATCGAATAAGGGGATGCTGCTTCATAGTATTCCGGAAACCTGCGAATTCCGTTATTTGCAAGAAAGCGGTCGCACTGCTCCCTTGAAATAATGCTACCCTGATTGAACGGATCTACAAGTATGCTTTGGTTGGAAGGGGTAACAAACTTCACCAGAAAATGAAGGGGGATGTTCATTCCGTAGAAGGGCAGTTTAAGCCGGTCTGCTAAAAAAAGCATCACAAAAGCAAGCGATAGCGGAATTCCGCGCCGGTGCTGAAGTACCTCGTGCAGATAGGAATGCCGGGGGTGCAGGAAGTCTTCGGTGCAACCCCTGAAATCATTTTCAACAAACAAAAAGCGGGTAAAAGCCAGCATTTGTGCTTCAGCCGTATCTGCTTTTTTAATAGGTACAGCTGCTTCGTGAGCGAGTGCATCAAGCAACTCCCTGAAAGGCCGGATGCGCAGGGTTGGGTTTTGGAATCGTGAAAACAGAAAAACAGCATCTTCAAGTTCTTCCATGGTGTGAATGCCCTGCCCTGCCAAAACAGCAACTTCTTCCTGGTAACTGCCGAAAGTAGCTGAGCGGATTATCGACTGAACCTGATTACGCAGGCTTGGGTCGCTGGTTTTAACCCGGTGCTCATCAAGCTGAGGCACGGCTGCCTCCCCTATTTCTATAAGGCGATTGGTTATGGTTTGCCGGATAGAGGGTTCGGGATCATCCAACAACCTGATTAATGCTGAAATTTCGCGCTGTATGGTGGTCTGTGCGTTCAAGGTTTTGATACGTAGGTCTGAGTCGTTGAAAGAAAAACAGCAGTTTGGCAGCTATCCTGTACTTCAGCAACGCTATTGCCGGTTTAAATGTTTAGAGAAAGCAGCATTGATTAATACCTGAAAAGCTTAATACAGGAAATTGAAACGACAGGCTGCATCAGTTTGGTACAAGCTTTGCTATAGGCTGTGATGCCTTTTGAAAATGCGAAAATCCAGAAATACAGTTCCGATAATAATGCTGTCCATTAAGATAAAAACATCATGAGATTCTATTCCAGAAAACTAATCAAGCCTGAAGACCTTAACCCCAACCACACCCTGTTTGGCGGAAGCCTGCTGCGGTGGATTGATGAAGAAGCTGCGATTTTCGCTATTTGCCAGCTTCAGAGCGATAAGCTTGTTACGAAATTTATCTCCGAAATCAATTTCATCAATTCGGCCAAAGCCGGAGATATCATTGAAATGGGTATGGAGATACTCAGCTTCGGGACAACTTCTGTTACCTTTAAGTGTGAAGTCCGGAATAAATTCAATAAAAACAAGATTATCACTATCGATAAAATTGTTTTCGTGCATGTAGATGAAAACGGCCGCCCCAAAGCGCACGGTATTACAAGCGAGCGGGAGCCCGAAGAAGATCAGGCCTACGAGCCGGCATAAACGGCAAGGGTGCCGGCCGTGAGGCCGTGCGGTTTAGCGGTTGGCTTTTTCAAACAGAAACCGCATCATAGCCCGGTATTCCGGTGTGATTTCAATGCCGCGGCGGCCCATCATTCTTTCGGCAGCCTCCATAGCTTTGTCGAACTTGTAGATATCCTCACCGTTTTTGGTGAGCCATCGGAAGGATTTGATGTGCTTCGGGGGGAAATCACCCAGCACTATATTGGAGAAAACCCCGCAAACCGTGCCCGTATTGAGCATGGTATTGATGGCCGTTTTGGAGTGATCGCCCATGATGGTGCCGCAGAACTGCAGGCCGGTGTCGTACTCCTTTCCGGTCTCCCATTCAGTGAGCCGCACACTGCTGTAATTGTTCTTCAGATTGGAGTTGTTAGTGTCGGCACCGAGGTTGCACCATTCGCCGATGGCAGAGTTGCCAAGAAATCCGTCATGGCCTTTATTCGAGTAGGCCTGCATTACCACATTCTGAACTTCCCCCCCGACCTTACACCAGGGGCCGATGGTGGTGTCAGCATAAATTTTTGCGCCCATTTTTACGGTAGCATGATTACACACAGCAGCAGGGCCACGGAGCATTGAACCTGCCATAATGGTAGCTTTCGCACCAATATAAACAGGCCCTTCTGCTGCAAGTATTGTGCAGCCAGGCTCGATTACGACGCCTTCATCAACAAATATCTGATAGGCGTTTTGAAAAAATACACCCGGAAACCGACTTTCATCAACAGGTCTTAAGCCTGATTTGAGCAGGCTTATATCTGCCAGTATTTCCCCGCCGTTAAATCCAAAAACCTGCCAGGGTGCATCAAGCAAAGTTCCGCGGTCGGTATCACGAAAGCTTATATCTGTGCCAGGAATGCTGCCAGCATTGAAAATGCTGACACTTCTGCTGCCATCCATCCTCAGAGCAACGGGCGTATTGCTGTGCATCAGGCCTTCATCGGTCTGCAGCTGCATAATTTGGCCTAAAACTTCGAGGTCCGGTAAAAAACGGCCGTTAATCCAAATACAGTCCTCGTCGGGGTTGAGCGGAGGTGCGGGGTACACACCAGCCATATATTCAGGGAGCTGACGTGTAACCAGTTCCGGGCTGAGGTACCGCTCCCATTTTTCAGCTATAGTCAGAATTCCGATCCTGACCATATTTGACGGCTTTGTTAATGTGAGGGGCATCAGCCGTGTAGCCCTTGAATCATCGAAAAAGCAAAGTTGCATGGTTCAGCTATTGAGCTTGGAAGACCTGATTAAAGATGGCTCTATAACTCAAAAAGGGAATAGAGTTTAGCCAATATAGCAATTAAATGAGCACATTTTGTGAATCAGATTGCCGTATAACGCCATTAAGTAATGCCATTATTATAATATATGTATTTATAACTAACATGTTTCTGAGAGATCAACCCATTTTCAGAAAAAGGCTTTTGTGGATGTTGCAAGCTGTTTTTACAATTTAGCAAAGTAAGCTTAATGCACAATCAGGAACAGGAATCATGATAAAAGGTGAAAAACAAATGCGCTTTCAACACTGGTTTTAATTCCCTAATTTAGGTGAATTATAACTTTTCCAAGTCAAGAACAGCAGGTCGTGCAGGTTTACTGTGCATTAATTGAGCAGTTCAGTTAAACCTGTATTATTAAGTAAATCAATAACAAACCCAATACTCTTATGTGCGGAATAGTCGGATACATTGGATTTCGCGAAGCTTCAGATGTTATCATCAAGGGGCTTAAAAGACTTGAATACAGAGGCTACGATTCAGCAGGAATCGCAATTTTAAACGGAACATTAATTGTAAGGAAAGGAAAGGGCAAAGTTGCCAATCTTGAGAGTCTGCTCACAGAAACAGACGTTACAGGCACCATTGGCATAGGGCATACCCGCTGGGCCACACACGGCGAGCCCAACGACATCAACGCACACCCCCACTGGGATGGCAGTCAGAATTTCGCCATTGTTCATAATGGCATTATCGAAAATTACGATGCCCTCAAAAAAGAACTTAGCAATAAGGGCCACATTTTTCAGGGAGAGACCGATACAGAAGTGCTCGCACACCTTATTGAAGAAATTCAGCGGGTTGCATCCGTTGATTTTGAAACAGCCGTTCAGATGGCTCTCAAGCAGGTTGACGGCACCTACGGTCTGGCTATCGTAAATAAAAACGAGCGGGATAAAATTATCGTAGCCCGGAAGGGCTCGCCTCTGCTGCTTGGCATTGGCGATAACGAGGTGTTTATTGCCTCTGATGCTTCCCCGATTATCGAATACACCAATAAAGTGGTTTATCTCGATGATGATGAAATGGCAATTATCAGCCGCGACGGCTATCAGGTGAAAACCATTTCAAATGTTAAGCTCAGCAAGGAAGTTCACGAGCTTGAAATGAATATTGAGCAAATTGAAAAAGGCGGATATGCCCACTTCATGCTCAAAGAAATTCATGAGCAAAGTCAAACAATCGCCGACTGTATGCGCGGAAGGCTTATTGTGGAAGATAATAAAATTGTTCTCGGCGGTATCGAAGCAGTCACAGACCGCCTGGTAAATGCCCGCCGCCTCATTATTGCGGCTTGCGGTACAAGCTGGCACGCCGGGCTTGTTGGTGAATACCTGATTGAGCACCTCGCCAAGATGTCGGTCGAGGTCGAATACGCTTCCGAGTTCCGCTACCGCGATCCGCTCATCACCAAAGAAGATGTGATGCTCGTGATCTCCCAAAGCGGTGAAACAGCCGATACCCTGGCAGCCGTGCGCGAAGCCCGCTCCAAAGGAGCGCTTGTGCTTGGCATCTGCAATGTGGTAGGCTCAACCATTGCGCGTGAAACCGATGCAGGGGTGTACACTCACGCCGGCCCTGAAATCGGGGTTGCCTCAACCAAAGCGTTTACCGCACAGGTTACGGTGCTTACCATGATGGCCATTCTGCTCGGTCAGCGCCGTAAAACGCTGGCTCCGGACGAAGCTTCAAAAATCATTAAGGCCATGAGCGAAATTCCGAAGAAGGTGGCGGAAATCATGACCAAGTTTGATGAAATTGACGCCATTGCCCGCCTTTTTGCCTATGCCCCGAATTTCCTGTATCTCGGCCGCAGCTACAATTTCCCGGTTGCCCTTGAAGGCGCGCTCAAGCTCAAGGAGATTTCCTACATCCATGCGGAAGGCTACCCGGCCGCTGAAATGAAGCACGGACCTATCGCCCTTATCGATGAGCTTATGCCGGTAGTGGTACTCGCTTCAGCAGCACATACCAACGACAAAATGGTGAGCAACATCGAGGAAGTACGTGCCCGCAAAGGCCGTGTAATTGCCATCACTACGGATAATAACAAAGACGTTCAGCGCCTTGCTGAATTCTCGGTTACCATTCCGGAAACGCACGATTTACTTACGCCCCTGCTCACGGTAATTCCGCTGCAGATTCTGTCGTATCAGATTGCGGTGTACCGCAAGTGCAACGTAGATCAGCCGCGTAACCTGGCCAAGAGCGTGACCGTGGAATAATTTTCCCGCGGCAGATGTTTATAAAGGCAGTATCCTCTATTAGAAGGATACTGCCTTTTCTTTTTTAACCGACGAAAGCCGGATTGCCCGCATGTATGTCCTCAGCATAAAAAATATGGTTTGTCCCCGCTGTATCGATGCGGTGGAGCAAAGCCTGAGCGATGCCGGGCTGCGCCAGGAGACCGTTCGTTTGGGTGAAGCCGTGCTGCAAAGTCCGCCGGAACAGGCCGCTTTGGAGCAGCTGGAAGCGGATCTTCGTGCAAAAGGCTTTGAGCTTATCCCCCCGGGCGACGAACAGCTGGGCGCTCAGATCAAAAGTGAGATCATCAGGTTTCAGCAGCAAATCGAGGCGGGGGCAGCACCGGGCCTGCTTTCTGACTGGCTAAGCAGCAAGCTAAACAAAAACTACAGCTACCTGAGCGGGCAGTTCACCCAAACAAGCGGACACACCATCACGCAGTTTTATGAGAAGCTGCGCACCGAACGCGCCAAAGAATTACTCGCTCTCAACCGCCTCAGCGTTGGTGAAATTGCCCTCACCCTCGGCTACAGTTCCTCGCAGCACTTCTCGGCCCGCTTCAGGGAACAGACCGGCCTCAGCCCCACGGCCTGGCGGCAAAAGGGCGGGGAACGCCGCTCACTGGATGCGATTTAGAAACGCATCACCCAAAAAATATATACAAAGTAGCGGCAAATCCGAACGCCCGGGCCCGGTAAAGTGCCTACCTTAAGGAGTCATCATCCCGAAAGCCAAAAGCCCGTTTTGCTATGGAAGCAACCCTCTCCCGCATCCGATTCGATATCAAAGGCATGAGCTGCGCGAGCTGCGTGAGCGGTGTCGAAAAAGCCCTCAGCCGGGTTGAGGGCGTCGAAGAAGTTTCCGTAAATCTGGCGACCAATCAGGCCGAAGTGGTTTACGAGGCCGGCAAAATTTCGGAAGAGCGCCTCATGCAGGCCGTTGACGATGCCGGCTTCGAAGCCGTACTGCCCAAAACAAAAAAACAGCAGCCCGCTGAACACCGCCTGAAAATTACCGGCATGAGCTGCGCGAGCTGCGTAACCGGTGTTGAAAAGGCCATCGGCCGGGTTCCGGGTACCCGAGACGTTTCGGTGAATCTCGCGACCGGCGAAGCCCGCTTTTTCCGGGATGAGCCCGACCTGAACCCCGTAATTGAAGCCGTAGATGCAGCGGGTTTCGAAGCAGAAGTCATCACCCGAAACACAACTCCCGCTTCACCAACAGAGACGGAGGGCACCACTTTCCGGCGCAGGTTTTTTATCGCGCTGCCGCTGGCGCTGCTTGTAAGCGTGATGGATATGGGCCCGATGTTCATCCATGCCTGGCATGAGGCCATCCATCCGGTTATGTTTGAATGGAATCTGGCGCAGCTGCTGCTTACCGGCTTCATTATGTTTTATGCCGGGAGTCAGTTTTTTACGGGCGCATGGAAAGCGGTGAAGCGCAAAAGCGCCGACATGAACGTGCTGGTTGCCGTGGGAACCGGCGCGGCTTTCCTGTTTAGCGGTTACGCGACCTTCTTCGGGCGCGAAGGCGGTTTGGTGGAACCGATGGATGTGTACTTCGATACCGCGGCTGTGATTATCGCCCTCATTTTACTGGGCCGGTGGATGGAAGAGCGCGCCCGAAACAAAAGCCGCGATGCCCTGGGCGGGCTCCTCAAACTCACCCCGCCGCGCGCGCACCGCATCGGTGCCGGGGGGCAGCCCGAAACCATCACCCTCGATCAGGTGCGCACGGGCGATGAGCTGCTCGTGAAGGCATTTGAGCAGGTTCCGGTTGACGGCGAAGTGCTCAGCGGCAGCCCTTCGCTTGATGAATCGATGATGACCGGTGAAAGCGTGTCGGCCGATAAAACCCCCGGTGATGCCGTAACCGGCGGCACGCGCAACACAAATCAGTCCTTCCGGATGAAGGCTACTGCCGTAGGCGAAGATACAGCCCTGGCCCGTCTTATCGAGGCCGTGCGGCGCGCGCAGGGCTCCAAGCCGCCGATTCAGCGGCTGGTGGATAAAGTTGCCTCCGTATTCGTGCCCGTCGTAATTGTGATTGCCCTCATCACCCTGCTTGCCTGGATGTTCGCGGAAGGCGACCCCGCCAAAGCGGTGGTCAACATGGTGGCTGTGCTCATTATCGCCTGCCCCTGCGCGTTGGGTTTGGCTACGCCTACCGGCATTATGGTCGGCTCAGGCCGGGCGGCAGAGAAAGGCATCCTCATAAAAGATGCCGTTACCCTGGAAGATGCCCGAAAGGCTGACGTTATCCTCCTCGATAAAACCGGAACCCTCACCACCGGCGAAATGCAGCTCACCGGCATCTTCACCACGGGAAGTCTGCCGGAGGAAGAGTTGCTCAGCCTTGCGGCCTCGGTCGAGCAGGAGTCTGATCACCCGATCGCGCAGGCTGTGGTGCGCTACGCAAAGCAAAAAGCGCCGCACCTGCCCCGTGCAGAAAGTACGCAGACGCAGGCCGGAACCGGCATTACCGGAGAGGTGAACGGGAAAAAGGTGCAGATTGGCTCTGTAGAGCTGCTGGGCGGGACAAGTGCGGATGTGCAGGCCCGAATCGATACCTGGCAGGAAGCCGGCCGCACGGTTCTGGTTGTGCTGGTTGACGGCGAAACAGCAGGCCTGCTGGGCATCAGCGATGAGCCACGCGAAGATGCGGCCGCATTTGTGAAGCAGCTCAAAGCCATGAACATCATGCCGGTGATGGTTACCGGCGATCAGGAAAAAACGGCGCGTTACGTAGCCGGCAAGCTGGGCATTGAAGAAGTGCGTTTCGGCGTGAAGCCCGACGAAAAAGCGCAGATTGTGCAGCACTATCAGCAGCAGGGCAAGCATGTTGCCATGGTGGGCGACGGCATCAACGATGCGGCGGCGCTGGTACAGGCCGACCTTGGCATAGCGCTGAGCAGCGGCACCGACCTCGCGGTTTCATCAGCTGATATCACCATTGCCGGTGCTTCGCTCGGCAAGGTTGCCGAGGCCATCACGCTTTCCCGGAGCGTGCTCCGGATCATCCGGCAGAACCTTTTCTGGGCCTTTGTGTACAACACTGTGGGCATACCGCTTGCGGCATTTGGCATACTCAGCCCCATGTTTGCCGCCCTTGCCATGGCCCTGAGCTCGGTGAGCGTAGTCGGCAACAGCCTGCGTATCCGGAAATTGTAAGCAGAATGAGTATATTAACCGCCAGCCAACTTAATTTTAAATTATCCGGCCATCAGGTTGCCAGTCATGGTTTACTTAACTATATTCGTCAGCACGCTAAGGACTCACGAATAAGCAAGTTAGGGTATAGCCATGAGAAAGAACAAAATGACCGCCCTGAAAGTAGGGCTTGCAATTCTTGTTGTTTTGGTGATGATGGTTGGTTAAACAAACAACTCTCATTATGGAAGACACACTAAGCATTCGGGTGGAAGGAATGACCTGCGACGGTTGTTCCTCCCGTCTGAAAAAACAGCTTGAAAAGCACCCGCAAATCGAAAAAGCCGAAGTTGATCACACCAACGGCATCGCTATGATAGCCGGAAAGGTTACCGAAGAAGTGGTAGCTGAAATCGTGGAAGCTACCGGTTTTACCTACAAAGGACCCGACGTAGTAAACTAAACCGATGAAAGGGCATACCAACTCATTCCGGTCAAAGGTCAGCATCTTCATAAGTTTTTGGATGATGCTTTCCGTGGTTCTGCCTGCCGCAGAAGCGTTGGCTGCGTATGCCGGTTTGCCCTGCCCCGAAACTGCTGCTGCTGCCCCGGAGCAGGCCGCGCTTATGAGCTGCTGCCCTGAACAGGCCGAAGCCGTTGCTCAGCTTGCAGATGAAACCCTGCTTGCCGGACTTACCCCTTTTTTTAGTAATCAGGAAACCCGCGGCTGCGATCCCTCCGCAGCTGTGCCGGCCTGCTGTACGGAGTGCGACTGCTTTTTCAGCCCGGCATCTGATGCGCCAAATTTCGCTGAAATCCTGAAAAGGGTCGTTGTTCCGCAAAAAGAATCCTTCCCCCTTTTTCCGCTGCTTCAGCAAAATACCACTGATGAAGCCCTGCAGGCTTCCCTCCCCAAATTTTCCGCTCCCCGACTTTCCGGCGATCTTACCCAGACTCACGCAGCCGCCCTCCCGCTGCGTGTCGTAAACTGCTGCTATCTGATTTGAGAAAGCGCCGCTGACTGAAGGGCTCTGAAGCCCGCATTCAGCTTTTTTCCGCACATCCCCCTAAACCCGTCAGCTTTGCTGCCATGCCCTGGTATGGTCCGCTTTGGATGTGCGCTCCTCGCTTTTCTCCATTTCAACACAGCAGCTTATGCTTCACCGAACCATTCGTTTTTTTCTCGAAAACCGGCTGATTGCCGCGCTTTTGCTCTTTTTTCTGGTGGGATGGGGCCTCGCTACATCGCCCTTCGCCTGGGATTTAGGCATCTGGCCCCGCGATCCCGTTGCCGTTGACGCCATCCCCGATATCGGCGACAATCAGCAGATTGTCTTTACGGAGTGGCCCGGCCGCTCGCCACAGGATATTGAAGATCAGATTACCTACCCCCTCACAACACAGCTGTTAGGTCTGCCCGGCGTGCGGGCAGTGCGCAGCAACTCTATGTTTGGCTTTTCGGCCATCAACATCATTTTTGAGGATGATGCAGAGTTTTACTGGAGCCGTGCCCGCATCCTCGAAAAGCTGAATGCGCTGCCCGCGGGCATCTTGCCGGAAGGTGTACAGCCCTCCCTCGGCCCGGATGCCACCGCGCTGGGTCAGGTGTTCTGGTACACCCTGCAGGGGCTCGACCCCGACGGAAACCCCGCCGGGGGCTGGGATCTGGATGAGCTCCGCAGCATTCAGGATTTTCAGGTGAAATACGCCCTTTCTTCGGCTTCGGGCGTGGCGGAGGTCGCAAGTATTGGCGGCTTCGTGCGGGAATATCAGGTGGATATCGACCCCGTGCGCATGCGTGAGCGCGGTGTTACGGTAACGCAGATCGCCAATGCCGTGCGGCAGAGCAATCTCGATGTGGGCGCCCGCACCCTCGAAATGAACCGCGTTGAGTACGTGGTGCGCGGCCTCGGCTACATCCGCAGTCTCGCTGATATTGAGAACAGCGTGGTAGCCGTAAACAACAATGTGCCGGTGCTCATCCGCGATGTGGCCGAAGTCACTACGGGTCCGGCGCAGCGGCGGGGCATGCTCGACCTCGAAGGCGCCGAAGCCGTTGGCGGGGTGGTCGTTGCCCGATTCGGTGAAAATCCGCTGCAGGTGATTGAGGCGGTAAAAGCCAAAATGGAAGAAATTGCCCCTGGTCTGCCGGTACGCACCCTCGATAACGGCACCCGCTCGCAGGTCAGCATCGTGCCCTTCTACGACCGCAGCGACCTCATCCTTGAAACCCTCGGCACCCTGGAGCAGGCCCTCACCCTGCAAATCCTGATTACGCTCATCGTAATCATCGCCCTGGTGATGCACCTGCGCACCGCCCTGCTGGTTTCCGCGCTCATGCCTGTGGCCGTGCTCATCTCCTTCATCCTGATGCGGCATTTCGGTGTAGAAGCCAACGTAGTAGCCCTGGCCGGTATCGCGATCTCAATCGGTACGGTGGTCGATATGGGCATCATTCTTACCGAAAATATGCTGCGAAGGCTGGAGGATGCGCCCCCGGCCGAAAGCCGCATCGGAGTGATTGCCAAAGCCGCGCAGGAAGTGAGCCCCGCCATCGTTACGGCCCTGCTCACCACCATTATCAGCTTTCTGCCCGTATTTCTGCTGGAAGCGCAGGAAGGCCGCCTATTTGGTCCGCTGGCGTTCACCAAAACCTTTGTGCTGCTGGCCGCGCTCGTCATCACCCTCACCATTATTCCCGCGTTTGCCTACTGGCTGTTCACGGCCCGCTTCGACAAGCTGCTGTGGAAAAAAATATGGAGCGCCCTGCTTGTGGTGAGCGGCCTCGCGGCCTTTTGGCTGCTGCCGTGGGCGGGCTTCATTCTGCTGGGGCTGGGCCTCACAGGGCTCCTTCGCGCCTTTGAAGTTCAGGGCCTCAAGCCGGGCCTGCTCAGCCTGGCCAACACCATCATCATCGTGCTGGGGCTGAGCTGGCTGATGTCAGACAGCTGGCTTCCGCTTGGCCCCGAAAACAGCCGGCTGATTAACACCCTGTTTCTTGTTTTTGTGGTGGCGCTGGTACTGCTTTCGTTTTGGGGATTTATGCGCGTGTATGAGCGGGCGCTGCGGTTTTTTATGCAGCGGAGAGCGCTGTTTTTTGTGCTTCCGGTGCTGCTGCTGTTTTTCGGCGCGCTGTCGTGGCTGGGCTTCAGCCGGGTATTTCAGCTGCCGGCTTCAGCCGCGGAATCAGTCGGCTGGGAGCTGCGTGAAACCGGGCTCTGGCAGTCGGCCTCGCACACCTTCCCCGGCCTGAACCGCGAATTTATGCCGCGCCTCGATGAAGGCTCCTTCCTGCTGATGCCCACTACCATGCCGCACGCCGGCATGGCGGAGGTCGCCGAAATGGTGCAGATCATGGATATGCGCGTGGCTTCCATCCCTGAGGTGTCGGGTGTGCTGGGCAAAATCGGGCGGGTGGAGTCGGCCCTTGATCCCGCACCGATTTCCATGTTCGAAAATGTGGTGACCTATCATCCGGAGTTCAGGACCGACGAAAACGGCCGGCGCATCCGCTTCCGGGTTGACCGCGAAGGTAACTTTGTGCGGGATGAAAACGGCGGCCTCATCCCCGACCGGCGCGGACGCTTCTACCGGCAATGGCGCGATCACATCCGCTCGGTTGATGACATCTGGAGCGAAGTCGCCGCCGCGGCCACCATCCCCGGTGTTACCTCTGCCCCGAAACTGCAGCCCATCGAGACCCGCATCATCATGCTACAAACCGGCATGCGCGCCAACATCGGCATCCGGGTAAGCGGCCCCGATCTGCAAACGATTGATGACTTCTCCGTGGCACTCGAGCACCTGATCCGCGAGGTTGAGGGCGTTCGCGCAGCTTCGGTGTTTGCCGACCGCGTGGTGGGTAAGCCCTACCTCGAAATTGATTTGCAGCGGAAAGCCCTCGCCCGGCACGGCCTTACCGTGCAGCAGGTGCAGGAGGTTATTTCCATCACGGTTGGCGGCATGCCCCTCACCACCACCGTTGAAGGCCGCGAGCGCTATCCGGTGCGGGTGCGCTATGCCCGTGAGTACCGCGACAACCCGGAGAACATCGCCCGCATTCTGGTGCCCGCCCCTGACGGCAGTCAGATTCCGCTGGGTCAGCTGGCGGAGATTCGCTTCGCGACCGGCCCGATGAGCATCCGCAGCGAGAACACCTTCCTGAACAGCTACGTAACCTTCGATGCGGTGCCGGGTTTTGCAGCCGTGGAGGTGGCCGAAAACGTGCAGCGCCATCTCGACCGGCGCATCGCCTCGGGCGCACTCGTAGTGCCGGCGGGCGTCAGCTTCACCCTTGAGGGCGAGTACCGCAATCAGCAGCGGGCGGCGCAGCGGCTGCTGGTGATCGTGCCCGTAACCCTGCTGCTCATCTTCATGCTGATTTACCTGCAGTTCCGCTCGGTTACCCAAACCGGCATCATCTTCAGCAGCATTGCGCTGGTATGGGCCGGCGGTTTCCTGATGCTCTGGCTGTGGGCACAGCCCTGGTTCATGAACTTCAGCCTGCTTGGCATGGATATCCGCGGCCTGTTCGGCATGGGCACCGTGAACCTGAGCGTGGCCGTGTGGGTCGGTTTCCTCGCGCTGTTCGGCATAGGCGTGGATGACGGCGTGGTACAGGCGACCTATCTACGGCAGCTGTTTGCCGAGAAACGACCCGGCAGCCGCGCTGAAATCATCGAAACGGCCATCGAGGCCGGTCTGCGCCGGGTGCGTCCCTGCCTGATGACAACCGCGACCACCCTGCTGGCCCTGCTGCCCATCCTCACCTCGCCCGGCCGCGGCGCCGAAATCATGACGCCCATGGCCATCCCGCTGTTCGGCGGCGTGCTGTTCCTGCTGCTGTCGCTTTTCATGGTGCCTCTGCTCTACGCCATTGCCGCCGAATACCGCCCCGATTTCGTGATTCCGGCTCCGGCCGAAACCACATCACCCTGATTTTTATGATGATGATGAAAACAATCATGCACGCTACAAAAAACAAGGCCATTCCCGCCTCTGCTGTTTTTTTTCGGGGGATAGGGAAGCTCCTCGCCGTTTTCGGTCTGCTTGCCCTGCTGCCTGCCGCCGGAAGTTCCGCTTTGGCGCAGCAGGTGGCCGATCAAAAGCTGCCGGCCGAAGCCGAAGCCCTGATTCGGGAAGCCCTCAGCTTTAACCCGGCCCTTGCGGCCTCGGCACATCAGATTGAGGCGCAGGCAAGCCGGGAGCGTCAGGTGAGGTCGCTGCCCGACCCGGAAGTGAATCTGGGCTACTTCATCAATCCGGCGGAGGAGAGTCAGTTTTTGGGGCGCTTCTCGGTTTCGGCCATGCAGATGTTCCCCTGGTTTGGCACCCTGAGCGCAGCGCAGCGGCAGCAGGAACAGCTCACCGCCGCCGAAGGGCAGCGCCATCTGGAGGCCGCCCTCGATCTGGTGCTTGAGGTGCAGCTGGGCTGGCTCGATCTGGCCGAAACCGGGCAGCGGGAGCAGCTCCTGCACGAAGAGCTGGCCCTGCTCACACAGCTCGAAGACTGGCTGGCGGCGCGGCACGAAACCGGGCTCGCGCGCCAAACCGAGCGCATCGCCCTGCAGATGGAGCGCAGCCGGCTGCAGACCCGCATCCGGAACGTGGAGGATGCCCGGCTTCCGCTGCAGACCCGGCTGAATACGCTGCTGCAGCGGGATGCTGAGCGCCCGCTGCATATCGGAGCTGAGGTGCCGCTTCGGGAGCTGGTGGCAGGCCCGGAACACATCACCCTGCAGCTGCTGCAAAACCGGCCGGAGCTGCGCGAATACACGCAGCGCACGCAGGCCCTGGAGCACGCCATGGAGCAAAACCGTCGTATGGGTCTGCCTGAATTCGGCCTGGGATTTGAAGTGATGGGCCGTGATTACGGCACCATGAACATGATGCCCGCCATGAAGGAATCTTTTTACGGGATGGCGACCGTGCGGGTGCCGCTGTGGCGCGGCAAGTACGACGGCCGGCGGGATGAGTACCGCGCTGGTATGCAGGCCCTCGAACAAAACCGCGAGGCAGCCCGGCTACAGATGGTCGCCCGAGCGGAAACCCTACAGTCGGCCTGGCGCGAAGCCCGGCGGGCGGTAAGCCTCTATGATGAGGAGCTGCAGCCGGCTTTTGAGCAGCTCTACCGCCTGCAGCTGGAAAGCTACGCCGCCTCTGAAACGGGCTTCAGGGAGCTGCTGCAGCTGCGCCGCGACTGGCTCGATGCCCGCACCGACCGGCTTGAAGCCCGCTTCCGCGCGGAGCGTGAACTGGCCCGCATCGAGCGCGAAACCGCAAGCTGGCTGGAACTGGTGCTCAGCCTTGAGTAGGCCGCACCCGAAAACAGGCTCACATCCCGAACGATTAACTTTTTGATTTTTAGAATGATGGAATGGAATAAAAAAACACTGCTGCTGCTTACTGGCGTACTGCTGACCGGACTTTTTCTGGGATGGCTGATTTTTGGCGGAAGTCATAATCATGATGCGCATAACGGCCACGGCCACGATCATGATCACGCGCACAGCCACGGGGAAGCCGGTAACGGTTCCGCAGCTGCGGCTGAAACGGTCTGGACCTGCTCCATGCACCCGGCCATCCGCGAGGAGGGGCCCGGGTTGTGCCCGATTTGTGCGATGGACCTTACCCCGGCTTCCGCCGATGATGGCGGCGATTTCGAGCTCACCATGAGTGAAGCCGCCGTGCATCTTGCAGGCATCCGCACTACGGAAGTGGTGTCGGCGCAGCCGGTGCGCGAGCTTCGCCTGCCGGGCCTGGTAGTGCCCGATGAGCGCCGCCTGCACCGGGTGAGTGCCCATTTCCCCGGGCGCCTCACCTACCTGCGCACGGCTGAGACCGGCATGCAGATAAGCCGGGGTGAGCTGCTGGCGCGGGTGTATGCACCCGAACTCGTGAGTGCGCAGCAGGAGCTGCTCGAGGCGCAGCGGCTGGCAGCGCAGCACCCTGAGCTGCTGCGGGCGGCACGGGCACGGCTGCTGCAGTGGGAGCTGAGCGAGGCGCAGATCGATGCCATCCTCGAAAGCGGACGCGTGCGGCAGGAGCTCGAAATTTTCGCCCCGGTCAGTGGCGTGCTCATGCGCCGCAATGTGGAGCAGGGCGCCTATGTAGCACAGGGCACCGTGCTGATGGAAGTGGCTGATCTCTCACAGGTGTGGCTGCGTTTCGAAGCCTGGGAGGAAGACCTGCCGTGGATCGAGACCGGCACCGAAATCAGCTGGCACCGCCGCGGCCGGGCGGGTGAGCTGAACGGGGCAGTTGTGGAGTTCATCGATCCGATGGTGGATGAGCGCACGCGCACAGCTGGCTTGCGGGCCTCGGTGAGCAACCGCGATGCGCAGCTGCGCCCCGGAGAGCTGGTGCAGGCCACGGCACGCATCACCCTGCCCCAAACACAGCTGATGGTGCCGGCAAGCGCGGTACTCTGGACCGGGCCGCGATCGGTGGTTTTTGTGGAAGACACCGAAGCCGAAACCCCGCGCTTTGAAAGCCGGGAAGTGACCCTCGGGCAGCGGGCGGGTGATTTTTTTGTGATTGAAGACGGTCTCGAGGCCGGTGAGCGGGTGGTGTTCAGCGGGGCCTTTAAGCTGGACAGCGCTTTCCAGCTGGCTGACCGCTTCAGCATGATGAACCGCGGCCCCGGGCTGCAGCCGGTGCGGCAGGGGCACGGCGACCACGCCGAAGTACGCCGGTTCCGGGATGTACCCGAAGCATTCCGTGCCGGGCTAACCCGCCTCACCCGAACTTATCTTGAAGGCAAAGAGGCTTACGTTGAATCTGATTTCACGGCCTCGGTGCAGGCCTTTGAAGCTTTTCAGGAGCAGCTTGCCGGGCTGGAGCGGCCGCAGCTGCCGGTTGATATGGTGCAGCCGTGGCGCGGGCTCAGTCGGGCCCTTGGCGCACACGTTGAGCTGCTGCTGGCCGCCGGCGATATTGAGGACGGCCGGGCACAGTTCCGTCATCTTTCGGATCAGATGGTACTCGCCGTACGGCAGTTCGGTGTTGACGGCGTAGTGTACCATCAGTACTGCCCGATGGCCTTCGAAGACGAGGGCGCACACTGGCTCAGCGCCGAAGAGCCCATCATGAACCCTTACCTGCCGGAAATCATGCTCATGTGCGGCGATGTAATCGCGCGCATTGAGTAGGGGCCGGGGGAAAGGAGCTTCACCGCAGACCCGGCCGGATCTGAAGCCGGTCGGGGCTGCGGTGAACTTCCTCACTTACAAAACCCGGAGTACAGCGGGAAAAAGCTCAAGACGGGAACCTGATATGTTGTAAATCATGCTGCCGTTTCGTAGAATGGATAAGAAACAGGTATTTATCACAAAGCCCATGCTCTTATGAAAAAAAAGCTGACACTTACCGTAGAAGAAGAGGTAATTAGCTCTGTGAGACGCAGAGCTAAAAGGAAGGGTGTTACTGTTTCCAAAATGTTTGAAGAAGTTATGGGTTCATATCACGATGAAGGAGTTGAAACGGATCAGCAACGTGCCGCTAAAAGATTGCTTCTGGCATTAGAGAAATCGGAGTCGATCCGATCAAAGGAAGATCAAAAGCTCTTAAATGAATATGTTCAAAGGAAATTTGCCTGAACTTTTTTTGGACGCTGATGTGGCTTTTGACATTATTTCGAAACGTGAGCCGCACTTTAGGGAATCCGTAAAGCTTTTGGAGCTCGCATCCCTGAACAAGGTCAAACTGGCAATTTCTGAAAGCAGCCTGGCAACATTGATTTATCTTTCTTTTGAAATCTACAAGCTTGAAAATGCTTCGGATAAGCTTTATGATTTTATCTTAGCCTGTGATATCCTGAGTGGAGGAAGGCCGGTAATGCTTCAGGCCATTTCATCAGAATTCCGCGACAAAGATGATGCCCTGCAATATTTTACCGCGCTGAATCATGGCGCTGATTATTTCATAACGAGAAATATTTCAGACTACAAAAAATCAGAAAAAAGATTACCGGTTATGACGCCGGCTGAGTTTATGAGTTTCTTTAAATGATTTTCAGGAGCTGACTCCCCCTCCCAAAAAATCACAAAGCCCCCCGGAAGCTGCTACCGGGGGCTTTGTGGTTTTTTTAGCGAAGTAGGTTTGCTACAAAGGCATGGCGCCTGTTTGTGCTGAGGGAACTTGAAATTGAAATGAAGGCGTCGTGTACCACCAATACTGCCCGATGGCCTTCGAAGACGAGGGCGCACACCGGCTCAGCGCCGAAGAGCCCATCATGAACCCCTACCTGCCGGAAATCATGCTCATGTGCGGCGATGTGATCGCGCGCATTGAGTAGGGGCCGGGGGAATGAGCACCGAAGATCAAGTTAGTTGATGATGTTCGGGGCTGATAAAGCAGTAAGAATGGAAACGGTCAGGCTGCATTAAGGAAAATCAAAAAAGGTACGCATAAAAATTGCTGAATGGCCTAATGCCCGCAGGATGCGGAAGATAACATGCTTCGCTTTACTCCGCCTTGCCGTGAACCAGAATGTCAGTCATTCCTGAAGCGATAATGGTACCTGCAACTGCCGCGCCCGCATTGGAGAAATGGAACATATCATAAAAATATTCAGATGACTTTCCCATTTTTGCAGCTAAATCAATCAGGGGAATGCCATAGGCCCGGGCAACTTCGCGGGTCGTTTCGTTGTACAGCTGCAGCACACGCCACAGCTGATAACCGCTTCCTCCTCTGTATTCGATTTTAGCTAAATCAACACCTGTTAACGGGTCGGTTCCCTCGCCGGCTAATATTGCCTGTGTTACCAAAACGGGCATAATGCCCGATTCAAGAGACATTTCCACAAAACGGCTGAGGCGGTTCCGGTACGGCTCTGTAAAATAATAGGCATGCCAGGCAAGGGCACGTTCGGCTTCTTCACGGTCAATTTCTTCAAACACCGGCTGTTGTTTTAGGTCTAAAAACTGATGTCTGACCCCTGCGTCTCCTGCAAGGTAAATCCTGTAAAGATGCAGGCCCGTAGCTACGACTTCACTGTAATATGAAGCAGACCTGACGAACTCAGCAGCCGATGAAAACCGTAGCCCGGACCTGACTCGTCGTTCATAGCTGTCGCTTCTGCCAATATCATTCAGACCTGCTTTCAGGATGATGAAATCGGGCTGCAGGGGAAGCAGATGATCTTCAAGGAGGATGAGATGTCCTATTGTAGAGTGTCCGTCCATTGCGGCATTATTTACCCACACTTCATGTCCTGCCGCATTTAGTGCAGAAGCCATAACGGCGGGCCAATCTTTGCCATCAGACAGATAAAAACCCTCAGTAGTGCTTCCGCCAACTGCGATGATCCGGGCCACATCATGCGGCTTGCCATCTGGTTCCGGACCTCTGAAGCCTAAACTGTTTTTGGTATGCCTGATTTGCTCATCAAGCCTGGGAATATCCACCTGCTGGAATTCATAAATCCTCTCGTATGGGAGCATGATGCGGTTGCCCCTCACCCGGATTTCAATGGGACTCCATAACCGCAGCAAAACCTCTGCTATGATTAAGGCCGCCAAAAGTCCCGTAAAAAATGCTGCAAGATTTTTGATCATGATTGAATCCGGATTGCGGGAAAGGTTTGTTCAGCAGAAGGTTACGATGCCCGTGAAATGCGTTTTCCTTTTGATGCGGACATTGAGGCAGTGCATTTCACGGGCTGTTTACCGGTTAGATTGAAAGCGCAGTGTTTCCGACTGAGGCAGCGAAAATTCGTTTAAAAACTCAGCTGTTCAAATGCAGGGCAAAAAAGCCGAGCATGGTTTTGTAGAGTTCGATGCGGTTTTCCTCGTGCTGAAAGCCGTGCCCTTCGTTGTATTTCACCATGTAGGGTACGTGAAAACCGCGGGCGCGCAGGTTTTCGACAATCTGATCCGATTCGTGAATGTTCACCCGAGGGTCGTTGGCGCCCTGAACCACGTACACGGGCCGGGTTATTTTATCCACATTAAGAGCCGGGGAAACCTGTTTCATGATTTCCTGATCGGCTTCATCCTCAAAATCGAACCACTGTGCGCGCAGCTGACCCATGAAGGGTTTCCAGTAGGGCGGGAAGGATTTGTAGAAGGTGAACAGGTTGGAGACGCCCACATAATCGACGGCGCAGCAGTACAGCTCAGGGGTTTTAACGAGGGAGCCGAGGGCTGCGAGTCCGCCGTAACTGCCGCCGTATATGGCGATGCGCTTTTCATCGATCGCGAAGTTATTGAGGGCAAAGGCTACCCCGTCTTCGAGGTCGTCGAGCATGCGGCGCCCGATTTGTTTGCTGCCGGCGAGGTAGAATTTTTTGCCGTAGCCGCCTGAGCCGCGGTAATTAATCTGCAGGGTCGCAAAGCCGCGGCTTGCAAAAAGCTGCGCTTCGGGGTTGAAGCCCCACTCGTCGCGCGGACCGTACGGACCGCCGTGCGGGTTCACGATCAGCGGCACTTTCTCACCCCTTTCTGCCTGCGCGGGCAGGGTGAGGTATCCGTGCAGGCTGAGGCCGTCGCGGCTCGTAAACTGCACCGGGCGCATGGCAGCCATGTGTGCTGCATCAAGGTGCGGCATGAGGTCGGCGATTTTTTCGAAACTGCCGGTGCCGGTATCAAAAAGGAAGTAGGCCCCGTAACTGCGGTCGCTGCCGGCATACAGCAGGTAGCGGGATTCATCGTCCGTTCTGCCTGCAACGCTGAATTCCTGCCCCTCAAAAAAGGCTGTGAAGTGTTCATGCAGCTTGGTGTAGGTTTCACTCACGGGGATGATGACATCCTTCTCGCCGGTGTAGTAATAAAAATCAATTTCGTAGCCGCGCTTGCGGGAAAGGCTGAGTCCGCCGGCGTCGTAGGTCTCGTGCCGGAACAGGGTCTCGGTTTTTGTACAGGCGGCAAGGTCGTAGCGGATCAGCTCTGCGGTATCGCTTTCAAGGTTGGAGCTTACAAAGGCAAGGTGCGGATTTTCAGATGTATAATCGAAACCGAGCAGGTCGAAGCTGTCCTGCCAGCCGGTACGCAGGATTTCCTCAAAGCCGGAGGCTTCATCTCTGCGGTACAGCAGCACGTATTCGGTACCGTTTTCCTGCCGGGTGAAGGCCCGCAGCCGGCCGCTTTTGTCGAAATGGTAGCCTGTTACCGGCGATACGGGGTCGTTGTTGGTGAAAAGCTTCTCCAGCGCTCCGCTAATCACATTAATCTTGAAAGGCTCAAAAAGCTCCGGGTTGTCTTTGTTCATTTGTATGATGATGTGCTCCGGATCTTCCTTCAGCTGGCTGAGCAGCATCACCTTCACCCCGTCGAATGGGGTGAGTGCCTGAAAGCCGGTGCCGTCCACATTGATGCCGTAGAGTTGGTGGTTTTCATCACCGCTTTTATCCTGCACGTACAGCAGTCGGGAGTCGGTTACCCACATATATCCGTCGATGAGCTCATCACCCTCGTCCAGAATCTTACGGACTTCCCCCGTCTCAAAATGCCGGGCAAATATGGGGCGGCGGCCGCGCTCATCGCGCTCGCGGTAGGCAATCCATGTGCCGCCGGGAGAAAGCTGAAAGGCCGAGAGGGCGGGTTTGCGGAAGTAGTCTTCTACGGAGTAGCGGTAGGTGCCCGTGTCGTTGGCAGCAAGAGCAAGCAGTTCTTCGGTTGAGGAGGCAAGCGACGGATTCCCGGGCAGAGGTTTGTTTTCAGTTTCCATTATAAATGATCAAATTCGATTGGGTGTATAAGAAATAAGCGGAAAAGCCGCGTGGCAGAGCAGAAAAACGCAGCCTTGTGTTTTGCTTCAAAATAAGGCCTGTATAGCAGGGATGAAATAAAATTGGTTTTGATTTCAAATCCTCTTATTTTTGCAATCTGTATAAAAACAGGAAGCTTTGCAGCAGACACTTACGCAATCCGCAGTGTGGTGCTGCAAAGCTTCCTTTGTAACCAAGTATATCCCATCCAAAAAAAGATATCCCATGTCACGCAGAGACGATATTACAGGGTCTAAAGCCATGAACGGCTACCGTTCTTCCAAGGCGAATAACAAGACCAAGCGTCTTTTTCACCTTAACCTTCAGAAAAGAAAATTCTACATTCCGGAAGAAGACCGCTGGGTAACCCTGAAGGTAAGCTCGAAAACGCTTCGTACCATCAATAAAAATGGTATTTACGCCGTACTGAAAAAGAACGGTTTACTCACCAAAATCTAATTCGCTAAACGAGCAGCATCATGGCAAAAGCAAAAGGTAATCGCATTCAGGTAATTCTGGAGTGCACCGAAAAGCCCGGTACCTCCCGTTATGTTACGACCAAAAACCGCAGAACGACCACCGGCCGTATGGAGCTGAAGAAGTATAATTCTGTTCTGCGCAAGCACACTGTGCACAAAGAAATCAAATAAGCAATTCATTCTTAACCCGCAAGGTATTCAGTAATGGCTAAGAAGCAATCATTCGGTGAAAAAGTACTTGCCGCCAAAATGTCTCAGCGTAAAATGGCGAAAGTAATTATAGGTCAGAAAACAGCTCAGGGCAGCCCAAAATTTAAGGAAGCGATTGTTGAAGCTGATAAGATCAGTGACTTCATTTCCGCTAACCGCTCCTGATATTTATCTGTTTTTGCCTCCATTTAACTCTTTACACCGCCCTAAGAACGTGTTGTAGTTGTAGTTGTAGTGAGTAAAAAGGTTGTATTCCTATGTGAATGCAGCCTTTTTTTATTTTAATCTGCGGCAGTAACCGGTTTTCAGCAGCAATTTGCAGCGGTGCTGTGATTTGTATATTTCCGCCTGAATTCAAAAACACGTTCCTTTGTTTAAATCCGGTTTAAAAGCATTTTGATATTGTAATGCCGCCCGACAGCTCTTTTCAGGCTTAAGTACTATCCGACTAATATAATTTCGCTATGATGCAACGCACCTCCGTTTCCGAATCAAAAAATCTTCAAAAACTCCGTGAACTTCTTCGGGAGCGTGTACTTGTGCTCGACGGCGCCATGGGCACCATGGTTCAGAAGCACAAGCTGGAAGAAGAAGACTTCCGGGGCGACCGCTTCAAAGACTGGCCGGTAAACCTTAAGGGAAACAACGACCTGCTGAGCATTACCCGGCCGCACATCATCAAGGGGATTCATGAAGCTTTTCTGGAGGCAGGGGCCGACATCATCGAGACCAACACCTTCAGCTCAAACCGGATTTCGCTGGCTGATTACGAGCAGGAAGCCTTCACGCATGAGCTGAACGTAGCCTCTGCCAGACTTGCCCGTGAAGCCGCCGACGCTTTCACCGCGCGCAACCCCGCCAAACCCCGCTTTGTGGCCGGTGCCATGGGCCCGACCAACCGCACCCTATCAATGTCGCCCGATGTAAATGATCCCGGTTTCCGGGCCGTAACCTTTGAAGAACTTGCCGGTGCCTACTACGAGCAGATCGTGGGGCTGGTGGAAGGCGGCGCAGACATCCTGCTGGTGGAAACCATTTTCGACACCCTGAATGCCAAGGCCGCGCTCTACGCCATTCAGCAGCACGCACAGGATACCGGCCTTTCGCTGCCGGTGATGATTTCCGGTACCATCGTAGATCAGAGCGGCCGCACGCTGTCCGGTCAGACGACCCGCGCCTTCTGGACCTCCCTCATGCACACGCCCAACCTGCTTTCCATCGGGCTGAACTGTGCCCTCGGCTCCAAACAAATGCGGCCGTTTATTCAGGAGCTGGCCAAAAGCTCGCACGTGTTCACGAGCCTCTACCCCAATGCCGGCCTACCGAATGAATTCGGCGAGTACGACGAGTCGCCCGCATTTTTCGGGGATGCCATCCGGGGCTACCTCGACGACGGCTTCCTGAACCTGGTCGGCGGCTGCTGCGGCACAACGCCCGAACACATCGCCTCTGTTGCCCGTCAGGCCGAAAAAGCCCGCCCGAGAGAACTGCCCCGGCCTACGAAACTGCTCTCCCTTTCGGGTTTGGAACCGCTCATCATCACCCCGGAAACCAATTTTGTGAACATAGGGGAGCGCACCAACGTGACCGGTTCGCCCCGTTTTGCCCGCCTCATTAAGGAAGACAATCTGGATGAGGCCCTTTCCGTGGCAAGGCAGCAGGTCGAAAACGGTGCGCAGATTATCGACATCAATATGGATGAGGGCATGCTCGACTCGGAAGCGCTGATGCGCCGCTTCCTGAACCTGCTGGCAGGCGAGCCCGATATTTCCCGCGTGCCGGTGATGATCGATTCCTCGAAATGGAGCGTGCTCAAAGCCGGGCTCGAAAGTACGCAGGGCAAATGCGTGGTCAACTCCATCAGCCTGAAAGAGGGCGAAGAAGCCTTCATCCAACAGGCCCGCGAAATCATGAAATACGGCGCCGCGGTAGTGGTGATGGCTTTCGATGAGCAGGGTCAGGCCGATACCTACGAACGCAAAACCGAAGTTTGTGAACGCGCCTACCGCATCCTCACCGAAGAAGTTGGCTTTCCGCCTCAGGACATCATCTTTGACCCCAACGTGCTCACCGTCGCTACCGGCATTGAGGAGCACAATTCCTACGCCCTCGATTTTATCCGGGCCACCAAATGGATTAAGGAAAACCTGCCGCATGCCAAAGTAAGCGGCGGCATCAGCAATATTTCATTTTCCTTCCGGGGGAACAATCCCGTGCGTGAGGCCATGCACTCGGCCTTTCTGTACCACGCCATCCGTGCCGGACTCGATATGGGCATCGTGAATGCCGGCATGCTCGAGGTCTATGACGAAATCCCGAAAGACCTGCTTGAGCGCGTGGAGGATGTGCTGCTGAACCGCCGCCCCGATGCAACCGAGCGCCTGGTTGACTTCGCCGAGAGCTACACAAGCGACGCCAAAGTGAAGGAAACCAAAACCCTGGAATGGCGCGAAAAAAGCGTGGAAGAGCGCCTCAAGCACGCCCTGCTCAAAGGCATCGTCGATTTTGTGGAAGCCGATACCGAAGAAGCCCGCCTCAAATACCCCGAACCGCTGCAGGTGATCGAGGGTCCGCTGATGGACGGCATGAACGTGGTGGGCGACCTCTTCGGGGAAGGAAAAATGTTCCTGCCGCAGGTGGTGAAAAGCGCACGGGTGATGAAAAAATCCGTGGCGGTGCTCATCCCCTACATCGAAGAAGCGCAGCGCAAAGCCGAAACCTCAACCGCCAAGGCCAAAGTGCTGCTGGCAACGGTAAAGGGGGATGTGCACGATATCGGCAAAAACATTGTGGGCGTAGTGCTGGCCTGTAATAATTTTGAGGTGATTGATCTCGGGGTGATGGTGCCTGCCGAAAAAATTCTGGAAGAAGCACAGCGGCAGCAGGTGGATGTGATCGGCCTGAGCGGCCTCATCACGCCTTCCCTTGATGAAATGGTGCACGTGGCGCGGGAGATGGAGCGGCTCGGGATGAAAATGCCGCTGCTGATCGGCGGGGCTACGACCTCGCGCATCCATACCGCGGTGAAAATTGCGCCGCACTACTCCGGCCCCGTAATTCACGTGCTCGATGCCTCGCGAAGCGTGCCCGTTGTGGGCAAGCTGGTTACCGAAAGCATGCGGGCGGCCTACACGGCATCGGTGCGGGAGGAGTACGAAATGCTGGCCGAAGGGCACCGCAACAAGGGCAGCCGCGACCGCTACCTCAGCTATGAAGCCGCGAAAACGAACCGGACGCCCGTAAGCTGGAAAGCCGAAGACATTGCCATACCGAAACAAACCGGCATTCAGGTGATGGAAGATGCCGACCTGAGCGTGCTGCGGCAGTACATCGACTGGACCCCCTTTTTCATCACCTGGCAGCTTGCCGGCAAGTATCCGGCCATCCTGGAAGATGAGGTGGTGGGAGAGCAGGCGCGCGAACTGTTTCAGGAAGCCAACAGGCTACTGGATGACATCATCCGCGAAAAAAGCCTCAAAGCCCGGGCCGTGTGGGGCCTGTTCCCGGCCAATGCCGCGGGCGATGACGTGGAAGTGTACACCGATGAAAGCCGTACCTCGGTAAAAACCGTGTTCAGCATGCTGCGGCAGCAGACCGAAAAACGGGAGGGTCAGGCGAATAAATCCCTGGCAGATTTCATCGCCCCGAAGGAAAGCGGCCTGCCCGATTACATGGGCGGTTTTGCCGTTACAGCCGGAATCGGCATCGAAGCGCTGCTAAGCCGCTGCAAAGAGGAGCACGACGACTACAAAGCCATCATGATTAAAGCGCTTGCCGACCGCCTTGCCGAAGCCTTTGCCGAATACCTGCACGAGCAGGTGCGCAGGCAAAGCTGGGGCTATGCCCCGGAAGAAGCCCTCAGCAATGAAGACCTCATCAGGGAGCAGTACCGCGGCATCAGGCCGGCGCCGGGCTATCCCGCCTGCCCCGACCACACCGAAAAGCAGAAGCTCTTCGACCTGCTGCTGGTACCGGAAACAACGGGCATCACCCTCACAGAATCCTTTGCGATGTACCCGGCGGCCTCGGTCAGCGGTTTTTACTTCGCACACCCTGAATCGGCCTACTTCCGCGTGGGCCGCATTCAGCGCGATCAGATTGAGGACTACGCCCGCCGCAAAAACATGCCGGTCGAAACCTGCGAACGCTGGCTGGCCCCGGTGCTGGGCTACGAGCCGTGAGGCTCCTCATCTCATCTGCGTAACAAATTCGGGCTCTTTTTTTGGGTGGGAATTCCGTGGGCATCGCTTGTTTTCGCGTCAGCCTGATAAACCCTGCGCCAGGAGCGTTTTTGGGATTGTTGATCAGTAGGGTCTTCCGCAGATTTTGCAGGGGGCGAATCCGTGATGTTCGCACAGAAAGAGAGCCCGGAGTTACAGATCTGTTCATTTCCCGCATTATTATTCTGACCGGCAGGGGTTAACGAAGGGAGTAGGGCTCAGGAAAAGGTTTATTCTGCAGACCCGTGGCATAAAGCGGTTCTGCATATGAGCCCACACAACGGATTACAGATAATTGAGGAATCCCTAAAAAAAACGGGAATCTCCGGCAGCTGCATTTTTTTATTGTGAGCCGGTGTAACAGGTAATACCTGTGCCGGCGGCATCTGCCCTATTTTGAAACTTACGACAGGAAATGTGGGGATAAAATGTGACACATCCGGTGAGGCGAATAGTTCAGGCCCGGGTGTTTTTCCGGCAAAAAAGGGTGCTGTCTGAGGGGCTGATGTCGTTTTAAAGTACTCGCAGAACCACCGGCCTGAAATAGTGCTTTAGTGCACAGAATGAAGGGGGGGCTTTCTGAAAAAAAGAGATTAGAATTCGATCTGAAAGGAGCTGTGGCTGCTTTACCGGTCTGCTCCGGGACTGGTTTGTTAGGATGGGATAAAAAAACTATTTTAATATAAGTTCAATATTATAATAACAGCATTTCGTTAATGATCCTTTGTATGGCACCGATACTTCGAAAAGCAAACGGCATTAGCGGTTTCATTTAGAGTTAGAAGGAGAATTATGATCTACAAAACGAGCGTAATACTTTGTGTTTTGATGCTGCTGCTTGGTACAGCGAACAGTAACGCCCAATTCGCCGGCGGTTCGGGCACTGCAGATGCCCCCTGGGAGGTAGCAACATTACAGCACCTGAACAATGTGAGGAATTACCTGGGCGAAGACCATGCAGATAAGCACTTCATACAGACTGCGGACATTGATGCAGCCGGGAATACGTGGGAACCAATCGGAAGCAGAAGCGCAAAATTTATGGGGACATATCATGGAAATGACTTCACGATTAGCAATATCACAATTTACAGGCCGGAGGCTGATGATAATGGCTTGTTCGGGTACCTCGAAGGCGCCCGGGTCAGTAATCTGAACATTACAGATATCCAAATCAATGGCAGCAGGTATAGTGGCGGTTTGGCCGGAAGAGTTCACTCGTCGGTGCTCAGTTTTATATCCGTTACGGGAAGTATTGTGGGCTATGATGATGATACGGGCGGGGTGATTGGTCTGGTGCGAAACAGCAGTCAGCTAAGCTGGCTGAGCGCGGATGTTACTGTAGTTGGCCGTGAAGCAACGGGCGGACTGATTGGCCGCCAATGGACTTCGGAAGTACGGTATTCGTATGCCAAAGGAACGGTAACAGGTATGTCGCTTACAGGTGGTCTGATAGGATATACCTCCTCGCTTGTGGCCGACAGTTATACAACGGCCGACGTTACGGGAACTTCCTCCGTTGGCGGTTTTACAGGGTCAAACTGGGGCGGCTCTGTTCACAGGAGCTACAGCACCGGAGCGGTAGCCGGTGAAAGCAATGTTGGCGGTTTCGCAGGAAGAAGTGATTCGTACAGCCAGACCGCGTACAGTTTTTGGAATACCGAAACATCCGGTCAGGAAACAAGTGCAGGCGGTTCGGGCGTAACCGGCTTAACGACGGCAGAGTTAAAGCAGCAATCAACCTTTGCAGCCTTTAACTTCTATTCGGCCTGGCAAATTAGCGAAGGCTCAGGCTACCCGGAATTTCAGGATTTCAGCGTGTACACCTTGCCTGAATACACTGAGCTGGAAAACCTTTCCGGCAGCGGTACTGAGCACGACCCCTACATTATCTCCACCATTCATGAACTAAACGCCGTAAGGCAGGATGTGACCGCTCACTACAGGCTTGCCGAAAATCTGGACCTGAAACCGAGTGTTGTCTGGAATATGGGGCAGGGCTGGGAACCCTTCGGGGATGCTTCAAACTGGTTTGCCGGTGTTTTTGACGGTAACGGCAAAATCATCACAGGCCTGGCTGTAAACCGGCCGGGAACCAATAATCAGGGGTTATTTGGCTACCTCAGGGAGGCTGAAGTCGCGGATGTAAATCTGGCTGATGTGCAGGTTTATGGCATGAGATATACCGGCGGTTTAGCCGGAACAGCGCATTCGTCACACTTAAGCATTATATCGGTCACGGGAAATATTGCAGGCCATGACGACGATACGGGTGGGGTAATTGGCCTTGTGCGAAACAACAGTATGCTAAGCCGGCTGAGCGCAGATGTTAATGTTATGGGCCGTGATGCAACGGGCGGACTGATTGGCCGCCAATGGACTTCAGAAGTACGGTATTCGTATGCCAAAGGAACGGTAACAGGTATGTCGCTGACAGGTGGCCTGACAGGATATACCTCCTCGCTGGTGGCCGATAGTTATACAACGGCCGACGTTACGGGAACTACCTCCGTTGGCGGTTTTACAGGTTCAAACTGGGGCGGCACTGTTCACAGGAGCTACAGCACCGGAGCGGTAGTCGGTGAAAGCAATGTTGGCGGTTTCGCAGGAAGAAGTGATGTTTACAGTGAGGCCCTAAACAGTTTTTGGAATACCGAAACATCCGGTCAGGAAACAAGTGCAGGCGGTTCGGGCGTAACCGGCTTAACGACGGCGGACATGACCTTCCCGTACGCAACAGGTGTTTACGCAGAATGGGACTTCGACACCATCTGGTCACATGATGAAGACCATTCCGTTAACGCAGGCTATCCGCATATTGATGAAGGCCTGCCAACGTCAGCAGAAAACGAAACAGATGTACCACGGATAGTTAAGCTTCATCAAAACTACCCCAACCCGTTTAACCCTGTCACCAATATCCGGTATGAACTGCCGCAACAGCAGGAGGTGCGGCTGGAAGTATATAATGTGCTGGGCCGCCGGGTAGCGGTACTCGTAAGCGGCACTCAGCCTGCCGGCTACCATACCATTCAGTTCGATGCAAGCCGCCTTGCAAGTGGCATGTACCTTTACAGATTACAAGCCGGCAGCGTGGTGCAAACCCATAAGATGATGCTGGTAAGGTAGAAATTGTTCAGCCCAAAAGAATCAAGGCAAAACGGGCGGATCGTTGAGTAAAGGCCCTTGCACTGTTTTTACAGTAGCAACAGGAGCAGGGGCCGGTCTCAAATGTTGTTTATGGAAATACGCTGTTCAAAAAAAAGCACGGGTGGTGTAAATCCGATAAGGGCTTAAAACCGGATGATCACGCATTTATCACCAACCGATAATTCAATAAGGGGAAATCATGGAAAAAAATAAAAGCCTCCATGGCAATAAAATGCAGTGGCTCACGGGAAATTTATGGCTCATCGTAACTGTGCTCATGCTCTTGGTCATTATTGACATAGCCATTCGTGAAAGCAGTCTGCTGAACAGCGTTTCCTTACAGGATCTTCAGTCTGCTCATGTTTTGGGAATTGTTACAGGGCTGTTTGTAATCGCGATTTTTGTGGAAAGAGTGATAGAAGTCTTCCTCATTTATGCGCGTGAACCTGCAAAGCTGCACCTCAATAACAGCCTTGAGCAGGCAACAGATCCGAATGAAAAAACCGGGCTGAAACAGAAGCTCACAGCTTACAAGCAGCAAACCAGGCAGATGGCAGTTGGTATGGGGCTCCTGTTAGGCATTCTGATTAGTGCAGCCGGTTTCCGTACACTGTCAGATCTCGCCGGAGCGGAAGGACTAATGGGTCTGTCGGATTTACAACAGCGTATTTTTACGGTTACGGACATCCTCCTAACCGGAGTGATTATAAGTGGTGGTAGTGCTGCGATTGATAAAATAGCGGGTAAATTCAGCGATTATTTCGACCTCAACCGAAACCTTAAAGAGCCCGCAGATGAAAAAAAACCGAACCGGCCGGAATAGTAACTCCTCAGAAGTCATATCGGCAGGATAACCGGGCATTCCCGTAATGCTGCAAAGAAGCTGTACCGGCAAACTGCATGACGGACAGAACAGATAGCAAAGAATTAAAATGTAAGCCTGCAGGAAATCATTTTGGTTTCATAAAAAAAGGGGCAGCATCTCTCAGCTGTCCCCTTCTTGAAACTTCCCGGGCCCTGCCCGCTCTACTTCTCAGGTAGCGTGTTTTTGTAAATCCGGCCGTCTTTCATGATTACCATGAAATTTTCCTCCGGGCTGGCGATGAGTTCGATGTTTTCGAGCACGTCGCCGTTTACGAGCAGCAGGTCTGCGAGGGCGCCTTCTTCCACAACACCGAGGCGGCCCCGGTACGGACTTCTGAGGCCGGAGAGTGCCAGCAGCTGCGCATTGTCGTGCGTTACCATTTTGAGGGTTTCGGCCGGGGTGAACCACTCGAGCAGCTGCAGGATGTAGGCGTTCTGTTCCTGATTCATCCAGGGTTCAAAAAGAAAATCGGTGCCCCAGGCAATTTTGACGCCAAGTTCCTTCGCCAGCGGCCACATGCGGGCCTGACCTTCAAGTACGGGTCTGCGCTTCTCGACCCGCAGCGGATCCATGTTGGGCGTACTTGCCCGCAGCACCTGTGTGCTCAGCCAGATATCGTTTTCGGCTACGAGCCGCATGGTTTCCTCGTCGAGCAGCTGACCGTGCTCGATCACTTTTACGCCGGCTTCAATGGCGCGGCGGATGGCGCGTGGGGTGTAGGCATGTACCATCACGTAGGTACCCCAGTCTTCGGCGGCTTCAACGGCTGCGCGCATTTCGTCGAAGGTGTACTGGGTAACGTCAACCGGGTCGTATGCGGAGGATGTGCCTCCCCCTGCCATGATTTTGATCTGACTCGCGCCAAAGCGCAGGTTTTCGCGTACGGCAGTGAGCACCTCGTCGCGGCCGTCGGCGATGAAGGTTGCCCCGAGCAGCTCAGCACGGGAGGGCTGCCCGAAGAAACGGCGTGAACGTTCATTCGGCTGACGAAAGTCGCCGTGACCGGCGGTCTGACTGATGGTTGCCCCCGAAGGCCAGATGCGCGGGCCCATCATTTGCCCGCTGTCAATGGCTGCCTTGATCTCGAAGATAGGCCCGCCCGCATCGCGTACCGCCGTGAAGCCGCGCATGAGCATCTGCTGCGACTGCTCGGCGATTTTCGGGGCAAGCGACTCCAGCGAGAGCTCCGGGTTCATCATATCAATCATGCTGAGAGATCCGAAGGTCATGTGCACGTGTACGTCAATCAGGCCGGGCATGAGGGTCATCCCTTCCCCGCTGATCCTCAGGGCGTCGGGATAATCGCTGTAGCTTACAAATCCTCCTTCAACAATACTATGAATGAGGTTCTCCTGTACAATTACGGTCGAAGGCGCGGAAAGGCTCTCTGAGGTGCCGTCAAAAATGCGGACATTTTCAAAGATGACGGTTTGCGCATCCTGACTGTAGGAATCGCCGCAAATCGTAAATAAAAACAAAAAAGCGAAGAGAATTACGCTAAGGGGTCTTAAACAGTTCTGAATCTGTTTTTTCATAGTGGAAGTAGATTTTATATGATAAAAATTGCACTAACATGATGTCAACAAAATACTGAATACGCACGTTTGGACAGGCTTAAAGTTTGATTTTTTTGATTGAATAAGCACAATTCCTATGATTCCGGAAAGCTAATAAGTCTATGTGTCTGAGTTGTTTTCACAGTTTGTGCGTAAAACAAAACGACTGTTTAAAATTATTTTTCAAAAACAAAAAAGCGCTTCAATCATTTGGAAAAGCGCTTTTATTGGTCGCAAATCATTAATTATCAATAACAGGAAACAAGGCCGACTTGCAGCGGGACCTTTTTTTGGTCAAATTAATAAAGCTAACTCTGTAACAATCTGAAAATCACCAATTCGTACTCACTCCGATAAAATTGGTGAAAACCTGATGATACTGAATAAGGAGAAGTGAGGATTAACTGATTCGGCACAGATCCGCTGCCTTTTGCGAAATTCGAAACAACATCTTCCTGCATCACCATTACACCTTCTGCAAGTCTATGAATGCTACTAAACACAGCTGCGCACCAATGAGGCCGCCACTCAAACAAGGTCTGTACGATCCGTTACACGAGCACGATGCCTGCGGGATCGGCTTTGTTGCCAACATTAACGGTGAGGCCTCCCACACCATCGTAAATGAGGCGATCCGGGTTTTGCACAACCTCAATCATCGGGGTGCAACCGGCGCGGAAGGCAACACCGGTGACGGTGCCGGCATCCTGATGCAGATTCCGCACGATTTCCTGAAGCGCTCCTGCGAAGGTCTGGGGTTCAGGCTGCCTGAGCCCGGCCATTACGGTGTTGGGATGATCTTTATGCCGGGCGACCGGCGCGACCGGCTGCCATGTGAGCGCATTGTGGAAAAGATAATCCGGGAGGAAGGTCTTGAGGTACTGGGCTGGCGCAAGGTTCGTACCGACAATGCGACTCTGGGGGAGACAGCCCTTGCCTCGGAACCATCCGTGCGGCAGGTTTTTATCGGCAAAGGCGGGCATGAAGGAACTGCGCTCGATCTGGAACGCAAACTTTTTGTGATCCGCCGCCGGGCAACGCTGGCGATCAGCAAGGCTGAGCAGAAAATCAGCGACAAAGACTTTTTCTACATCAACAGCCTCTCAAGCCGCACGATTGTGTATAAGGGGATGCTCACCCCGCATCAGCTCGATAATTATTACCCGGAGCTGCGCGACCCCAACATGCAGACAAGCATCGCGCTGGTCCATTCGCGTTTCAGCACCAACACTTTTCCGAGCTGGAAACTTGCCCATCCCTACCGCTACATCATCCATAACGGTGAAATTAATACCGTGCGCGGCAACCAAAACTGGATGCACGCCCGCGAAGCTGTTTTGCAGTCACCCCTGTTTGGCTCCGACCTGAAAAAAGTGCTGCCGATAGTGCAGGATGAAGGAAGCGACTCCTCCAAATTTGATCAGTGCCTCGAGTTTCTGACACTCAGCGGCCGTTCGCTGCCGCATGCTATGATGATGATGATTCCTGAGCCCTGGGAAAAGCACGAAACCATGGATGATGAGCGCCGTGCTTTCTACGAGTACCACAGCTGTATGATGGAGCCCTGGGACGGACCCGCCTCGGTCGCCTTTACGGATGGTCAGGTGGTCGGGGCAACCCTCGATCGGAACGGCCTCCGGCCCTCGCGCTACTACGTTACCCGCAGTAACATGATTGTACTGGCCTCAGAAGCCGGCGTGCTCGACATCCCGTCAGATGAAGTGCTGATTAAAGGCCGCCTTCAGCCGGGCCGTATGCTGCTTATCGATACCAAAGAGCAGCGCATTATCAGCGATGAAGAAATCAAAAAGCAGGTGGTGAGTCAGCAGCCTTACGGTCAGTGGCTGAAGGATAACCTGGTGGACTTTGAAACCTGCACGAAGAAAATTACCTGGCAGGAGCCGCGTCTCGATCATGAAAAGGTGGTGCACCGCCAAAAGGTTTTCGGCTACACCTACGAAGACCTGCGCATCAACCTCGGCCCGATGGCTGAGAACATGCTGCAGCCGATCGGAGCTATGGGCAACGATGCGCCCCTCGCGGTGCTTTCGAATCAGCCGCAGCTGCTGTACAACTATTTCAAGCAGCTGTTTGCGCAGGTAACGAACCCGCCGATTGATCCCATCCGGGAGGAGCTGATTACCTCAACAGAAACCTACCTCGGCGGCAAAGGCAACATCCTCGAAGAATCGCCTGAGCGCTGCCGTCAGATTAAGCTGCCAACACCGGTGCTCTCAACCGAAGAAATGGAGGTACTGCGCAAAACGGATCTGCCGGGCTTCCGGATTGAAGAGCTTCCGATTTTATTTGAAGCCGGAACCGGCGGCACCGGTCTTGAGAAAGCACTCAGCAAGCTGTTCAACGCGGCGGCGGAGGCCATTGGCTCCGGAGCTAATATTCTGATTCTCACAGACCGTAATTTCAGCAGCAAGCTTGCGCCGATTCCGGCTTTGCTGGCGGTATCGGGCCTGCATCACCATTTAATAAGAACCGGCAAGCGTACCGATGTGAGCATTGTGCTTGAATCGGGAGAGCCGCGCGAAACCCATCATTTCTGTACCCTGCTGGGTTACGGCGTTGATGCCGTAAATCCGTATATGGCGTATGAGAGCCTGTGCGACCTGCTGCAGCAGGGCCTCATTTCGGGCATCGATTACAAGCGTGCGGTGAAAGGCTACAACAAAGCTGTGGTGAAAGGCATCGTGAAAGTGATGGCCAAGATGGGCATCTCAACCGTGAAGTCGTACCGCGGGGCGCAGATTTTTGAGGCGCTCGGCATCAGTAAGGAAGTGGTCGATTCCTACTTTACCTGGACCGACAGCCGGATTGGCGGCATCACCCTCGATACCATTGCAAGGGAAGCCGAGATGCGACATGAAAAAGCCTATCCCAAAATTCGTCAGAACGGAACCGTTCTGGATGAGGGCGGTCAGTACAAGTGGCGCCGGAATGGGGAGTACCACATGTATAACCCGAAAACTGTGCACACACTGCAGCTTGCTACCCGTACCGGCGATTACGAGCTCTATAAAGAATATGCCCGCCTGCTCGATGAGCAGCACGATCCGCCACCGGCCCTGCGGCACCTGCTCGAACTCATTTACGGCCCTAAACCGGTGCCGATTGAAGAGGTTGAGTCGGTAGAGTCCATCTGCCGCCGCTTCAAAACCGGGGCAATGTCGTACGGCTCCATCAGCTTGGAAGCGCACGAAGCCCTGGCCATCGCCATGAACCGGCTTGGCGGCCGCAGCAATACCGGTGAGGGCGGCGAAGATGCCAACCGCTTCATCGAAGATGTCAACGGCGACTCCCGCAACAGTGCCATCAAGCAGGTGGCCTCAGGTCGTTTCGGGGTAACGAGCGAGTACCTCACTCAGGCCAAAGAAATTCAGATTAAGATGGCGCAGGGTGCCAAGCCGGGTGAGGGAGGCGAGCTGCCCGGCCGAAAGGTTTATCCCTGGATTGCCGATGTGCGGCTGTCAACGCCGGGTGTGGGGCTCATCTCCCCCCCTCCGCATCACGATATTTACTCGATTGAGGACCTTGCCCAGCTCATTCACGACCTAAAGAACGCCAACGATCAGGCCGACATCAACGTGAAGCTGGTTTCCCTTGCCGGGGTCGGTACCATTGCCGCCGGTGTGGCGAAAGCCAAGGCCGATGTAATTCTGGTCAGCGGCCATGACGGCGGCACCGGGGCCTCCCCGCAAACGAGCATCAAGCATGCGGGCCTGCCGTGGGAGCTCGGGCTTGCCGAGGTGCATCAGACCCTGCTGCTCAACAACCTGCGCAGCCGGGTGAAGCTGGAAACCGACGGACAAATCAAGACAGGCCGCGATATCGTAGTCGCAGCCCTGCTGGGTGCCGAGGAGTTCGGTTTCGGCACGAGCGCGCTCATCACCCTCGGGTGTATTATGATGCGCGTGTGCCACCTGAATACATGCCCGGTTGGCGTGGCTACGCAGGATCCGCACCTGCGCAGTAAATTTACCGGCGACCCGCAATATGTGGTCAATTTCATGAGGTTTGTGGCGCAGGATGTACGCGAGCACATGGCCGCAATGGGCTTCCGTACGATCGACGAAATGATCGGCCGTACCGACAAGCTCCGCCAAAAGAAAACCAACCACTGGAAGGCAAAGCTGCTTGATTTGTCGCCGGTGCTGCACAGTCCGAAAGTTCACGCGCTCACGGGCGTTCGCAAGCTCACCAAACAGCATCACGGCCTCGAAAACAGCATGGACGTGCAGATGCTGCTCGACCTTTGCGAGCCCGCCCTGAGTGGAAAAACAAAGGTGAAAGCCAGCCTGCCCATCCGGAACACCAACCGCGTAACCGGCACCATCTTAGGAAGTGAAATCACCCGCATGTACGGTCAGGAAGGGCTGCCGGAAGATACCATCCACCTGCGCTTCCGCGGCTCGGCCGGGCAGAGTTTCGGCGCGTTCGGCGTGCCCGGGGTTTCCCTCGAGCTTGAAGGCGATGCCAACGATTACTTCGGCAAAGGCCTCTCCGGCGGCAAGCTGATTCTGTACCCCGACCGCGATGCGCGTTTCCGACCTGAGGAAAATATTATTGTCGGCAATGTGGCGCTCTACGGCGCAACCCGCGGGGAGGCTTATATCCGAGGGCGTGCCGGTGAGCGTTTTTGCGTGCGCAACAGCGGCGCCGCGGCGGTAGTTGAAGGCACCGGAGACCACGGCTGCGAATACATGACCGGCGGCCGCGCCGTAATTCTGGGCCCGACCGGCCGGAATTTCGCGGCGGGTATGTCGGGCGGAATCGCCTACGTACTCGATACCGACGGCAGCTTCCCAAGCCGCTGCAACAAGGAAATGGTGTACCTGGAGAAGGTGGAGGATGAAAGCGACGAAGCCGAACTCAAGCGCCTCATCCGCCGGCACGCCGATTTTACGGACAGCGTACTCGCCTGGAAAATCCTTGCCAAATGGGACGAAGTGCTGCCGCAGTTTGTGAAGGTTCATCCACAGGATTACAAGCGGATGACCGAAGCCATCCAAAAAGCCGTGAAAACCGGCATGGATCCGAAAGAGGCCGAGCTTCATGCGTTTGAGGCCAATCAGCTGAGTGAAGCCCGCGCCGCCGGCAACTAAGCGGCTGCTTCTGCTCAGGGCCCGGATGAGGCCCGGAAACGCATCCCCCGAGAAAAAATTATCAAAGAAAAACCGAAATACAGGATTATCGACTGATGGGAAAACCAACCGGATTTATGGAAATAGCGCGCAAAGATGCGCCGGCAATAAGCCCCGCTGAGCGCGTAGGCGACTGGTCAGAGTTTGGCATCCGCCTGCCTGACAGCGAACTGCAGCAGCAGGGTGCCCGATGTATGGACTGCGGCATCCCGTTTTGCCAGACCGGCAGCACAACCGGCAGCGGCAAGGCGCTGGGCTGCCCGGTGTACAACCTCATCCCGGAGTGGAACGACCTGGTCTATCGCGGCAAGTGGCGCGAAGCCCTCAACCGGCTGCACAAGACCAATAATTTCCCGGAATTTACGGGCCGCGTTTGTCCGGCGCCCTGCGAGGGCAGCTGCGTACTCGGCCTGATTGACAAGCCCGTTGCCATCAA
>JAFIET010000102.1 GCA_020832405.1 Balneolales bacterium
TTATTTGCTTAACTTCAGGCTTGGTCGCCCCGCAGCACAAACGCAGGGGCGTTATAAGGTGGGAAGTTCTTCAAATCGAAAATATCTTCTGGTTCCCAAGAAAACGGTCTGTTCGCTCGATTTTAGCTCAAAACCAGCGTCCTTAATCCGATATTAACCTATTAATTGTAAGTGGTATCAACATTCTTGTAACCACAAAAAAGTTAAATCCTTAACATCCCCTGATTCCCAGTAAACTGTACATTCTTTGAATTGAAAGGCAAAATGGCTACTTTCGAAAAAAATCTACTCAGATGACAACAGCAGAATTAAATAAAAAAAAACTTGCTCTGATTGCTTGGATAAACACGCTCTCGGACGAGCGTACCATTGACTTTTTAGAAAGTATAAAAAGTTCTGGTTCAAACGGGGATTGGTGGGATGAACTGTCAATAAGCCAACAAAAATCAATACGAACGGGTATTGACGATATTAAAAAAGGCGATGTGATTTCACGGTCAGAGTTTTGGAACAGCTTGAAAGATGGCTGAGAATAAACGATTAACTGTCGAGTATTCTACGCAAGCCTTACACGATGCAATTGAAATTACTACTTATTTACGCAATAAATTCTCGCAAACAGAAATAGATGATTTCTATCGGTTATTAACTGATTTTGAAAAAACCGTAAGCCTGTTCCCGACCTTGTATCCCAAATCCCCCAAAATGAAGGTTAGGAGAGCAGTTTTAAGCAAGGTTTTATCCGTCTATTATATGAGTAGGAAAAATAAAATTGCTGTTGTGGCAATTTTAGACAATAGATGGGATGAAAGCAACAGGATTTAAATAGGATACCACACCATAACTTAAGGATGGCTTATTCATGGTTAATTGATAGGGTGTTTGTTCTTCAAGTTTTTGTACAGATTGAAAGCTTTTTGCTATCCGTGTTCCATTGAATCAAGAGGGAAAGTCTTATTTTATTTTTTTGTTATTTTGAAATAAATCAGAAACCGTTCAAAACTGCTTAACCGTTGAAATTTCCCTTCCGGCAAATAATTAGCAGAAAACGATACGCAGTACGGTCCCGAATCGCATTCGTAAACCTGCTTACATTCACCCGCAAAAAAAGCGCCCTTCATACGGGCGCTTTTTTTTTGCCTAAAATTTTCGGTTTTTCAGCGAAGTATGATCCGAATCCCGGGGCGTTGAGAACCTGCCGGGCAGGTTCAGTCTTTGGGGATCTCTCACATGATACTTCAAAATGTTTCCCGACTGCGCTGTTTACAGAAGCTTCGGAAAGCTCACTGCCATGTTCCGCTGTTCGAGATGACATGTTGGGGTGTTTTGCGGGCTTGGTGTATGCCTTCGGGCTTTCTTACACCGGCAGAGGGCGGCCTTCCGGGCGTTGAGAACCTGCCGAGCAGGTTCTGCCTTTGGGGATCTCTCACATGAGGCTTTGAGCTGTTTCCCGACTGCGCTGCTTACAGAAGTTTCGGAAAGCTCACTGACATGTTCCGCTGTTCGAGATGACATGTTGGGGTGTTGTGGAGTTGGAGATTTCGAAATTGTTCCGGCACAGTACTCCAAAAAACTTCCCAAAGTTTTTCTGGTGGAATGGCACAGGCTTATGGCTTGTCTGAACCGATTCCCGTTTCAGGATCAGAATCGGTTCTCCCCTCTCCAAACCAATCCGCGCAAATCCCGCCTGATCCGTAAAATCCGCGTGCCATTATTCCCCGGGCTACTCCGGCAGCTCAGCCGTGAGGTCGCTCAGAGGCGGGTCGAACGTTTCCCCGAAAAACTCGAAATGAATGTTGTCGTGCACGCGTTTGTCAACGCCGGTTTTTTCGATGGTGCCGAGATAGGTTTGGTAGCACATCAGCGCTTTGAGTCCGGCTTCGGCTTCGTCGTCGGTCACCTCAATCACGCAGTCGATGTCCTCCGCGGGGGATGCCTTCAGGTTGAAGTGCCCCCCGGCAACGGACTCAGGCCCGAGGGTGAAAAATGCCAGCCGTTTGGGGTAGGGGCTTCCGGCACGCTTCATTTCACAGAAAACGCGCTTCAGGCAGGCGTGTCCCACAAGGTGATCAAAGAAACCGCTGATGCCGTGCACCGCGTAGGTAATCGCAATATCGGGTTTCAGCGCATCAAGATGCTCGCGGATGACCGCCTCTATTTCCATCGGGCACATGTTTTTGAGGCCGGAATCCGGCAGGTCGAGCACCGTCATGCCGGTGAGGCCCAGCGTTTTTTCGACGGCTTCCATTTCCTTGAGGCGCACCTCCCCCATTTCCGCAACGCTCAGGCCAAGCTCGTGCCGCACCCGTGTTGCCCCGCCTTTGGTGAGGGTGAGCAGAAAAACCTCGTGCCCCTGCTTCAGCTGCTGCGCAATGCCGGGAGCCGGGCCAAAAGATTCATCATCGGGGTGCGGAAAAATGTAGAGAATTCGGGACATGCTGTTTATTTAATGAAGTAGAAATTGGCGTCTCTTTTAAAATAGTTGTTCAAACAACCATTTAGCATAGCCCTTCGTTTGGCAGAGCGCACTTAATTTGTAAAAGAATCAGATACCGCTGAAAGGAAACGCCCTCAGCGGTATCGGTATGGCATGTTCAAACCCCGTGACACATATCGGTTCCCGTTTACGGCCTACCCGGCGGTGCGCCTGGCGCTACTGGTGATAGCCGGCATTTTGCTGTCGCGGCTGCAGCTGCTCAGCGGCTTTGCGGCGGCGGGCCTGTCCGTGCTTTTGCTGATTTCCACCGTTTTGCTCGACCATCTGGTCCGGCGACAGTTCCGGTTTGAACTTTCCGGGCATCTTGCCCTGAGCTATCTGCTGTTCAGCCTGAGCCTGGGTCTGCTGGCCGGCAGCTTTCAGCTGGAACGGCAGCAGGCACCGCGGCCCGAAATGGTGCTGGGCGAACTTTTCCCGGCCGATACCCTGCGCTGGCACGGCCACATCCGCGATGCCTCCCTCAATGCCGGCGGTACGCTTTCGGTGATCCTGCAGGCCGACTCCGTTACGAGCCGCGACGGCAGCCTCCGCTTCCGGCACGGCTTCCGCACGCAGATCCGCTATTTCCGGGCCGACAGCCTGCAGCTTGCCACCCTGCGCAACGGCTACCGCGTTACCCTTGAGGCCATACCGGCCGCCATCCCCCAACGGCGCAACCCGCACGATTTCAACGTGGAAAGCTGGCTGCATGCGCAGGGCATTTTCGTGCAGGCTACGGGCACCGGCGCCGAGCTGCGGCAAACCGCACCGGCCTTCATCAGCTGGGGCTGGTGGCGCAACCTCATGCAGGATTCCATCGATGAAGTCTTCTCTCCGGAGCAGGCACCCCTGGCCAAAGCCGTGATGCTGGGTCACCGGGCCGGGCTCGATGCCGAGCTCCGGCAGAATTTCAGCCGGGCCGGACTGGCGCACCTCATGGCCGTTTCGGGCATGCACGTCGGCTTTCTGCTGCTGCCGTTCTGGTTTCTGATTCCCGTTTTCTGGCGCATCCGCTACGGCGGCTGGCTGGGCCTGCTCCTCATTTTTGTGCTGCTTTATCTTTATGCGGGCATCACCGGCTTCTCCCCTTCCGTGCAGCGGGCCTCGGTTTTTGCCTTTTTTGTGGCCATGGCCCGGCTCTTCCGCTATCAGCGCGATCCGGTTAACCTCACCGGCCTGGCCGCGCTGATCATTCTGCTGGCCGACCCGGCCTCGCTTTTCCTGATCGGCTTTCAGATGTCGTTTGCGGCCGTGCTCACCATCTTCACGCTGCTTCCGGTGCTGCAGCAGCTTTTTGAGCCCAAAAAACGGCACCTCTGGTACGCCAAACTCACGAGCCTCACCCTGCTGAGTTTCTGCATTCAGTTTGCCCTCATGCCCGTGCTGCTGCACCGCTTCAACGAATTCTCCCTGATTGGTCCGGTAATGAACACCCTGGCCGCTCCGGTTACGCAGGTCGTCTTCATCTGGGGTTTTGCCGGCATCTTCCTGAGCTGGATTCACGGACCGGTTGCGGCCTTCCTCACCATCCCCGCTGACTGGCTCGCCCTGCTGCTCGCCTGGATGACCAACTTCGCCGCCGGGGTGCCCTACGCTTTTGTACAGGGCCGGCTGGACTCGCTGCTGTTTTATGTTTTCTGGCTGATGCTCTTCTTCACCCTCGCGGCGCTGCGTCAGCCTGCCCTGCGCTTCCGCTTTGCCGTGCTCTGCCTTTTGGCCGGTGTGATGTGGCAGGGTGATGTGCTTCGCCAAAAGCTGATCGAACCCCGCGGCGTGCAGCTCACTTTTTTTGATGTGGGTCAGGGTGATGCGGTTCTGATCCGTACCCCGCTTGGCCGGCATTACCTGTATGATACCGGGCTGTGGTCACCCTTCGGCAACAGCGGTGACCGCTTCATTCTGCCGCACCTGAAAGCGGAGGGCATCCGGCGGCTCGACGGCATTTTTCTCTCGCACCCGCACAGCGACCACATCGGCGGCCTGCTCAGCATCATGCGCGAAATTCCGGTTGATGTGATTTACGACCCGGGTTTTGAGCATCATACCGCCCTGTTTGCCGGCTACCGGCGGGCGGCGGCGGAACTCGGCATCCCGGTCGTAACGCCGAAAATGGGGGATATTATCTGGCTGGATGAGCTCACGCCGGGCTTCATTCTCGGGCCGCATCCGGATATCCGCTCCGCGAATCCCAACGAGCACTCCCTCATTCTGATGCTGCGCTACGGGCAGCAGTCTGTACTCCTCACCGGCGATGCCGAAACGCAGGCCGAGCAGCTGCTTGTGCGGCAGTTTGGCGACTGGCTCGATGCAAGCGTCTTCAAGGCGGGGCATCACGGCAGCCGCACAAGCTCACACGGCTTCCTGCTTGAAGTGGTGCAGCCGGAGAAAATTGTGGTATCCAACGCCCTGCGCAACCGCTACAACCATCCGCACCCCGATGCCGTCGGGCGTATGCTCACGCAGGTACCGCCCGAGCGGCTGCACTTCACCGCCCTCGACGGCGCAGTCATATACTGGCTCGACGGCCGGCAGATTACGCGGGTTAGGTGGCGGGAATGAGGGGCCGGGCGTGATTTAAAAATCACCCCGCTAATAATCCAGCCGCCAGAGAATATCGACGCCCGTGCGGAAGTCGTCGCTGCCGGTGATGATGAGCTCGAGGTTTCGGCGCAGCAGGTATTCGATGATGACCTGACTGTTGGGATCGCTACCCAGCTCCTGAACCAGTGCCACGAAGAGGCGGTCAGACAGGAATTTTCCGGCTTTGATGCGCGTGCCGCCGCCGCTTTGGTTGGAAGTCTCAATTTCCACCACATCAACGCCAAGCCGGTCGGCAGCGAGGCTTTGCAGGCGGTCGAGCAGCAGGTCAAGCGCTGCATCGGCGACCTGATCGCTGGCGCTTGCCCCGCCGGATACGCCCTGCTCCCAGCTTTGGAGCGCGTGAAACGGCCGGCCGAAAAGGGTGTAGCTGATGATATCCTGCAACTCCATTTCCGGTTCACTCGAAAAGCTGAACTTCGGTTCTTCCGCATCGCCGGTGATGCTGTACCGGATCAGGATATCATCCTCCCGGCGCACACGATAGCTTAGCTGAATATCAAACTCAGGGTTATCCGGCGGACCGCTGAACACTATTTCCCCCTGCTCGAGTTCAAAGCGTCTGCCAAGCGTTGTGGCTACTCCCCGTACGGTGTCGATATTTCCGAAAACCTCAAGGTCTCCAAAAGGAGCTTTCACTACATCGAGGTTACCTTCAAGGGCAAGATCCAGCTCGGGGTTTGAACGGTTTCGGATAGAGAAGCGCCGGCTCACGATAACATTAAATTCCATTTCGAGTGCATCGAAAAAATCCTCCGCGAAGGTATCGGGTTCAGGCTCATCATCGAGCACAACCTGCTCAACCTGCCGCTCGCCGAAATTATCGAGAAAAATGTAGCCGCGCTCTACGATCAGGCTGCCGGTGAGTACCGGTGCCTGAAGCGTGCCCTCGAGATGGGCATCCATACTTACATAAGCATCGAGGTCGCGGGTGTTGTACACACGGAAATTGCGCATTCGGGTATCGAGCGAGAAAGTATCCGGCAGGAAATTTTCCAGCAGCACATAGCCGCTTGCTGTAAAGGAGCCTGAGCTCTCGGCCCGCAGCTCGTTAACGATCAGGCGGTCCGGCCGCATCTCAGCATCGGCATGGATGCGGCTGAGCACGATGTTGTTTTCGACCAGCTGCATCCGCCCGTCTGTTAACCTGATTGTTCCGTTAGGCTCCGGCGCACCAGCGGTTCCGGTGATGGTGATATCGGCATTGAGAAATCCCCGCAGCCCGCGCACGACCTCCGGATCGAGGAAATCACTGAAAGCGGCCAGGTCGAAGTCGCGCGTCTGCGCTGCTATATTGATCCCCTCCGAGCCCTCGGGCTCGCTTACCGTGAGGCTACGCATATCGATATAAAGCGGGAGCACGCCCGCAAAAGAAGCTGCAACCTGACCAAGCGAACGCAGTTCAGATTCGAGGGCAATTTCCGAAAGCTCGTTGTTGTAGCGGGCCTGTACGAAAAAGTTTTCGATAGCTACACCAGAAGCCCGCGCCTCATTCATTTCAAAGCGTACGTCTAACTCAGGTGCTCCGGCTGTACCGGCCAGTTTCGAATCGACCTTCACAATGCCCGAAAGACCCGACAGACCGTTGCGATCCATGAAGCTGCGATATTTTTCCAGGTTTTTTTCGGGCATTCTCAGGTATCCTTCCACCGGCTCATCATAAAACGACTCGGGGAAGTCCTCCTTATCGCCCAGTCGGAAGGGCAGGGCGAAGCGGGCATCCATCAGGCGGGCGTCGTTGAGCTCGAGGAAGCTCTCAATTTCCATCCGCTCGTTCAGAATACTGGTGCTGAGCGCAAAGCGGTCGAAGACCAGGCCGTCGTAGCGGATGTCGGTTATTTCGGTGTTCACATCCAGTTTCAGCAGCTGCTCGTCGAGCACCAGATTCACCTCTCCGCTGAAGAAAAGCTCGGCCAGTCGTTCCTGCATCAGGGCTTCCTGTACCGCGCCGAGATCAAGGCTCCGTGCTTCGAAATTCAGCTCGGTCCGCGTTCCGGGTCCGTAGGCCGCCAGCAGGGAAAGGCCTGCACCGGTATCGGAAGCCATCCGCAGCTCGTCCATGCGGATTTGCTGCTGCTGCTCTTCGCCCGAGATTTCGACCGTAAACGGATTTTCAAGCTCCAGGCTGAAGCCGTCTTCAAGCAGGCTCAGCAGGGTGGTTTCAAAGGTGATGGTATCTGCGAGGCGGAAGTTTCCTTCGTGGAACAGCCCGTAGGAGGAAGTACGCAAAATCTGAAATGTGACCTCACCCGTAGTTTCATCCGCGGCAATACGCGTTTTGGCCGTGAGGCTAACATCCGCGATCTGATTTTCGCTGAAGGCCGGCTCGATCAGGTTCAGGTTCACGCTTACTTCGGGTTCTTCCTGCAGCCGCGCGGTGAGGCTGCCCTCGATGCGCTCGATGGTGATTTCATCAAGGCGGACCAGGTCAAAAAGCAGGCTTGTTTCAAATACGGGGATGCCGCCTTCGGGGCGGATCTGCCCTGCGAGGCGGCCTGAGGTCTGGAAAATTTCGGCACCCAGCAATGCGGCAAAGGCCTGCAGGTTCCCGACTTCAAGGTCGAAATCGAGGCGGTTTTCGATATCGGTGAAGTCATCGAGCCGCTGCCTTCCCGTGATGTAGCCGCTGAGGAAGCGGCTGTCGATTTCCCCTTCCCGCAGATGGAGGATGCCGTCCTCAATTTCTGCGAGGAAATCGAAGCGGTCGAAGGGTTCGCCGAGCACGCGGCTGTTATCGAGCTTTGTTTCGAGCCGCAGCACGAGGTCATCCGCGGATGCGCCGGAGCCGGTGAGGTCTGCACGTCCGTTCAGGAAGGTCGGAAAGTCCTCCAGATTCGCGAGGATGGCGGCATCGATTTCCTCAAAAATGAGGGTGAAATTCCAGTCAGGAACGTCCTGCTGCCAGTTCTGCACACGTCCGTCGGCCTGAAGCCGCCCGCCGGGCGAATCCATCTCAAACTGCAGCCCGGCAAGCAGGGCGTCGATCTGCGCCGAGATGCTGATCTGCCCCAGTGCGTCGAATTCCATAAGGCGGGGGTTATCCAGATCGAGGCGCAGGTTCCAGGGCGTGTCGCCGGGCTCAAAGCCCCGGCCCGAGACCGTAAGGCGGCCGGTCACTTCGCCGTCGGGGGATTCATCCTGTGCGAAGAAAGCCGGATTGAGGCGGCTGAAGCGCGAGTTCAGCTCCCAGCGGGGAATTTCATCCCAGATCTGTGCCAGCGCAAAATCGGCCTCCAGCCGCTGGTTGCCGCGGAAACGAAGGCTGCTCAGGCCTGTGAGCGCATCCCCCTGCACATTCAGCGTCGTTTCAAAAGCGGTGAGGAAGATCTGCTCAAAGCGTGCTTCTGATAGGGTGAGCCGGAGATCAGCGGCTGACTCTTCGTAACGGTTAAAGGGGACTTCGCCCTCAAGTTCAGCGACAAAAATGCCGGCTGAGGCATCGAACGAGGGATCCATGGTGAGGGCGGGCAGGTCGAGCTCGGAGAGTTCGAGGCGCAGGTAGCGCAGCAGCGGCTCCGGCTCAACGGCAAGGCGCGTTTGCAGATCGAGGCGCAGCAGACCGGGCGCGTGCAGACGAATGCCGGCTTCAAAATCGCGCAGGCTGCCGCCGGCTGCGAAGTGAAGCGAAGCGGTATCGAAGGAGGGAATTTCATCGAGATAGGCAAGCAGGTCGGCGCGGCTGATGCGGCCGGTTGTGAGCTCAGCCCGCAGGTCGGTGCTTTCAAGATCGTAGTCAGCGTCGGCTTCGAGCAGGGAGCGGCCGGTTGAGAGCACAAGTTTATCAAGGGTGATGCGCTCGCCTTCGAGGCTTGCGGCGGTTTCGAAGCGGATGGGCTCCGGCAGGCGGCCTTCGAGCAGCAGCAGGGAGAGCTCATGCAGGCCGGCTTCGATGCTGTCGTCGCTGTAGGTGAGCGAAGCCCGGGCAAGGAGGTCTTCGATGCGCAGGCGGTCGTCGGGCAGCAGCAGCGGAGCCGTGATGTTGATGCTTGTGCGGCGGAGTTCAAAATCGGCCAGCTTTACGGTAAAGCCGAAAGGTTCGGGGCTTTCAGGCTCAGGTTGGTCAGATTCGGGCACCAGCTGCATGAGGTTCCAGCTGGAATCGGGCAGCTGCTCGGCACGCACATCGAGGCCGCTGAGGTGCAGCCGCGGAATTTCGATAGTGCGGCGCAGCAGGCTTCGCAGTCGGTAATCAAGCTCAAGGGTGTCGAGCCGTACGGCAGGTTCGGTTTCGCCCGGCAGGGTGAGGCGCACATCGTACAGGCGGATTCCACTAAGCAGGTCGCCCTGCATGCGGCGAAGCTCAAATTCCGCGCCGGTTGTTTCGCTAACCAGGGTTACGGCCTGCGCCCGGATCAGCTCAAATACCCAGTCGGCTTTCAGAGCCTGACGCAGCCCTACAGCCAGCAGAACGATGCTGAGCAGCAGAATCCACGGCCACCGGCGGCGGCGGACTGCCTTTTGGGGTTGTTCAGGGGTTGATGCATCATCCTTCATAAAAACAAAAATTAAAAAGCCTGTCCGATACTGAAGTGAAGGGCCCAGCGGTTCACCCCGCCGAATTCCTGACCGTTAAAGCGGTTGAGGTCCTCGTCGGCCGGGTTTAGCTTCCAGCCTATGTCGAGCCTGATGGGGCCAATGGGCGACATGTAGCGGATGCCGCCGCCCGCTCCGTACTGAAAATCAGCGGGGTTCACATCCTTGTAGCTCAGCCACACCTGCCCGCCGTCGAGAAAACCGGCCAGCTG
>JAFIET010000103.1 GCA_020832405.1 Balneolales bacterium
ACAATAATCCGGCTGGGGATATTTTTCTCGTTCCCTTCTGCACTTCCGTAGATCATCGGGATGATGTCTTTGGCACTGCCGTCAATTTTCATGTAAGGACCGGATTTAACTGCTCCCATATTTGAGTCCTGATAAGCACCGAGCAGCTTTTCTGTAAGGGAGCGCATTTTACCTTTTACACTGCTGCCCGGGATGACGGGTTCCTGCGTGAGCACATCCCGGATTACAATGGCATCAGCGCCACCAATGGCCATTGCAAGGTTGCTGCCGCCAATGTGCAGACCGCTTACGGCCTTGAGTTCTGCTTTGAAAAAGATTTTTTTGAGTAGTTTTTTCATGGATTATTTGCCTCCGTATGCTTTGTGATATGCGAGAATCGCCTCGAATACACTTGCAAGGTTATTAAAAGCTTTGGGGCGCTGCTGTTCCTCTGTTGCGGCAACAGCATTTACGCCAATTTTGATGATCTCACTCAGGCTTGCATAGGTGCCGCCTTTATCGTTTGCCCGGGCCGCAGCATAGGCAAGTTTAGGCCGCAGCATCATCAGGGAAGTGTCATCAAACTTCATTTTCAGGCGGGTGATCTCGCCATAAGCGATGCGTATCTGAGATGTGGAAACAGCATTGAACCCGCTGCGGTAACCGCCACGATCTAATTGCTTCGCATCTGCTATAAACTTGCCTATATCTTCAATAAGATCAATATCTGCTTCGGTGCGCACACCTGACTTCACCCAATCGGGCATTGATCTCTCAACATCGCGCATTCTTCTGTATGCCATAGTTGTTATGAGCTTACTTGGTTGTGGTTCTTGTTAAGTTTTGCATCCAGCGGGTTATGAGGGGTACCAGATGGATAATTTCGGGTTTCATTGGGAGGCCCTTAAAGCGGGTGGGCTTCCGGTCATTCATGCTTCCCACAAACAGCCAGGAAGCAAGATCAGCCATCTCGGCTTCTTTCTTATAGGACTTGCCCATGCGCTGTAGCTGATAAGCCGTGCGCCAGCGCCAGCGGCCGTAGTGATAATTCACGTGATAATCGGCCGAAAGGCGCCTCATAAAGCCCAGCAGCGCCCGGCTTTTCATTTCCTCCTGCTGTGTAATGAGGTAGCGCATCAGGTCTTCGGTAAGCCGCAGGTCTTTCCAGTCGAGCGGCACACCGTAGATACAGAAAGCGTCTTTGCCGGCCTTTCCGCTTGCGTCGGGCAGCTTCTTCGCATCTTTTTCATCCGTTTCCGCGTTTTGAGCAGCTTTGTGAATCGGATACTTGCCGTGCACCACATGCATGCCCCCGGAAATACTGAGGCGCTCATGCTGATTGGTGAAGGCCTTGAAATCGTCGTAAATCACACGTGCGGTCTGATGCGCCATATCCCAGCGGGTAATCAGGAACACGTCGTCCCCGCCGGCATATACTGGCAGGATATGGTTGTTGGGCATATCTCTGCGGAAATCCTTCACCGTCAGCTTGTCGTCAAGGGCTTCCTTCCGGCTAAAATGCTCTGAAAACAGGGTATTCATGTAGGCCGAGAAAAACCAGTCGAGCAGGCTGCTGAGGGTGCTGTAGCGGGAAATGCTGCCCCGGTGTTTCCCTTCATCATTAGCAGGCGTGAACCCGTCGCGGAACATCACCCCGAGGTTGTCAACATCCATGCGCACGATTGCCATGAGGTCGTTCTGCCCGTCTTTGGCAATGTCCGTGAACTCAACCGGCTTGCCGTCGTCCGTGTTTTCGGGAATCCAGGCCGCGCCGTAAAACTGATAGCCGAAGCTCACATCGCTTAGCTCAGCGGCATGCGCAAGAAAGTCCGTTTCATTCAGGCACTGAATTTCAAGCACACGGGCGTTGGCGTTTTTAAGGCCGGCAATTTTAGCCGGACTCAGCTCCGAAACCACTTCATAAGAAATCAGGTCGCCGGGATAATCACGGTCCAGAAAAGCGAACAAGGGTCTGATTCCCTTACCGCCGGCGGTTTTAATGAGGTACCGGGCTCCTTTGAGGGCCTTACCCAGCTCAAGCTGCTCTTTCACATACCGGCTCACCTTAATGCGGTCGTCATCATCACCGTACTCACGTACTTCGCTCTTGTCGAGGTCGATACCGGTAACATGGCAGATATGCTCGGCGGAGGTTCCCTTCACTTTCTGTGGTCTGAAAAAATCTGTATCAATCACCCTTGCATACCTGCGGGACTTATCCTCTTCTATGCGGGCATAGGCCTCCGACACAAGTTTACTGTACCGGCCGTCTTTAAAAAACTCACCCGCTTCAAAATCGACCGAGCCGGTTGCGAGATACAGCACCCCGTCAAAAATCCGCCTGAGTTCGAGGTTGGCTTCCTGAATGAAAGAAACCGCATCATCAAGCAGCGCATCATTTTTGGGTAGCAGCATCTGAAAACGGCCGCCACTCTTCATCAGAATATGGGCGGGCTGAATATCGTAGAGGCGCAGTATTTTTTCGATGATGACATCCTGCAACAGCCCGATGTAGAAGGAGCGCCCCTTCAGCGTTTTGGCAGCCCCTTTGGAGCTGATCTGATAGATGAATTTCTGAATGCCCGAGAAGTCACCGGCTAAAAGGGTGAAACGCCCGCCGGTTTCAGCCTTTAAGGCGTCCGTGCTTTTGGGGAGCGGTGCGGCGGTATGACTGTCGAACAGGCAGGATGCAATCACCGCTGTGGTTTTGGCATGATCATACAGAGAAACGTCTGACATGCTGTTGGTAGCACTCGGGATGCACCAGGTGTACTTGCGCAGCAGATGATCGAGGCTGCGCAGGAAGGCATTGGTGCTGCCCGTAGGGAGTGTTACAAACTCTTTTTCGAAAGCCTGCCAGAGGGCGGCGTACTGCGGCTCCATGCTTTCATCGAGCGACTGCCTGCGAACCGGGAAGCTGCTGCGGCCGGTCGTCATGGCCTGCATCGGGAAATAGCTGCGCTCATCGGGCTTGCGGACCCTGAAAACCGTGTCGAAAACATTCAGCAGCGGAATCTTTTTGTACTTGTAGGTAACAGACTGCTGCGCTTCGTCAGACTCCTCATCGTCGCGCCGGTCGTGACCTGACGAAAGGTGGTCGGCAAGCATGATGATGCGCTCCCACTCATTCAGGTCCTGCCGGTGATGCCGGGCCGAGAGCCTTGCGATGCCTACGGTTTCCCCTGCGATCTGAACCGACTCCGGAATGATGCTGCGATGCTTCAGGAAGAAAGCATAGGTGAACAGTGCATGTATATGGGTGGCGTAACCGGCCTTCCCTTTGGGGCAAATATCCCCTTCGAGCTGTAACACCTCATTCGGCAGCACCTTACGGCTTTGGCTTGCACGCTGCCAGAATTTACCTATGTCGTGCAGCAGGGCGGCAAGGTAAATGCCCTGCCTTGCGTTTAGTTGGAGCATATCTGTGAATTCGGATTAATTTGAAATCTTTTAGATGGATGATAAACCGTTGGCACCTGCCTCAGCCGGCAGCTGATGAGCGCTGCTCTTCGGCACGCCCCGCCCCCTTCCCATCCAGCCGCCCCGTGTGCCCCAAGCTTCCGAAGCCTACGCCGGTCATTTCGCCGGCGCCTACGGTCCAGAGGAATTGGAGGGCTTCGGGGGTGCCTTCGGCGAGCAGCGGGCAGACCGAGGCGCGGTAGTCGATCGTTTTGAGGCGCACGAGCTTGGTCTTGGGGTTGCGGTAGGCGGGGTCGAAGCGCAGGCGGAGCGCAGCCGCTTCGGGTAGTTGGGCCTCTTCGGCTTTGCGGCGGATGCGCTGCTGCAAAATGCGGCTGCTGTCAGGGTCCTTAAAAGTTACGTGCGTGCGGCTTTGGTCGTCTTCCACGCGGCGCAGCAGCACCGGACTGTCGCTGAGGAATCGGTGCCGGCCCGATGAAAAATCGGGCGGGGCCAGCGGCGTTACCCGGCGGATCTCCATGCCGTAGAAGCGGAAATCTTTGAGCAGCAGCCCGCGCACGAGCCGCTCGGCAATGGCGTCGTTATGGATGCCGATATCCCAGCTTGTGCCCTCACTGAACCAGAGTCCGCCGCCGCTCGCCCGACCGCTGCGCAGCCAGCCCAGCGAATACAGGCTGAGCATATCGTGCAGCTCGTTGGGACCCAGCCAGTGATGAAAAATGCCGCACAGTTGGTGCGCGTAGTTAAAAGGTACCGCTTCGGTATTAGGACTCAGATGAATTCGGAATTTCATGGCTTGCTTTGGGTGTGAGGCGTTCTGTAGCGATTAAGAGGAATTAAGAACGGAGGCGGCTGATGCAGCAGCGGTACCCCCTGTTGGGTAAAGGTCCTGAACCGGCCTGCTGTAGTTGCCCTAACTTTTGATGGATACTTCTTTACTGAGTTCCGAAAGCCAGAAACCTTACACCTCAAAAGCGCTTTTTTTGAGGGTTCTGCGGATATCTCCGCTTCCGGGATTTCAGTGATTTGTAAAGCTTTGTCTAAATAGGGCATTTAGGTTTAAAAGGCAACACGCAGGTTCAAAATTCGGACAAGAAATGCGGCAGGGAACGCAATAGCTTCCCTAAACACAACGCAAACATACGCTTACTTTTTACGATTTCCTGCGGTGGTAACGTGCGGTAACGTTACCGGGCCTTTGGGTCGCAGTGATGAGTGACCCTCCCCTGCTGATGCGGCTTCGCACCGGCCAAAAGAGGGCGGCAGGCTTCGGAACGCATCCCCATGCCCAATATCCGCAAGGGCGGACCTCCGCCGCTCCCTCCGCTTTTTTACAAACTGTGCGCCCGGGCGCACACCTCCGGGCTATGGGAGCTATCCATCCCATCCCCTGCCCTCCCCTTATGCAAAGGCCCGTTTGCACCAGGTGTGGAAACGGCCAGACAGTTTTGGTGCCCTAAAACCGGCTGATGCTGCGGTACCCCCTTAACGTATCTTACCGCAGCAGGCTCAGCCTGACCGGCATAGCGAAAATCAAACCAGCAAAAGGATGCTGAGTATGATGGCACCCCAGATGATAATTTTGATGTAAGTATTGAGGCAACCCAGCAGTATTCTTTCATATCGCTGCCGCCCAATAATTCTGTCAATCAAATAATTTTCTTTCAACCCGCTTTGAGGTTTGTATCGAACCGCTTCATATACAGGCGGTATAAAAATAAGCCCAAACAGAAACAAGTAGAAGGAAACAAACAATGAATCCGATGATTCTGTATCAAAAGATAAAACTAATGCAAAGGCTATAAGGAACAAACCAATACCCCATCTCAAGACGACCCATAGTTTTTTTAATACTTCCACAATTCGGCACCTTATATTTTTTTGAAATACATAAGCCAATAATAATCTTGAAAAACAAAAAGATAAACCACAGATAGGGGTCAGCATGGACCGGAATTTCCAGTGAAACAGATGCGAAGGCCCTGTTGTGGGATATCCCACTATTTGGTACCTTTAGACACTACCTACAAGTAAAAGAAAAAATCATGGAACCTACAATTAAAGAATATGATGCCCGATTGGACTCCAAGAAGCGCCTGACACTTCGGGGGGCAAAAACGATGTATTACCGGGTTCGTGAGAAAGAGGATGGTACGATTGAGCTTAGCCCCCGGGTGTTGGTTCATCCTGAGGCCATATCCCAAAAAACTTTGACCATGATCGATGAATCGATTGACCAACTGAAGAAGGGGAATGCGTCAGGACCGGTTGACCTGGAGGAATTGAACAAACTCCTGGATTAATCTCATGTTTACTATTCGCATGGGGGTGCCTGAGATGGAAGCGTTTTGGCGTTCGTTGCTTGAGAAACGTAAAGCCAACAGCCTGAATGCTGACGAGCAGGAACTATTCTATCGCTTCGGTAAAGCCATCACAAACCTGAGTGCAAATCCCAAGCACCCCGGCTTACATACACATCAGATCGAACCATTGAGCAGGAAGTATGGCATGAAAGTATGGCAGTCGTATTTGGATCAGGGGAAAACAGCGAGGCGTTTTTATTGGGTGTATGGTCCGAATCGAAAAGAGATTACGATTGTAGGAATAGAGCCTCACCCGGAAGACGGAAAACAGGGTGCTTATGCCCGAATCAAATTATCTGAGTTGCCAGAGAAATAGCGCATTACAGCGCGCGCTTGTGTTGTTTAACAGCCCCTCAAATGCCGTTTAACGGTCGTTTAACGGCCGTTTATGGCAGCTTCCATTTTATGCCTTGCCTTCCCACACAGGTACGGTTAAGCGCATTCCGGCGATGTTTCGGTCCCCTTCCGGTTTGGGCCGGCGGGCGGGACTTTTCAGCTGTATTTGTGATTTATTTGTTTCCCTTTGCCCGGTTGTGCGTTTTGCAGAGCATCTGACAGTTGGCGGGGTCCGTTGCGCCGCCTTTGCTCCATGCGGTAACGTGATCGGCGTCCATCTCTTTGAGGCTCCATATTCTTGCTTTGTTGGCATCATGCCCGAGGGCGCAGAGCGGACAGTTAGAGATCCCCTTCGCCTCCGCTTCTGCGGTCTGTGCGGTGTACACCTTCCTTTTGGTGGCATCATCAAACACCCTTACTTCGATCAGTTTGGTATCAAGCTCCCCTCCGAGGATGAACTCAAAAATACCTTTCCGGCTCCTGATGTACGGGTCATCCATCAGGCGTTTTACCGCTTCCGATACCTTTTTGGGATCATAGGGTTTTCCGTGATAGGCCTCATACAGCCGGCCCCACTCCAGCCCGCACATCTCTTTTTCGGTATCGGTGAAGACCCCCGCCGCCCAGTTGATCACCGTAGTGAAGTAGGTTTTCAGCGGTGTGATATCCGCCTCAAATCGGTGCGCGCTCATGTAGCCGGAAACATCCCCCTTGCTCACCCACGCAAGGGCGGTGGCGAGGAAGTCCTGCCGTTCTACCTGACCCGCAACAAAGGCGCTCCACTTTTTCACGTTGGCGTTCGATTTGTTGCTGAACTCCGCCTTGGCAGCGGTTACAAACGGACCGGAATAGACCGCGTTGAGCAGCTCCTGATCTTTCAGCGGTACCCCGGCAATATTGATGGTTTTGAACCATTCTTTGATCTCCGTTTCAGCGCCTTCGCATTCATAAATCAACAGCTTTGAGTCCAGTATTTTTGCCCTCAGGTCGGCGGCGAGGCCTGAAAAATACTGCTCCATCCCGTTTTCATCTTTCACGGCAAAGCGGTCGGTAACATAGCGGCCTATGCTTGTGATGCGCTGCTGACCGTCGAGCACTTCAAGCCGGCCATTTTCAAGTTTGTTGAAATAAATAAGCCCGAGCGGATACCCTTTGAGGATGGATCTGATCACCGCTGCATCTCTTTTGCCGTCGTTGTAGATGTAGTTTCGCTGATATTCCGGCTGAATGGTGAGCTTTCCGGCAAGTCCGAACAACCCCTTGCCCTCAAGCTCGTTATAGACGAAACCTTCACACAGCGCTTGTACGGTGATGTCGGTACGGAGGGTCGTTTTCATGTGCCAAGATGCTGAATGAATAATCTTTTGTAAACTCTCTGTCCGTTTACAAGTGCCTGTGCAACGCCACTGCTTTCAACCCAAAGCCCGTTTGAAAAACCCTTGCCTTCACTTTCAGTTGCACCCAGAATCTCAAACTGATCCGGATTATACTTATCCAAAAAGCTGATCGGCACGCCCATCACGCCCGTATAATCACTGGGGATGGCATCGGTGAAGGGCACTTCAATCGCATCATAATTATCATATTTCAGATAGGCGGGCTTTGATTTAAGCTTGTTGTTGAAGCGGATGTTATCCTCCATCGTCATCAGCTGCAGCGGCTGATGCCTGCGCCCGTGATCGAGATTGGTGTACCAGCATGAATTCCCCAAACGGGTATAATCCCCTTTATACCCGAGGCGCGCGGCTTTTTGGCGGTCTTTCTCATCAATGGATGAACCCGGCGGCACGGCAAAAACCATGTCAGTGCCATTGCCGGTAGCCCCAAGCCAAATTTTGTTGTCTTTAATGAGGGGGAAAACTTCCTTATAAGTAATCGCATTCATGTTTCCGATAATCAGAAACTCCTTTTGTGATTCAACAATCCATCCCAAAAAACGCCTGAACAGCGAGAAAGGCGGATTGGTGATAATCATATCGGCTTCATCGCGCAGGGCCATGAGTTCTTTGCTTCTGAAATCACCGTCGCCGTTCAGGTACTCCCATTCGAGGTCCTCCACATCAATCTTCCCGTCGCCGTAGGTATCGCGCGTGAGGGTGAAAATCTTTCCGTGTGTTTTGGTCTTGCTGTGATCGAACTGAGGGGCTTCCGTCTCAAAAAAAGTAGGGGCATACCCGGCCTTGTAGGTCTTGCTTTCAACGGCATAGCTTGTACTGATGAGCTTTTTTAAGCCAAAGCGCTCGAAGTTTTGGGCAAAATACTTGGTGAAGTTGCTCCATTCGGGGTCATCGCAGGGAAGCAGAATCGTTTTGCCCTGAAAGACCTGCGGATCAAAATCGAGGTACGCGCTGATTTCCTTCTCGATATCGTGATACTGCGTGTAGAACTCGTCGTTTTTGGCCCGTTTCGCCGCTGTGAGGTGCTTTGCCATAGGTAAAATGTGGAAAGAAGTGACTAACTGACTGACTGATTGACTGACTGGCTGACTGGCTGACTAACAATTTTGGGTCAAGATATCCCCTGCGGACACCGAATTCAAGGCTTCCCCCAAAAACCCATCCTCCCGCCCCCCCGCAATGACCACCCAAAACCCCCGTCAGCCCGGCAAGCGGGGGGTCAGTATGCTCCGGAATGCGCGGGCTTTGAGGGTTGGATTGATGGGGGATGGGGATGCCACAGAGGTGCGATTGAGAGAGGCAATAAAACAGAAAAAAAATAAAATAGGATTTTGTCACAATGCCACATAGGTACGATTGAGAGTCTTTAAAAACGCCACAAACAACCACAAAAAAAAATGTCACAATGCCACATAGGTACGATTGAGAGCGTTGGGGTGTGGGACATGCCCGACATCCCCGGACTGTCACAATGCCACATAGGTACGATTGAGAGTGAAGCGGATTTATTAAGTGAAATATATCTTAATCCTGTCACAATGCCACATAGGTACGATTGAGAGCACACGCACCCGGCTCAGGCGAATTTGCTTTTGATTGGAGTCACAATGCCACATAGGTACGATTGAGAGGAGCAGCTTGCAGCCGCAAGCGCCGAGCACTTCGGAGTCACAATGCCACATAGGTACGATTGAGAGAGCGCTGAAATGTTGATAATCTTAATTCTAATTTTATGTCACAATGCCACATAGGTACGATTGAGAGGAAAGCAATAACGCAATTTAAGGCTGAAATTAAGGCGTCACAATGCCACATAGGTACGATTGAGAGCGTCTTCGGGCGAAACTGTCTTCATAGGTTAGTAAATGGTCACAATGCCACATAGGTACGATTGAGAGCATTTAAACAGACTAACAGCAGAATTAAAATTATGATGTCACAATGCCACATAGGTACGATTGAGAGACGGTTTAATCCTACTAATTTCTAACACCTCAGAAATGTCACAATGCCACATAGGTACGATTGAGAGAACTGAGAATCAGTATCAGAGGGCATTTTTAGCCCTGTCACAATGCCACATAGGTACGATTGAGAGATTTTCAAAATCCATACTATGAAAATTATCAAAAG
>JAFIET010000104.1 GCA_020832405.1 Balneolales bacterium
GGCGGAACATCCCGCAGCAGGCCTTCAAGATAGATGCTGCTGTAATCTGTGATGATGGCTGCTGCGCCCTGTACAAGCGCTTCAGTCTGTTCAACTTTCCGCTGATCGGTAAGGATGATGCGCTTAGAGCCCCTGAGCAGCGCGGCAGGTACAGGCCGGTCGTTCGGGTGCGGACGAAGGCACATCAGGGCATTTTCTTCACGGAGGAAGTCATCCAGCTTTTGGGCATCGAAGTCCTCAAAAGGAAACCATCTTGTGCGGCTGCGGCGGCGGTAGGTTGGTGCATAGAGGATGATTTTGGGGACAGCTTCCCCGGCCTGTTTGCGGATTCCGAGTTTTGAGAGGAGCTCATCCGTTCCGTTAGCGGGTTGCATCAGCTGCTCATACATCGGGTAACCCGTTGGCCTGAAGCCGGATACCGGAATGCCGAAACGCCGGGAAAAAATATCAGAGACTACCGGAGATGACGACAAAAAATGGGTGATTGGTTTGAAGCGGTATTCCAGTACTTTACGGTGCAGCCAGTTGGGAGGGGCATCGGTACCGGGCCTCAGGTACTCGCCTTTTTTGGTCGGAAGGCCGTGATAGGTTTGAATGATGGCCGCATGCCGCGGCAGCCTCAGGAAGGCGAAATCGCTGGTGCCGTGTGTAAGGAAAACGGCGCGTGCTTCGCCAAGTTCCCGAAGTCCGCGCAGGGAGTGCTGAAGGGCAACCTTCTCCGAACCGAACCGCCCGCGGAGTTCTTCACACAGGCTCGGGCTGCGTGTAAGCCATACGGCATTGATACGGGGGTGCTGAACCAGGGCTTCAAATATGACGCGGGGATTGCCTCGGTAACCATCACCATGAAAGGAAGTAAGCACAACTTTCCGGGCACGGGGTGTGAAGCGGGGGATCAGCCGGGCAGACAGAAGTCCGAAAAACCACTGAACCGGATAGGGGGTCTTCCTGAACAGGCCCATTGGGTTCAGTTTTGCCCTTTTACAGCCTGCAAAAGCCTCAGGTTTTCTTCAACCCTTCTCAGATCGGTTTCGGAGTCAATTTCATCCCAAAAAACATCTGAAAAATCAACCATCCTGAGCTTTTGCCCATATTTTTTGAGTACTTCATCAATTGCGTACTCATAATAAATCTGCGTGCGTCCCTGTTCTATAAACCGGTTGAGGGTATAAAACAGATGCTCCGCAAATTCCGGCTCGAAGGAATAGATATTGACCGTTTTATATACAGTACCGGTTTCAGGAAGCTCAGGCCGGAAGTAGAGCGAATCAAGCCAGCCTGAAAGGCCTACCGATGCCGTAGTTCCGGAATGTATGGCCGGGTTGTAGGTATCGAGGGCAATGGCTGACTGTGTCTTAAAAGCGCTCAGAACTTTGCTGTCAAAAATCAGGTCGCCTTCAAGAAGTAAAAAACTTTCATCGAGCCTGAGCAGATTGTAGGCAATCCAGAGGGAATAAATGTTATTGGTGCTTGCGTAGTGATGGTTGTAAATCACCTGAATTTCAGCCGGATAGTTTTTTGTACCGAGGAATTCTTCCAAAACATCTGCTTTATAACCGCCAACTATCACAATTTTGGTAAAGCCGTTTGCGGTGAGAGCGCGAATACTGCGATCTAACAGAGGGCACCCCTCTACATCAACCAGGCATTTTGGCTTCCTGCTTGTGTGTTCACCAAGTCTGCTTCCCAGGCCGGCAGCAAGTATTACGGCAGTAGTTATCATTGTAGTAAGAAAATCAGCTGTGAGCAATTGAATAAGTCCAAAGCCATGAAACTAAGAGAAACGCAACATACTTGCAATATAAATACCCAAAACTAACCCTCCGTTTGCAGCCCCTTAAACCGGAGCATCAGCCCAGCTCCGGTTTTCTTGCGAAGCCCATGATTCCGGTGCCTTTATGCGGTACGATGCGGGTATCGAGCCAGTTCAGCAGCATACCTGGCAGAAAAGAAACCAGGTACCAGAGTGGCAGCAGCAGTATGGCTCCAAAACCGAGTTTATTGAGTAGCAGCATGGGCCATTTAATGAGTATCACCCAGGCTGTGTGTCCGGCAGGGCCATAGGTGTAACGCAGACTAAGCGGCTGCAGGCCGGCCTGACGAAATTTTGACCGCAGCTCCTGCGCTGAATAGCCGGCACGGGCGTGTTCATCCACAAAAAAAGCATCCTCACCGGCATCTTCTTCGGCAAGGTGCGAGGGCGAGTGCATCAGAAAATAACCACCGGGCCTCAGGCTCTGCATCATGTTGCGCATCACCTTCACATCTTCTTCAATGTGTTCGAGCACATCCACGCACAGCACCAGATCGTATCCGGGTGCGGTAAATTCAAGCAGATCCTGCTTTTGCAGGATGATGCGGCCCTGCGCAATTTCATCTTTAAAATACAGACGGCAATCTTCGAGGTAGTCTGCCTTCACATCAACAGCCAGGATGTGATCGACGGAAAGGTTTCTGAGCATAAAACGGTCGTACTGACCGAAGCCGTTGCCGGCATCGAGGATACGCAGTTTTTTGGGGTTTCCGCGGAAAATAAGCCGCAACTTCCTGCGGATATGCCAGCTTCTTAAAAAAAAGACATCAAGCGCCACATAAAAAAGGGTTCTCAGCAAGCCCGAATGCCTGATGATGGCTGCCAGCCGGTCTTTTACCGGGTCGTAGGCGATCTGACTCATAACTCAGCTTTTTTTACCGGTGTATTTCGCAGCTCCGAAACATTCACCATGCGTGTATCGCGTTTCTGACGAACCATCATTTCGCCGAACAGCCCCACAGAAACGAACTGAAACCCGAGCAGTATGAGCAATATGCCAAACAGCAGCAGCGGTCTGCGTGCGAGGAACTCCCCGTAAAAGAGGCGCATAATAACCAGATAAGCCGTAATTGCTGAGCCCGCAGCAACCGAGAGCGCACCGGCCGAACCAAAAAAGTGCATGGGCCGCTGCATGTAGAAATTGATAAAAATGAGGGTGATGAGATCCAGAAAACCATAAATAAAGCGGGAAATGCCGAATTTTGAAATGCCGTGTTTTCTGGGATAATGCACAACTTTCTTTTCCCCGATTTCCTGATAGCCGTCGGCCCAGGCCAGCAGCGGAATATACCGGTGCCGCTCGCCATAGAGTTCAAGCCTGTTCACTACTGCGCGGCGGTACACTTTGAGGCCGCAGTTGAAATCGTGCAGGGGGATGCCCGTTACCTTGCGTGTCACAAAATTAAAAAAGCGTGAAGGCATCGTTTTAGAGAGCGGATCCTGACGGTTTTGCTTCCAGCCGGAAATGAGATCGAGCTGCTGCGCTTTCAACTGCTCAATCATAAGCGGAATTTCCGCGGGATCGTCCTGCAGATCGGCATCTATGGTAGCCACATAGTCTCCGGTAACCTGCTGAAAGCCGTAATGAAGCGCCGTACTTTTGCCGTAGTTGCGTTTAAAGCGGATGGCTTTCACGCGCTCGTCGAGCGCACAAAGCCGGTCGATTACCTGCCAGGAGTTGTCTTTCGAGCCGTCATCCACAAAAACAAGCTCTACCCTGAAACGGTCGTTAAGGGCTTCGCAAAGCTTTTCATAAAGCTCCTGCAGGGAGTCCTGCTCGTCGAGTAACGGGATTACAACACTTACGGTTTCCAAACTTGTTCCTGTAAATCTGCCGGGTGAAACAGGCAATCGTTTTATGGAGATTGCCTGAATAAACTTATCTTAATTGGTGTAACGAACTGCCTGCATTTTCATGCATAAAATTCGGTAAACACCAGCCTGTACGCGATCAGTACGCATACAGGCAAACCATGCCTTAAAACCTGCTGATAGTAAGGGGCGGCACTGATAATAATCAATGAACGCCTCAAAACTGTATAGCCTGCCAAAATACGGATTCTCCGGTAAGTTCACATGGAAAAACTGTACTACAAAATTAGTGAGGTAAGCCGGCTAACCGGCGTGGAACCGCACGTGCTGCGCTATTGGGAGTCTGTTTTTGAAGAGCTCAGCCCTGCCAAAAACCGTGCCGGCAACCGTATTTACAGCCCGCGCGATATCGACCTGATTATGGAGCTTAAAATTCTGATCCGCGACAAGCAGTTCAGTACTTCCGGCGCACAGCAGGAAATGCAGGCACGCCGTAAAAAACCAAAAACCAAAGACGGCGAAACCCCGGAGCTTTTCCCGAAAAACACAGATCTTCAGCGGGATTTACGGGAAGTGCGCCTGCTGCTTCAGCAGTTACTTGATAAATTGTGAGTGTATTTCTGACCACAAATCTGCCGGTCTTGCCGGCTCGGATTAATTGATTACTTTAGGGTTCAAGATTCTGTTCCATCTATTTTATTATGAGTTTGATTCCGCTTTTCCCTTTACAGCTTGTTTTATTTCCGGGTGATAAACTGCCACTACACATTTTTGAACCCCGCTATAAGGATATGGTCAAAGAATGCCTCGAACTTAACCTGCCATTCGGGATTGTCAGCTTTATCGACAAACAGGTATCGAAGGTCGGTACTTTTGCAAGCATTGTGCGTGTTGAAACCGAATACGACGACGGGCGGCTGGATATCGTAACCCGTGGCAGCGACCGCTTCATGACCCGCTCCTACTCACACAGCCGCACATTTCTGCAGGGCTCGGTTACGAGTTTTAATGATGAGCAGCAGCTCAGCCCTCAGGATGCAGATCTGCTTGCACAGGTACTTTCGCAGTTTGAAGAGCTTGCAGAGCTGGCCAAACTCCGGTTTGAAAACCCCGCCCTTGCAAATCCCAAAAACGCGTTTGGCTTTGGGCACATCATCGGCTTCGATTTGGCCCAAAAACAGAACCTGCTGGAAATCAAATCAGAAACCGAACGGTTGCAGTACGTTCTGGAACACATCAAACGCTCCATTCCCCGCCTCAAAGGTTTTCAGGATACGCGTGACCTGATCAAATCCAACGGTCATTTCCGTGAGTTTCCCCCACTCGATTTTAACATCTGAATTCAGCTGACCCGGGCAGCTTTTCCTTTTATTCCTACCTAAATCTTTGATTTTCCATTATGAAACTTTCTTCCGTCCGAAAAGGACCTTTCACCTTGTACACCATCGAAACCGGCCGCTTCAAGCTCGATGGCGGTGCCATGTTTGGGGTTATCCCCAAGCCCATGTGGGAGAAACAAATCCCCGCTGACGATCAAAACCGGATCGACATGGCCATGCGCTGCCTGCTGGTAAAATCTGAGCAGACCGGCCGCCTGTACCTCATCGACAACGGTTCCGGCGATAAATTCAACGAAAAGATGTCCGCCATTTACGATTTCAGCTACCCGTACGGCAATTTGCATGATTCGCTGTCAACGCACGGGTTCACCGCTGATGATGTGACGGACGTAATTTTCAGCCACCTCCATTTTGACCACTGTGGCGGCACAAGCAGCTACAACGAAGCCGGCGAACCCGAGCTTGTCTTCAAAAACGCAAACTTTTGGGTCGGCGCAAAACACTGGGCTACGGCCAACAGCCCGAATATCCGCGAAAGGGCTTCTTTTTTTAAAGAGAATCTGGAGCCGATGCGGCTGAGCAAGCGCATGAAATTCACCAAAGAGGGGGACGAGTTCGAGCCGGGCTTCAGCATGGTTTTTGTGCACGGGCATTCGGAGGGGCAGCAGCTTCCCGTAATCCGCACCGGCGATTTCAGCCTTGTTTTTGCGGCTGACCTCATCCCGACTGCGGCACACGTGCCTATGCCCTGGGTAATGGGCTACGACATGCGCCCCGCCGATACCCTCAGTGAGAAGGAAGTGCTGCTCAAACAGTGGTTTGAAGAAGGCTGCTACCTCTTCCTTGAGCACGATGCCCAAAATGAAGTAATCAGCCTGGTACAGGGCAAGCGCTACATCGAAGCCGGCGACGCCATCACACTCGCCGATTTGTAATTGATTTCACGGGGGATGAATGCTGCCCCCGCCCGCTTCGTTTTCGTAACACGGCAGGTCTGCCATACCATCCGGCAGACCTGCGCGTTTTTTTTGCAGGCTTAGCCAATTGATAAATCCATATTTTCACGTTCCGGTTTTTTCATCAGATTCAGACCCAACACCTTGAGTAATTCAGCCACAAACCCCGCAACGCGCATCGCATACTACCGTCAGATAGCCGACGAGGCCTGGACCAAAGCAAACCGGCAGCGAAAACTGGCCGTTGCGCTGGGCGGACTCTCCGGTTTTCTCACCGTTTTCTTTATCCTGATGCTCATAGAGCAATCGGCATGGCTGTCACCCCTGCTCAAAAGCAGCCTGTGGCTTGCCGGTATTGCGGCCGGAGCATCCATTTCCTGGCTGCTGCTCCAAAAACTGCCACCCCCTGATCGCGTTTCATTTAACCGAAGGCTCACGAAAAATACCGGCCTGCAGGAACTCCGCTACCTGCTTGATCTTGAAAAGCAGGAAGCCGGTACCTCCCCGAGCCTGCGTGAGGCAGCGGTGGCCCAAAACCTTGCAAGCCTCAGCAAAATTGATTCCAACCCGGCTGATACAGCAAAACTCCGGCTCACCCGCTGGCAGGCTGCAACACCTGCGGCCGTCATATTCAGGCGCAGCTCCCTAATTTTCACCGGCCTTTTGCTGATTAATCTGATTTTCGCGGGTTTCAACGAAGGAGTTGGCACACGTTCATTGGCCTTCTTGAGTGTTTTTGAAAAACCAAACCCTTATGTTTTCACGGTACAGCCCGGTACAACAACCATCGAGCAGGGCGGGCGTTTCTTTGTTCAGGTCGATTTCGAGGGCGACCGGCCTGAGGCTGTGGGGATGATGCTCCGAACCCGCGTGGAAGAACGCTTCCGGAACATCCCGCTTGAAATGACTTCTCCCGGTCGTTTTGTATCCCCGCCACAGGAAATTTTCGAGGATTCCGAGTACCGCATTCAGATGGATGGCTTCGAGACCCCATCATACAAACTCACCGTTTCACAGATTCCGCGATTCCGCGAACTTGTGGCGCGGGTTGTGCCTCCCTCCTACACCAGGCTTGAACCGGCCCGTTTCACCTACCCCTTTACCCGGATAGAGCTGGCTGAAGGCTCCGTACTCGAACTCGAAGGCAAGGCGAACAAACAGCTTGAGCAGGCCCTGATCCATCGCGCAAATCCGGCTGATTCAACCGATGTTTCAGCAACACTTACCATAGCTGATACAGCAGACCCAACCCGCTACACTCATACCATGCAGGTGCTTCAGCCTGACACCCTCCGCTTCACGCTTCAGGATGCCGACGGGCTCGAAAACCGCAATCCGTTCAGCTTCAGCCTTCGCGTAATCCGCGATCAGCACCCTACGGTGCGCATCACACAGCCGGAAGCCGTGGTGCAGAAGCTGAACCCCCGCGAAGTTACCCTGCGTGTAGAAGCCCGCGACGATTACGGCTTTACCGCCATGCACCTGCGCTACGAAGTGCGGGAAGGCTTCAGCGACCAGACCCGCAGCGGATCTATCCGCATCTCCGGAACCGCACCGGCTTCGGCCAACCTCAGCTACGACTGGGACCTCAGCAGCCTGAACCTGCAATCGGCCGATGAGGTTGTTTACTGGATTGAAGTTTTTGATAATGATGAAATTAACGGACCAAAATCGGCCGTTTCGGGGCGAAATATTATCCGGGCGGCATCGCTCGCGGAAAGCCTGTTGCAGCAGGAAGAGCAGGAAGATGACCTGCAACAGCGCCTCGAAGACCTCAGCCGGCAGCAGGAACAAGCCCGGGAAGACCTTCAGCAGCTTCGGGAAAACATCATCCAAAACCCCGACGAAACCTGGGAACAGGAGCGCATGACCGAAGAGATGATGAGCCGGCAGGAGGAAGTATCCGAGCAGGTACGTCAGCTTCAGCAAGAGTTTGAGCGCATGCGGGATGAAATTATGCAGGATAACGTAATCAGTGAAGATACCCGCCGGCTGTACGAAGAGCTTCAGCGGCTGATGGATGAAATCGACGACCCCGCGATTCTGGAGATGATGCAAAAGCTTCAGGAAAGCATACAGAACATGGATCAGCAGCAGATGCGTGAAGCCCTTGAAAACCTTGAGTTTAATGAGCGCAATTATCAGGAGCGGCTTGAGCGTACAGTTGAACTGTTCAAACAGCTGCGCCTGAACGCTGACCTCGACCGTGCCGCTGCCCTGCTTGAAGACCTCGCACAGCAGGAAGAACGGCTCATGGAAATGGATGATAGTGAGGCACAGCAGCAACAGCAGCAGGCCATTCAGGAGGAACTCGACAAGCTTCAGGAGAAAATGGAGCGCATGGCCGAACAGGCCCCCAACCGGCAACAGGCCCGCATGGAAGAACTTTCCGAACAGATGCAGCAGCAAATGCAGCAGGTTCAGGAGCAAATTGAGGAAAATATTGAGCAGCTCGGTTCGCCCGACGGAAGCCCGCAGGAAAGCAGAGAGCAGCAGGAGCAGATCCGGGATCAGCTCAGACAGATGAGTGAGAATATGGCACAGGCCCGCTCCCAAATGAATCAGGAGCGCATTAACGTAAATATTGCCGCCCTGAAATCCATCTTCCAGAGCATGCTAACGCTTTCAGAAGCACAGGAAGACCAAAACCTCGAAACCCTGCAGCTTGAAGCCAACAGCATCGCCTTTGTGCAGCAGGCGCGCTCGCAGCGCAACATTTCGGCCAATTTCGCAATTGTAGTGGACTCCCTGTATCAGGTGGCCAAAGAAATTCCGAGCTTCACCAATGCGGCGCTTGAGCATCGCCTGAATGTTGAACGTGTACTCGGGCAGAGCGTCGATTACCTGCGTGAGCGCAACAGGAATCAGGCTACTACAGCCGAGCGAATGGCGCTGGGCGGCCTCAATCAGCTCACTGGCATGATTGCCGATTTACTGGATCAGCTTGATATGGACGGCGACGGAGAAGGCGGGGGCGGCGGAATGTCGGCAGAACAGATGATGCAGCAAATGGAGCAGACGGGCGAGCAGCAACAGCAGCTGAATCAGCAAATTCAGGACTTCATCAACGATGTTGCCGGCGACCGGCTCACGCAAGAGCACATGGAGCGGCTTGATCAGATGGCGCAGCAGCAGAACGAAATCCGGCGGCAGCTCGAAGAAATGCAGCGACGCGGTGCACTGCGGCCCGGCGACCGATTGCTGAGTGAGTTCGAGCGCATGCTCGAAGAAATGGAAGACACCATCAACGACCTGCGCGGCGGCAACACCGACAAAATTCTGGTCGAGAGGCAGCAAAACATCCTTTCGCGTATGCTCGAAACCCAGCGGGCATTCGATCAGAGGGAAGAAAGCGAAGAACGACGTGGCATTTCAGCGGAGGATATCGAGCTTTCAGAGCCACCGGAAATGACGCTTGAAGAGCTTGAACGTGAAATCCGCCGGCGCCTGCAGGATCCGAATCAGAGCCGTTTCAGCGAAGATTACCAGCAGCTTATTCGCATCTATTTCCAAATTTTACAGGAACTTGAAGGCGAAGAACTGATCCTTCCGGACTGATAAATTAAGCCAATTACAAAGCAATACTTGCTTTCAGACTAATTTGCTCTTATATTTGAATTCTTTGCAAAAAACAAACGGGGCGTAGCGCAGCCCGGTAGCGCATCTGCTTTGGGAGCAGAGGGTCGCAGGT
>JAFIET010000105.1 GCA_020832405.1 Balneolales bacterium
GGGAAAGTGCTTGCAGCATTTGTGACCCACAACGGCGCCGGCAGCATACGCCAAACGCTGGCTTCCGTAGCCTGGCAAACAAAGCCGGTTGACGCCTGCCTCGTTGTGGATAATGCCTCAACCGACAGCACCCTTCAGCAGCTCGATGTGCCGGGGCTGCCCGATACCGAGGTGCACTTCATGATCAAAAATGTCGGCTTGCCCGCAGCACACAATCTGATTATGCGCAAAGCCGCCGCGGGCGGCTACGACTGGGTCTGGATTTTTGATCAGGACAGCTGCTGCGAGCCAGATTGTCTGGAACAACTGCTGGCCTGTGCCCGCACTTCAGCGGAAAAAGGGCAAATACCGGCCGTATTGTTTCCGGATATCAGCCTGGCCGGTCATCCCGATTTTAAACTTGTGCCGGTATTATGGACCGGCACCGGCGTGCGCGATGCCGTGTTCCCGGAGGCACCGGAAGTGACCTTTACAGAAGTGCATTCCTCCATCAGTTCCGGCAGTCTGTACCATGTGCCGCAGGCAGACGGCACACGCTTCACCGATGATTTTTTTATCGATTATTCGGACCATGATTTTCATCTCAGGCTGCACCAAAAAGGGGCACTTATGCTGTGGGTTTCTCAGGCAAGGATGGCGCACGGGCTGGGCAGGGCACTTTCGGGGACTGAGGGGGGCGTTTCGATTTTCCACAAGCCCTGGCGCTACTATTTTATTGTCCGCAACATGCTGCTGATGCACTACGATCTGGCAGGAATTTGGGGCGTTTTCGGGGCTTTGGCCTATTTAAAGAAGCAATACGGGATTTTAAAGGCCGTACAGCCGGATTTTGATAGCGCAAGGCGTTACGGCCTCAGGGGCCTGCTGCATGCCCCGGTATTTATGCTGGGGTTTCGTAACATCCATACCGGTATTCTGCGGGAGGCGGCACTCATACCCAAAAACGGGGATGAACTGAAATGAGCCGGCAGGAATCTGAGCGTATCCCCATTGAGGCTGCAGGGCCGCCGGCAGGCAAGACGCTGGTTTTGGCCCCGCACCCCGATGATGAAATCTTCGGCTGTGGCGGCAGCCTGATGCTGCACAGGGCACAGGGCGATGAGGTGCAGGTGGTAATTCTCACCGACGGCGCCGCTGCCGCTAATGCTTCGGATTACGCCTCAGCAGCTGCGTATGCGGAACTGAGGCGGGGGGAGTCCCGTGCAGCGGCCTCGTTGCTGGACCTGCCCGCGCCCGTATTTCTGAACTACCCCGACCGCGGTCTTCAGGCTGATGAGGCCTTCATCCAAACCCTGCTGGGTATTTTGCGGCAGGAGCAGCCTAAGAACCTGTACCTGCCTTCCCGGGCAGAAGTGCATCCCGATCACCTCGCCCTTTATGAAGCCGGTACGGAAGCGGCACGGCGGTACGAAGCTGTGCTCAGCATTGTGTATTACGAAGTGGGGCAGCCGCTCCGACCCAATTTGTTTACGGACATCACGGCCTGTCAGCCGCTGCTGGAAAAGGCCGTGGCCTGTTTTGAAAGTCAGCTCGCGGTGCAAAATTATGCCGAACAGATTCGGGGACTGCACGCTTTCCGCAGCTATAGCCTCGGCAAAAAGGTGAAGTATGCAGAGGCATTTGATCTGGTTAGCAGCACATCCCTGAAAGCTGCGAAAAAAACGGAAGAAGCGGATGTGCTGCGGGGGGCTGCAAAATCCGAAGATCACGAGGGGGCAGGAAATTATTCAGCAGACAAGCATCAAACAGGGATGCATGGGTTGGGTCAGACACCGGTATTTGAGCGCTGGCCGCTGATCTCGGTCATCATCAGAACCATGGATTCGGCCGATCTGGAAAATGCCCTCGATTCGGTCGCCGCGCAAAGCTACCCTACTATCGAGGTAATTCTGGTGGATGCAGCCGGAAACGGCGCACAGCGGGACCGAAAGGGTTGCGGACCCTTCCCTCTAAAGTACATCACCCGCAGGCAGCCGCTCAGCCGACCGCAGGCCGCCAATGCCGGCCTTGATGCGGTACGCGGCCGCTATTTTTCTTTTCTGGATGAAGACGATCTGCTGCTGCCCGATGCCCTCGAAACACTCGCGGAAACCCTGGCTGGAAGTGCGGCTCTCGCCGTTTACGGCACAGTAGAGCGGGTAAATCCGTCAGGCGAAACCGAGCTGCTGTACAGCAGGACCTACGATGCGGTGCAGCTGCTTGAGGAAAACTTCATCCCAATCAACGCGCTGCTCATCCGCTCCGAAGCACTCGTCAAAGGCTGCCGTTTTGATGAGTCCTTTCTGATTTATGAGGATTGGGACTTCCTCCTGCAGCTTTCCGGGCTGTCTGATTTCATTTTTGTAAATCACCGTGTGGGCATCTACCGCAACAGCAATGTTTCGGGGGTACACAATGATGCAGAAAGCCTGAAACAGTCAGCCTTTCTGCAGATGATCCGCAGCAAATGGCACACAGGCAAAACAACCCTGCTTTTGCAGCGCAAGCGGGAACTGACCGAAGCCCTGCGTGAAAAAGAAGCTTATCAGACGGTGCTCGAAGATGAAATCACGGAGCTGCTGACCGAAAAAAACCGCCTGATGAAATCGCGGGAATATCAGACCGGCAGCCGGATAGCCGCGGTCGTAAAGGGGCTGCTGCATCCCGGGAGGCTTTTCCGAAAGAAAAAACCAGACCCGCTGGAAGAAGATCTGCGTCTGCTCCGGGAAAGTGCACTTTTTGATGAAGCCTTCTACCGGGCACAAAATCCGGTGGTGGATGCTACGGGCACGGATCCGGCACTGCATTATTTGCGGTACGGTGGCAGGGAGGGCCGGAACCCATCCGCCGCCTTCGATTCGCGCTGGTATTTAAAGCAATACCCCGATCTTGACAAACCCGGCATCAATCCGCTGCTGCACTACCTTAAATACGGCCGCAGCGAAGGCCGCTCGATTCGGGAAGCCGGTTTTGTAGCGCAGGCATTTGATGCTGAAAAGTGGCTGCAAGAGAAAACCCGGGAGCTGAATGCCTTCTTAAACAACGGTGAAGAAATTGAGCTTGCCTCGGAAAGCCCGCAGATTGCAGTGATTCTGGTGCTGCACAACAAGGCCGGCTTCACCTTTGCCTGCCTTCGCTCGCTACAGCAGCATGCCAATGTGCCGCTGCAGCTCATCCTTGCCGACAATGCCTCAACCGATGCAACCCCTGCACTCCTGAATCGGGTGAAGGGCGCCGATATCATCCGCAATACCGAAAACCTGCATTTTGTGCGGGCCTGCAATCAGGCGCTGCAGCTGGTACGGGCGCCCTATGTGCTGTTTCTGAACAACGATACGGAAATTCATGAACACGCGCTCACAGAAGCGCTCCGGGTGTTCAGCCGCTACCCCGACTGCGGGGCGGTCGGGGCAAAGATCGTGAACTACGACGGGCGTTTGCAGGAAGCGGGCAACATCATTTATCAGGACGGCAGCTGCCGCAGCTACGGTCGCGGCGCCTCTCCGGAGGCTCCTGAGTACAATTTTATGCGAAGCACGGATTACTGCTCCGGTGCCTTCCTGCTTACTCCGACCGCGCTGATCCGCGCACACGGCGGCTTCGAAAGCCGCTTTGAGCCCGCCTATTACGAAGAAACCGACTACTGTATGTGGCTGTGGGAGAAGGGTCACCGGGTGATTTACAATCCCTTTGTGCAAATCAGCCATGTAGAGTTTGGCAGCGGAAGTTCGCACAGCGCCATTCAGCTTCAGAAAGCCAATCAGCAAAAATTCCGGGAGAAGCACTTTGAGCGGCTCCGGCATCATTTTCCGACGGATGCGGCCTGGCTGCTGCACGCTCGTTTTGGTGCCGGTGCCCGTACTCATACCCGTACTAAGGGAAGTATTTTATTTGTGGATGACCGGGTGCCGCACCGGCATCTCGGCAGCGGGGCACCGCGCGCCAACTACATTTTAAACACGCTGGCCGAGCTGGGTTACCGCGTGTCTTTTCTCCCCCTCATGTACCCGCAGCGCGAAGACCGCACATACTGCTACAGCGATATTCGCCCTGAAATTGAAGTGCTTTCCGGTGCGGGACTCTACGGCCTTGGAGACCTGCTTCACAGCAGGCAGGGCTACTATGATACTATCTGGATAAGCCGGCCCGATAACATGCGCCGGCTGCACACGCTGCTGAGGCCGTTTGCCGATACCATTCGGATCATCTATGATTGTGAAGCCATCTTTGCCGCCCGAAATGCCCTGAAGGAACGGATACTCAAACTGCCTGCTACGTCCCCGACGGAAACAGAACAGGATCTTCTGAAAGAGGAACTAAGCCTGAGCCGGATTGCCGATCAGGTTATTGTGGTTTCTGAGCAGGATGCAGCCGTTTTCCGGCAGCACGGCATACATCAGGTGCAGGTGCTGGGCCATGCTTTGGAATCAAAGGCCGGCACACCGGCGTTCGGGGCCCGTTCGGGTCTGCTGTTTACAGGCAACATGGATTTCGACAACAGTCCGAATGCGGATTCGGTGATCTGGTTCGTGCGGGAAGTATTTCCGGAAATTCGCAGGCAGCTGCCGGGTGTGCAGCTGCATCTGGCCGGTTCGCGCAAGGCGGCTTCACTGGCGGACTTATCCGCTGAAGAAGGGGTGATTTTTCACGGCAGGCTGGAAGAGCCGGCGCTCGACACGCTCTTCGGGCAATCGCGGGTGTTTGTGGCCCCAACCCGCTTTGCGGCGGGTATTCCGTACAAGGTGCACCATGCGGCGGCACACGGGCTGCCAGCAGTGATCACACCGCTGCTTGCCGGGCAATTGGGCTGGGAAACGGAAAAACAGGCCCTCGTTTGTGAAGCCGATCCCAAAACCTTCGCTGCCGGCGTTATCAGGCTGTACAGGGGCGAAAAGCTCTGGCAGCAGCTTCATGCACAGCTCATTTGGGAAATTCAGGAGAAGCATAGCCCGGAGCCATACAAGGCGAAGATAGAGGCGATTATGGAGAAGGGCACCCGCAAATGAGTGCAGCGAAAGCGGTTTCCGGCAGGTACCGGCAAGAGCTGTAAATTTTGTTATGAGGGTTTACCTTTAGCGCAGGCAGCGCTACCTTTAGCCGGCAGGGGCATCATGCCGGTATATGCGTGCCTAAACCGTGGTTGTCTGTTTTCAAGCACATCATCAGAGAAAGATATCCAATACGGCTTAAGCAGGCTGTGAACGTCACAACTCAATCATCCACCCATTTTTTAAATCAATTCTGCGCATGGATAAGAATGCGAAAATTTACATCGCCGGCCATAACGGTCTGGTCGGTTCGGCCATCCTCTGGAACCTTGCAAGCAAAGGCTATGAAAATATTCTGACGCGCTCCTCCTCGCAGCTTGACCTGCGGGATAAAAAAGCCGTTGAGGCCTTCTTTTATGAGTACAGCCCCGAGTACGTTTTCCTTGCGGCGGCGAAAGTAGGCGGCATTGTGGCCAACAACACCTACCGGGGTGAGTTTATCTATGACAATCTGATGATTCAGAGCAACGTGATTGAAGCAGCCCGGGTTTTCGGGGTCAAAAAGCTGCTTTTTCTGGGCAGTACCTGCATTTATCCGCGGGAGTGTCCGCAGCCGATTAAGGAAGAATACCTGCTTACGGCGCCTCTGGAGTACACCAACGAACCTTATGCGATTGCCAAAATTGCGGGCATAAAGCTGTGTGAGAGCTACAACCTGCAGTACGGTACCAACTTTATTTCGGTGATGCCAACCAACCTCTACGGGCCGAATGATAACTTCGACCTCGAGAAGAGTCATGTGCTGCCGGCTTTGGTGCGGAAGATGCATCTCGCTGCCTGTCTTGAAAATGACGACTGGGACGGCATTCGGGAGGACCTGAACCGCCGTCCGGTTGGCGGTACCGACGGCAGTGCAGAGGAAGCAAAACTGCTGCGCTTACTTGCTGCAAACGGGGTGAGCCGGAGCGAAGACGGCATGGTTTCGGTGGAAATCTGGGGTACGGGCTCTCCCCGGCGGGAGTTTCTCTGGAGCGAGGACATGGCCGATGCCTGTGTTTTTGTGATGCAGAACGTAGATTTTGATGACATTGTGGCCATAAACGGCAAGCCGAAGGAAGTGCGGAATGTGCACCTGAACATCGGAACCGGAACAGATGTGAGCATCAAAAAGCTGGCACAGCTGGTACAGGAAACCGTAGGGTTTTCGGGCACGCTCACTTTCAATACAAGCAAACCTGACGGCACTTTGCGTAAGCTCACGGACCCCTCAAGGCTGCATCAGCTCGGCTGGAAACACAGCGTAGCGCTGCAGGAAGGCCTTGAGCGGATGTATGCCTGGTACTGCGGCACAGGTACGCGCTGATATCTTGCGCGGTTCAGGTACAACACCATGCGCGCCGCTTAGCTGACGAATAAAAGCGGGGGGGACTTTTTAGACAACCGCTTTCTTAAATATACGGGCACATGGCAATTGTCATTCTTGGGCAGAATGGTATATTGTGTTGCGGTATGGTTGTAAGTGAAATCAAAATAATTATTGACAGGGGCTTATGTAAAAAAGAATGTCTGAACGGGCTACAAGTGTAGAGTTAGCGGTATCTGATATTCCTTCAAGCTTTACAGTATCAAAACCTTATTATGGAAAGGTTAGCATCCGGCCCGCAGCTGCGGCATGAGTAAAGGCACCTTATATTAGTATTTGCATGATTCCGGGAAATGTAGTGAAAACGAATACGCGTATTTCTGTGGCATTAGCTACGTACAATGGCGCAAGATTTATTGAAGATCAGCTTCAGAGCCTGATCACTCAGACGCTGAAACCCTGTGAAATCATCATCAGCGATGATCATTCAACGGATGATACGACAACTATAATCAGTGATTTCCGAAGCAAAACCGATATTCCGATAGAGCTTTATATCAACAAAGAGCGGTTGGGTTATGTGGAGAATTTCAACAACGCCCTATCGCACTGCAGCGGGGATATCGTTTTTTTGTGTGATCAGGATGACGTCTGGTTTAAGAATAAGATTGAAACACACCTGCTGCTCCATGAGCAGAACCCATCTGTGTATGTAGTGATGAATGATGCTATGCTGGTTAATGAAAGGCTTGAATCTTTTGGGCTTACGAAGCTACAGCAGATCCGACGTTTGGGACTGTCACCCAATTTTTATATAATGGGATGCTCTTCATCAATAAAAAAATGTTTTCTTGATGCCGTGCTGCCTGTTCCCCGTGGGTATCCTTCACACGACAGCTGGATAATCAGGCTGGCTAACCTGCTCCATGCGAGGCTTATACATGACAGCGTGCTGCAGCATTACCGAAGGCACGGAGCAAACTTATCGGTACTTTTATATAAACCGACAGAAAAAATAAGCAGGTTAAGCTACTATCTGAAGGTTGTTAAGAAAGAATCCTCACAGGATCCCTTTAAAACCGAACTCCTGAAAAGATTTCTCCTGTCAATTGAAAATACAGAAAGCCAAACCGCTGTTCAGCAGCAGCTTCGCGAAGCTGTTTCGCAGCACCTTCAGGATATATCCTTCCGCCGGGACCTGAAAGCCCTCAGCCTGTTACCGAGAACGGTTCATTCCCTGAAATACTATTTTGAAGGCGGTTACAGCAGAAGTTACGGCTATAAAAGCCTGATGAGGGATATCTTTTTTTAGATCACGTGTTTTCTGAGTGAGCTGTTCCGCGATCTGCGGTCTTTAGGTTTCGGGGCCCTGTGATTCCTGTTTTGGTTATCTCAGAGGCGGTAGAGGAGGGAGATTTCAAGGCCGAGTCGGTTTCCGAGGAAGGCGCCGGTATCGATGGCGAGGGTAGCCTGTGTGCTGAGAGCGGGCATTTGTTCGAAGGTGTAGCTGCCGGAAAAGGCGAAGGAGTACTGATCGCGGCGGACTTCCGAGCGGGGGCGGGCTTCGGAGCCGGGGCGTGGGTTGCGGCCGGTTGTGGTTACGCTGCACAGGTTGCCGGAGATCAGCAGGTCATCGTTACAGTTGCCGTAGTTTCGGGTGAAGGTGCCCAAAAACTGCCATGAAAGCTGATCGCTCAGCTGACCGTCCATACCAAGATGCCATCCGATAATCATATTGTTGAAAACAGGGTAGCGTTCGCGCTCCGGGTCGATGGTGAGCAGCGGGTTGCCGAGCACATTGCCCTGATAGGTCCAGCCGCTGTAGTAATTGCCGTGATTGTAGTATCGCGCTCTGCCGGGCGGCATACCGGGCAGGGAGTCCTGCCGGATGGTGTTCACGTATTCGAGGATGAGCGTATTGAGCCATGTGAACCATTGGATGTGCTGAAAGCCAAGACCGTAGAGGCCGTCCATATAGCTGCGCAGGCGCAGGGAAACGGTGTCTTCCAGGTAAATCTGCCGGTAGGCGATAAGCTGCGCGCCGTTAAGATGCACAATCATAGAACCGTCGTAAGCGGCTACGCCGTTGCCGAGGCGGTTTATTTGTTCTGATACAGAAGCAGAGCTTTCCGGATCGGCTGAGCGGCCGGTAACGACCCGCATGTAATCGGAAAAGGAGCGGGGGAGTTTTCCGCGCTCCGGATCTGTGCCGGCCCATACTACATTATGGATGAAGCCGGTCATGATTTCGAAGCGCCAGATATTGAATTTGAGGTGCGCCATTTTCTGATGCAGCAGCGCGTTGCTCACGTACCGGCTGCTTTCGAGCTGACCGTCGCTGTAGCGCCCGCGAAACTGAACATGCCCGGCCGTGAAGGGGATATTAATGAAATCGCGGGTTGAGAGCTGAATACGGGGTACGGGGGTGGCGTTGCGGCTCACGATCATGGAGCCGGAAGTGAGATGGGGGAGCGTCATTTCGGCATCGTCGTAAAACCGGCCTGCTTCGAGGCGGAAGATGCCGTATTCGGCCCGCAGGTAGAGGGTCTGAAAGTGGGCCGAGTTGCGGGTGTCGGCGGCCCTAAGGGCGATACCGGCACCGGTTTCGAGCAGGAAGCGCTGCTGCGGCCCGCCAAGCCGGTAGCTTGCGGAGAGCAGGCTGAGGCCGGCGGCAGCGGAGCCTGCTTCGAGTTCACCGTAGCGGTTGGCATACAGCCAAAAGGGGAGTTCGGAAGTACTGCCCGCGAGGGAAGTCCGGAAAGATGCCTGCAGTCCGGCTCCGTCGTTTTGCCGGGCAGTGGCTTTATCTGCTGAGGTTAGGGCGAAACCGCCAAGGAGAGTGAGTAAAAGGATGATCAGGCTGCAGCGGTGCATGGGCGGAATACAGGTGAAATTTTCCGGGAGTATGTTTTTGGGGATGGTCGCTTAAAATAGCAGAATTGATGAGATTTTGCATGAGGTGATATGCGGGGGATTTCTGACGGCAGCTGTAAAGCTGATGAAGAACTAACCCTGTGCGAATTTTGCGGTAAATCAAACCTTCGTTTTTGAACGCAAGGGACACGAAGGGCAACGCAAAGGAACGCGAAACGAGCGGGAGCTTTTGCGCACTTTGCGACATCCTTTGCGCCCATCGCGGTTAACCATCGCTGCTCAACTCCTGCCTGGAACTAACAAATTATTTTTAATTTAAGCACGAACCTGGAAGGGCTGGTTTTTGCCAATACTTTTAACCCGAAACCCGAAA